>JBDKKE010000337.1:0-27880 GCA_039796255.1 Verrucomicrobiota bacterium | reverse complement strand
GATCCGGAGGTTCGGAAGCGGATTGAGGGGCTCGGCGTTCGCACTGCATCTGTGGATCTGCTGGATCCGGACAGCCTCCGCCGGCTTCCGGAGGCGGAGAATGTTATTTCGTTGGTGGGATTGAAGTTCGGGACGGCGCGGGATCCGGCGCAAACCTGGGCGGTCAATACGCTCGCCCCGGCCAATGGCGTGGCCCGATTTCCCTCCGCCCGCTGGGTGCTGCTCTCCACCGGCAATGTGTATCCCCCCATGCCGGTCACCGGGTGTGGCGCGACCGAGGAGGAGCCATTGACCCCCATGGGCGAATACGCCAACGCCGCCATCGCCCGCGAGCGTCTCTTCGAATACGCCAGCCGGTCTCAGGGCACGGCCGGTGTCCGTTTGCGACTGAACTACGCCGTTGAGTTGCGCTACGGGGTACTGGTGGACATCGCCCTACGGGTGTGGCGAGGCGAGCCGGTGGATGTTTCCAACGGCGGATTCAACTGCATCTGGCAGGGGGATGCTGCGGACCGGATCCTGCGCTCGCTCGAGCTCGCGGCAAATCCCCCACCCGCCTTCAATCTCTGCCGGAGTGCGGTGCTGTCCGTCCGCGCCACCGCGGAGGAGTTCGGACGCCTCCTCAACCGACCGGTGACGATCACCGGTACAGAATGCCCCACCTCCCTGCTCAGCAATCCGGCGCGTCTGAACGCCCGGTTTGGCGAGCCGCCAACCTCCCTGGACACCGTGCTGCGCTGGACAGCGGACTGGATTCGCTGCGGCGGGCGCACGCTCGGACGCCCGACCGGATTTGAAGTCCGCAGCGGCCGATACTGACCCCGAGTACCGTGATTGTAGCCCCTCCGGCGATGTCCTCCCTTCCCCAACCCCCGGAGTGGGTCCGGTCGCGTCTCGCCGAGGGCCTGGTCATCCCGGCCCATCCACTGGCGCTGACGGCCACGCGCCGCCTCGACGAGCGTCACCAGCGGGCTCTGACCCGGTATTATCACGCGGCGGGAGCGGGCGGCGTCGCCGTGGGTGTCCACACCACCCAGTTCGCCATCCGCGACCCGCGCCACGGCCTGCTCGCGCCCGTTCTCCAATTGGCTTCCGAGACGGTGGCCGACTGCGATCGACGGACCGGCCGACGCACCGTGCTGATTGCGGGTGTCTGCGGGCGCACCCCTCAGGCCGTGGCTGAAGCCTCCCTGGCGCGGGAATCCGGCTATCACGCCGGCCTCCTCTCCCTTGCGGCATTGGGCGACGACCCCGAGGAGGCGCTGCTGGCGCACTGCGAACGCGTGGCTCGGGAGATTCCGCTGTTCGGATTCTACCTGCAGCCAGCCGTGGGTGGGCGATTCCTGTCCCGACGATTTTGGAAATGCTTTGCCGCAATTCCCGGCGTGCTGGGGATCAAGATCGCGCCCTTCAACCGCTATCAAACCCTCGACGTCCTGCACGGCGTCGCGGCCTCGGGGCGGGCCCGGGAGATCGCCCTCTACACCGGCAACGATGATCAAATCCTGCTCGACCTCCTGACACCGTTTCGGATCCCCGGTGCCTCCGAGGGTCCTCCGCTGCGCATCGTGGGCGGTCTCCTGGGACACTGGGCCTGCTGGACGCGAATGGCGGTCGAACATCTCGGACGCTGCCAGGAGTCTCGCGACGGCTCAGCCATTCCTGCGGAATTGCTCACCCTTGCCGCCCAGATCACTGACGCCAACGCTGCGATCTTCGACGCGGCGAACGGGTTCGCCGGGTGCATTGCCGGCATTCATGAGATCCTGCGCCGTCAGGGGCTTCTGGCCGGGATTGAGTGCCTGGATCCCCGCGAAACCCTGTCGCCCGGGCAGGCGGACGCTCTGGATCGGATCCAGGTCGCCTATCCCCATCTCAGCGATGACCCCTTCGTCGCCGAACGTCGAGAGGAATGGCTGCGATGAATTCCGGCGTCCCTGAAGTCCAACCCGGTATCCTGCCTGCGGTTTCATCGAAGTCGCGCGACAGATCCACTACGCCCGCAGGCTTTGAACCGGCTACTTCAGCTCGTGGGAGCTGACCTTCACGCCCTTGGTGAACTTGTTGAAACCGAACATCTGCGGCTTGAACTCGCCGACATACGTCACGTCGGCCTTGGCGGGTACCTTGAGTCCCGTCAGGTCATAGGCGGCATTGACGAAGAGCCGCCGCAGATCGGCGCTCTCCAGATCAATCGCCGCGCCAATGGTGGAACAGAAGATTCTCGACGTCTTGCCGTCCGGAGTCCGGTAGTCCTTGAGCCAGACGATGGGCATGATGGCCTTCTTGAGGTTGGGGGGATCCTTGGGGTTCATGCCCACGAGCGTCTGCCCCTGCAGCAACACCGTGGCATCCGCGGGAAAGTCGGCGTTCACTCCGTACACATCGGACGGACCCCAGACATCGGTGACCTCGGTCAGGATGGGATTCTTGACGTTCTTCCCTTCAACCAAACCGCGGGCGGACTCGCTGCCGTGATTGCCGTGGTGATAGGTCCAGGTCTCTCCTACCGCCTTCGTGCCGAAGCCGCCGCCCGGGGCGCTCCAGGAGTAAACCGCGTAGGGGCTCTGTTTGTTGCGTTCGTAATTGAAGGCATGCGTGGCGGTGCGCAGCACCATCATCGGCTTTCCGGAGTTCAGGTAATCCACGAAATGCTTCATGTCGGCATCGGGCAGTTCGCGGAAACGGAACTGGTTCACCACCAAATCGGCCCCGGCGAGCAGGTGCATGCCTGGGACGTTGGTCGAATTGTTCGGATTGATGACCCCATCGGCGTCCTGCGAGAAAAGGACGGTGCACTTGAATCCGTGGCGCTGGCTCAGAATCTTGGCCAACTGGGGCAGTCCCTCTTCGGAACGATACTCCTCGTCGCCTGAAAGTAGAATGATCGACTTGCCGTTGGCGGTGCCCGCGGGCGGGGTGTAGGTGACCCACTGCTGGGCGCAGACCTGGAGGAGGGAGGCGGCAAGGACCGGTAGCGACCACATCATGGCAAGCTTCATGGGCTGAGGCTAGACGATCGCCCGGCAGGAATGAACCGGAATCCGCAGGCTCCCACCGTTGGAGTTTCCCCGGAACCCCGTGCCCAAGCCCGAATCGCTTGAAAACGGGATTACCAACTGGGGCAATGGCAGGAGGCGTCCCGCCCCCAACGGTGTCCGGCGGAATTTTCAGGTAAGAATTTGTAGAGTCACTTGGTAGCGCCAGCGTTCTGGCTCAGCGCATTCCGAAAAGGATTCCAATGCGCAAGGTGCGAATGAACTGCGCGGTCAATTGGATCGCCACCGGCAGGAACTCCTGGATTGTAGCCACGGAGCGACCCAGGGCCCGCGCCTGGGTCTGGTGTTGGATGAGTTGCTCCACCTTCCTCCAGGATGCCGTTCCCATGGACTCCTCGGATCGCCGATTCCTCAGGGTCCGGCTCCTGCCGGAAAGCGGGATATCCGCAGAGTAACTCCCCCCAACCCCTGCCTACCGGCTGAGAAACGTACTTCAGCTCACGCTCCCAGCACTTGCTTCACAAAGGCGCGGCTGCGGGCGTGGTTTTCCACGACGGATCGTGTGATGCGGGTTCCGGATTCCAGGGCCAGTTCCACGGTGTAGAAGGCGGGCAGGCGGTGGTCCCGGGCGAACCGGGCCACCGCCGCATAGTCGATGTCCCCGGTGTCCAGATCTTCCCACCAGATCTGGTCGCGGCTCTGACGCAGGTGCCAGGAGACGATGCGGTCGCCGTAGCGGGGCAGGCATTCGGCCGGCGGAATGCCCCCGCGGTAGACCCAGTGGACGTCGTAGCAGAAGCCGACCAATCCGGCCGGGCACCGGGTGAAATTCGAATGGAACTCGCGGGCGCCGTCACGGAGCTCCGGGGTGTGGTGGTGTATTCCCAATTGGATGCCGGACGCCTTCAGTTCTTCCCCCAGCTCCACGAGTGCTCCGGCCTGGATAATGAGTTCGGCGTCCGTCTTGTCGCGGCCGATGGGGTCTGGATTGACGTTGATGATGGCGAAACCCGCCTTGGCGGCGGCGCGTGCCGCCACGGCGATCCTTTCCGCGGTCTCGCTGGCCTTGCCCAGCACGTGCATGGCTCCTCCGGTGTAGAGGCTGACCGGCTTCAATCCGCGCTTCCGCAGCCGGTCGGCGAACTTCGCGTTGTTGTCCGGCGTGGTGACATCCAGGGATCCCTCCGCGTAGTCGTAGCCCGCGTCGCGCAGGGCGGACAGGACTTCGTCCTGATGCTCCCCGAGCTTCTTGCTGTCGCGGTCGTAGTATTGGCCCCAGCCATAGAGCTGGGAGCCGACCAGGGGTGGCTTGAGGAGCGGCGCCATCACGGGCTTTGTGGCGGCGAGCGCGGAGCCCGCAGCAGCGGTGGCGGCGGTGAGGAAACGGCGGCGGTTCATAGGCTGGGTCAGCGGCGGAAGGAGGCGGCGAAATCGTCGGTGGTGACCTCCCGAACCTCCTTGTGAAACCGGGAATCCGCAATCAGCTGCTGCAACTGCCGCTCCCAGGCCGCGCCGTCCAGCGGAAGGTCCACGGTCTGGCCCAGCAGCGAGGAGTGCACGATGGCGTTGGCCAGCTCAACCGACTTCATCCCCTCGGCGCCCGGGGCGATGAGCGGGGTGCCGTCCAGAACAGCGGCAACGAAGTTCTCCATCAGGAGGGCATGCGGCGCTGGGGCATTCTCGAACGGGATCTCCTCCTCCCGCGTCTCCGGCTTGCTGAAGCCCACCGTCGCGGTGCGGTTCCATTCCAGGGCGTCGGAAGCATTGCGCGTGAGGATCAGCCGGTTGTTTTCCAGCACCACCCGGCCCAGGGATCCGGCGATCTCGAACCGGTTGGTTCCCGGGGCCTCTCCAGTGCTGCTGAGGAAGGTGCCGGTGGCACCGTCCGCGTATTCCATGTAGGCAGTGACCTGATCCTCCACCTCAATCGCATGCCAGCGTCCGAGCTGGCAAAAGCCGCGCACCTTGGCGGGCATGCCGAGCAGCCAGGTCAGGACATCCAGGTTGTGCAGGCACTGGTTGAGCAGCACCCCCCCGCCCTCCCCCTTCCAGGTCGCCCGCCACCCGCCGCTGGCGTAGTAGGTCTCGGTGCGGAACCAGTCGGTATTGATCCAGGTGACCCGCTGAATCCGTCCGAGTTCCCCGCGCTCCAGCAAAGCCCGAAGCCTGGCGTAGCGCGGTTCCACCCGCTGCTGGAACATGCCCGCGAGCACCTGCTGCGGATGCAGCGCGGCGCAGCCCAGGAGCCGTTCTGCATCCGCCTTGTGGGCGGAGATGGGCTTTTCGACCATGACGTGCAATCCCGCTTCCAGCGCGGCCATCCCCAGGGTGGTGTGCTGGTAATGCGGGGTGGCGATCAGCACCGCGTCCACGGTTCCCGAGGCAAACAGGGCGGCGGCGTCGGTAAATCCCTGAAGTCCCCGCTCACGGAAAGGTTCGAGTTTGGACGCCGTGGGCGCGCACACTGCAGTCAAAACACAGCGCTCCACCCTGCCGTCCATCAGATAGCTGGCGTGGTGACGACCGATGTTGCCCAGGCCGATGAGACCGAGGCGCAGAGGAGGGGAAGGCATTGGGCGGAGAGGTCCTTGGTCAGTAGTCCGAGGTCCGTCATTGGACCCGTCTGCTTGCAGGACGGACCTTGACTGAACTTGGGCTATTCGGAAATCCGGGAAATGCGTGAGAGTGTCCAGCGGGCGGTGCTATGGGGCCGACGAAACCGAGAGGCGGACGTATACCGTGGAGAGACTGTCCAGTGACGGGTCCAGTCGGAGGGTCTGGCGGGTTACCGATCCTGAGAGGCGCTCCTCCCACACGGATACCCAGGACCGGGGCTCCTGACGCCAGGGTCCGGTGATCTGATCGGCGGTCTCCAGCACCACCCGGGCCTCCTCGGCCGCCAGATTGCGAGGAAACGAAACCACCAGGTGCTCCGCGTCCCTTCCGACACCAGGAAAGGATTCGACGGAACTGTACAGTCCCGCCCCAGGATCGGTCAGCACTCGCCCAAGGGCGTAGTCGAGGAGATCGTCCTGTCCGTTGCCATTGGCATCCATTCCCGCCACCCCTGTGAAGCGCACCACATCCGCGCCGCCGGGGGATCCTCCCGGAGCCGCACTGGTCCGCCAGTGGGAGGGAATGCGGTGGTCGGGCAGGGTTTCCGGACGTACCAGGACCAGGGAGTACCCATTGCGATTCGGTCCGGTTGGCCAGGGGGACTCATCGCGATAAGTGAATCTCCGGAGATCCCCGCCGGTGGCGTCCAACAGCGCCAATTCTTCACCGTCGTTGGAAAGGCTCCCGTCGTACTCACCCGCGACGGGCAGTCCCTTGCCATAGCGGGCTTCGAAGGCGGCCTGGTTGCGGACCACCAGGTACCGCTGCCCGCCGCCCAGCAGCAGGCCGTCGGCGAACTGGAACAGTATCCCGGCGCTGAACCGCACTCCGGTCAAATCCACCGTCTGACCGGTTCCATTCAGAATCTCCAGAAACTCAAAGTCGTCCCGGTTTGAGCTTACGGCCTGTTCCGCCGGAGTGGACGCATCGGCTGGGCGGTAGCACAACTCGGATATCACCAGATGATTGGAGTTTGCCCGCACCACGTCCGGCAGGAAGCGAGCCTCGGTAAGCGCACTCCAATCCGCTCCATTCCGCGCCCGAGCCTTGAAGACCGTGGGGCCGGAGAGGAAGAACGGATCGAGGGTATTCAGCGTGCCGGAGCCGTCCACCACGCCATCCAGAGTCAGGTCGAAACTGATGTCGGAACTTCCCCCATCGCTCTGGTGAACCTGAACCGCGACGACGTTTCGGCCTGGTCGCAGGAGGGAGGCGGGAAGGTCCGCACGGCTCAGCAAGGAGTTGTCAGCCGATGCACCGCTGGCGTAGTTGGCGGCACCCGCCCCCGCCGGAAGGTTGTCGCTGCGCAGCACTTCATTGCCGTTCAAATAAACCGCGACCCCATCGTCGAAAGTCACACCGAGCAGCAATCCCTTAAACGCCGCTGGATCGGTCACCGCAAACTCGGTGCGAAACCAGGTGGCGGCATTTTTCTGGACGCCGGCCTGGGTCGGGTTGGCGTCCACAAAGGAAACCACGGTCGCCTCGTCGCCGTCCCCATAGCCCAGTGGCGACGGTCCGGACTTCCAGGCCGCGTCGGGAAAATCCACGTCGCGCCACGCCGCCCCGGGATCCGATCCGTCGTCGAGGTAGCGCCAGACCCGACTGCTCTGGATCAGCAGCGGATCCGGCGCGGGTCCACCACCGGTATTAAAGGACACGCGGAGGGCGTTGGGATGCACTGCTCCGCCGGGAAGACGGGGATCGACTCCATTGGTGGTGTAGAAGAGTTCTGCAGCGGTGGTGGAGAGTAGGACGGGTTTCAGCGGGGACACCGGACCGCCGGACGGATTTAGAACCGGGGCGTCGGTCCGCGGATAGAGTCCGGCGGCGCGGAGTTGTGACAGGACAACGCCCGTCCGCTGCGGCAGGTAGGTGCCCAGAATCCAGTCGCGTTCGCGGCGCCAGTCGGTGAGATCCTGCGGGGGTGAAACGTTGTCGTCCCCCCAGCGCGCCGTCTCCGCGATCATTGCCGTCTCGATTCCATCCGCCAGTCCCCGATAGCGCGCCAGCAGGGCGCCCGGGGTCAGGGATCCCTCCCCGAACAGATGTCGCTGCACCCGGTCGGCAAATTCGATCCGATACTCGCTGAACCGTCGCAGGCGGTCGTGCGGTTCCCCCACCCAGGAAGAGGCGATGTCCGGCCGTGGGGAGACCATGTTCAGGGGTGAGCGGTCGCGGTTGTTGCCCATCGTGTTTTCGAAGTCCCAGAGATAGAACTTAAAGCCACCCGCGAGACCCCCGCGGTGGCGTCCGAACCAGAAATTCTTGTTGGGCCAGTCCCAGTTGCCGCCCCAGATATTGGCCAGCATGTAGTCCATGTAGTTGGGGCCATCGAGGTACTCGGGAAACGCGTCGTTGCGACTGCCGTCCGGATTCAGTCCCTTCAGGCGCTGATAGTCGGCCAGGGTGGTGACGGTCCGGACCCCGGAGATGAAGGAGTTCCAGGCATCCAGACTGCCGCTTTTGACGTCACCGGAGTTGATGGCATCCCAGTCCTCGGGTTCCCCGCCCAGATAGGTTGCGGAGAAGTCCTCGGCAGGACGCTCCGCCAGATTATACAGACCCCAGTAGAGCCCGTTGAGGTAGAGGTGGACGAAGCGTCCGCGTCCCGTGGGCTGACCCATGGCCAGCAGGGAACGGCGGCCGAATTCATCCCGAATGAATTGCTCGGTGTCGCGCGCCGCGTCCCACGAATAGCCGTCGTTGGCGCCGGCCCGCAGCACCAGCGTGTCGAACTCCCGCGCGGCGCCGAACTCATGGAACAGATCCTCCCGCAAACGTCCCGGCCCGTACTCGTCCTTGAACAGCAGCCGCAGCGAGTGCTTCTGGGTCACGTTCCGATCCCGAAAGTATCCGCCCTGGATGCGCAGTCCGCAGTTCAACTGGAAACGTCCGGTGCCGTCCTCGTTGATCCATTCCATGGAGATCGGACGCTCCCAGGCCACCCCATTGCGCTCTGGGTTGGCGTAGATGCCGCGCGTGGCGCCGAACAGATTGTCCACCTCGGTGGTGAGCACCACGGTGGGCAGGGCGGTGAGGGACTCGGCCATCCGGCTGGCGTAGTCCGGCGATTGGGTAATGCGCGGATCCATCGCGTAATCGCCGGAAACTCCGGCCCAGGCCGCTGGGAAACCCGGAGGACGCGCCGGCTGGGCGATGACCCCGTCGGTGAAGAGGTAGGTGTGGGTGTCCACGTCCGTCGGGCGGTAGTTCTCCTTGAAGGCGATGGCGCGGACCACCGTGGTTTTCCCGATGGGAATGGTTCCGGTGTACCGCTGTCCCCGGGCGGCATCCGGCACGCTGCCATCGAGGGTGAAGCGGATTTCCGCCCCGGGAGTGCGGGTGGCGATTTCCAGATTGAAGGGCTCACTCATGCGTCCGCGATTCACGCTGAAGGTGGTGTCCTCCACTCGACCGAAGGTCCAGGTGGAGTTGTTCGCGGCACCGGGTGTTGGCTGGTCCAGATAGGCACCGGAAACCGGGGCGGCGGTCTCGGCTATCAACTGCGCCTCCAGCAGGAAGTCCGGGTCCGTCGCCGAGGCATTCAATCCCTGGAACGCCAGCCAGTTGGTGCCCGGTATCCAACGACTGCGCCAGGCCGCGAGATCCAGCACCAGCGGTTCGAATACCCCCGCCTTCACCCGCTTGCCCAAGGCGGCTGAATTCCAGGGGGTGGGCGACGGCGAATTCAGGGACGCCACTGGCTCGCCGTTCAGGAACACCACCGCGCCATCGTCGTATCGCAGTTGCAGACTCAGGGCTTGGAGGGCGCCCGGATCGGACAGAACAAAGGGAATCCGAATGAACGCCGAGGCGTTTTGACCGGGGAGGGCGTTGGCGAGATCGGTGCGGACCAGTGGCCCGTACGAGAGCGTCTCCACGCCATAGACCTCCACCTCACCCAGGGAGAGCACGTTGGCCTCATCCGTATCGATGACACCGCCTGAAGTATCCGTATCGGCGGTTCGGAATACCCGGACGGTCTGCGCTGGAATCGCACCCACATTGAGGTCCAACAGGTCCAGGACGAGCGAGCCGGGGGAACCCAGGATGTTTTCCGGATTCAGCAGCTCGGAACTCCACACGACGGTCCGGCCATCCGAACCCAGGAGTTGGACGGTGATGTTCCGCAGTCGCGCTCCGCAGCAGTCCTCCCGGTTCCGAAGGACAATGCGTCGCACCTCCACGGTTTTCCCCAGATCCACCCACCAGGCCGCAGCGCTGTCGTCGGAGGCGGTGTGGGAAAAGGTGGCGGGGTCTCCGTCGTGGGCCCACTCCGCTCCAAAGCCGTAGCCGATGGAAGATTGGGAGGCGGTCCCGGTTCGGGCGAGATTGAGGTTCCCTCCCGGTCCGGACGGTGTGGAGTCAAAGCCCACTCCCATTCCGGGACCCGGGATCCAGTTTAAGCCCGGGGAGAACTCCGGGGCGGTCCATGCGGACGACAACTCGGTGGCGTTGGTGGGGATCAATACCCGGACCGGGACACTGGCCAGCAGGTCACGCAGAATCCCGTTGGACGGGATCCCGTAGGCCACGTTGTCCAACTGGGGCGGAAAGCTCGGGGCAAACTCCGCAGCCGGAACTGTCGAACCGGGAGGAAACAGCCCGAGGTATTCGCCGCCGGCATTCAGGCGGAAATTGGTATGCAGATTTCCTGCACCCGTCCGGTCCTTGGACGACGCGAACACCACCAGGTAACCCTGGGGCTCCAGGAAGCGTTCGGGAAACCGCCATTTTCCCGGCAGCTTTGGGTCGTCGGTCAGCGACCATCCCCGCAAATTGACCCGCTCCGGGCCCGGATTGTGCAGTTCGATCCAGTCGGACCGCTCGCCATCCTCATCGGCAAGTGACGCCCCGTCCGTCGCCATGAACTCGCTGATGACCGGAGCCGCACCGGCGGGCAGTTGAAGGACCAGGAGGCTGGTCCAGGCGCAGGCCAGGAACAGGGACAGGGACAGGCCCGGGCACGGAAGTCGTCGGCGCAGAGATTGGGGCAGGATGGGCATCGGAAATCGCAAATGTAGGAAGGCGCAAATCAGCAAGCGCGGTGCCATCTGGAATGGGTCCCCCGCAAACCGCGAAACGTCCGTCGACTATCGGAGGGTCATTGCGGACGCCGCGGCCTGGAAGGCGGACCGCAGTTCGCTGGCGTCAGCGTTGGGCAGGCCCGCTGCCTGAATCATCAGGATGTAAATCCGGCCTGAAACTGGGTCCGCCCAGCTCTGGGTTCCATAGGCCCCGCCATGACCGAACGTCCCCGGGGAGAGCATCGCGGTGACCCCTTGCGGCTGTTTAACCACCTGAAATCCCAGGCCCCAGCTCATTCCGTCCACAAACCCGGTCTTCAGCGGACCCGTCTGCGTGCGCGTCATCTCGGCCGCGGCATTCTCCGACAACAATCGACGGCCCCGGTACGTCCCACCCTGAAGCATCATCTGATAGAACCGGGCCATGTCCGACGCAGTGGAGAACAGCCCGCCGGCCGGCTTGGGAGTGCGGCTTCGATCTCCCAGTGGACGCCCGTCCGCAAAGAATACCGTGACCTCCTTGAGGCCGCCCGCCGGGTCCGCCTTGTAGGATTTTGCCAGCCGCTTTTCCTGGGAGGCGGTTGGCCAGAAGGTGGTGTTCTTCATGCCGAGAGGATCCAGGACCCGCTGTTGCAGGAAGTCGGGGAAGGAGAGTCCGCTCACAACCTCCACCAGGCGACCCAGGGTGTTGATGCCTGGATTGGAATAACTCCAGCGCGACCCCGGGGGAAACTGCAGCGGCTCGCGCGCCGTCGCGGAAACGGTCTGAGCGAGGCAGGCATCCGGACGCTGCGGCACATCGCCGGTGAGCCCCGAGGTATGGGTGAGAAGATCCCGGACAGTGACCGCCCGGGCCGGACGGCTGAGCACGCGGCGCTCCGGTGAGTCCTCCGCCAGCAGCCATTGACCGTGGAACTCAGGCAGGTAGGTCTCTACCGGATCGTCCAGACGGAGTTTTCCGGCATCGGCCAGCATGAGCACGCAGACCGCGGTCATCGGCTTGGTCATGGACGCGATCCAGAAGAGATCGTCCGACCGCATCGGACGACGGGTGGACAGATCGGAAAGCCCCACGGACTCGACGGCGAAAACCCGGTCACGATCCGCCACCAACCCCACCGCCCCGCTGATCCGCCCCTGGTCCACCCAGGGCTGCAGAGCGGCGGAGAGCGGCGTGGGAGTTTCCGCCCCCAACATGGAAACGGGGGGAATCAGCGTCACCCACAGCATTGAAAGCAAGGCGCCGGGGATACGGAGAGCGTTGACGGGAGCCATGTCGGCAACTCTGCCGGTCAATCCCTGCCGGTCTCAACTGCGAATCCGAGGGGCTAGAGTGCCGGCCCGGCGTCGATGAAGACGTCGAGTTGCTGTCCGACGAACAGGGGCACCCCGGGCGAGGAGACCACTTCGTAGATTACCTGCAGCACCCGGGTGTCCACCCGCTCCGTGGCGTCTCCCGTGAGGGATCGTTTGGGGATCACGAGAGGTTCGAACCGCACAAACTTCAGGGGCGCGTGAAGGGTGGCCTGTCCGCGCAGCCGGGCCTCGGCAGCGGCCGTGGACTTCACCCTCCAGCCCTCATGTTCATCCACATCCACACGGACGTGGAGCGGACGCAGGTTGCCCAGAACCATCAGTGGACGGGGTGGCGCTCCGGCGACGGCAAACTCTCCCGGACGCACATTCACCTGCAGCACCTCGGCAGCGATGGGCGAACGGATCACCGACCGCTCGAGTTCCGTCTCCACCACCGCCAACAGCGCCCGGGCCGTGACCACTTCCGCACCGGCCTCGGCAAGCCGGGCCTCCGCCGTGTGAACGCCGAAGCGCCGGCGGCTGAGCTCCTCCGGGCTGATGACCGCGGTTTGGGCCAGAGCCTCCGCACGTCGACGCTGATCCTGCAGATCTTCCAGCACGGACTCCGCCGTGCGCACCCGGCTTTCCGCCGATGCCACGGCCGCCCGACGCGATTCCCGCTCGGCGCGGAGCGAACGGGTATCCAGTTCAAACAGGGGTTCACCGGGAGACAGGGCGGCCCCCACCCGCGCGTGAACGGAGGTCACTAATCCGCTGAGCGGAGTGCCGATCGCGATGTTCTCACTGGCCGCCTCCACGAGGCCCACTGCGGCCACGGTGGAACTGAAGGTGGTCACCGGGGGCGGCGCTGGGGGGTTGGTGGAACTGCGTCGGGGCTGGGAGCGGACGATGGAGACCGTGGCGAAACCCGCGGTCAGCAGGGCGATCAGGGGAAGTCCGATCTTTTTCATGTCAGTTGAGGAGAAGGTTGATCAGGTGCCGGTACCGCGTTGGAGCTCCACGATCTGTCCATCGTCCATCCGGGCAATGGTGTGCGCGAAGTGCAGCATCCGGGTGTCATGGGTGACCACGATCACCCCGCGGTCGGGTGCGAGGGCGGCGCCGGCCAGCAATTCCATCACCACCTCGCCGGTTTTGTGATCCATGGCGGCGGTGGGTTCATCGCAGACCAGCAGACGGGGGCCATGAATCAGGGCGCGGGCCAGCGCCACGCGCTGTTGCTGTCCACCCGAAAGCTGGGAGGGGGGCGTGTCCATCCGGTCACCGAGTCCCAGGCGATGGAGCAGTTCGCGGGCCCGCGCGAACGCCTCGCGGTGCCGGACTCCGGCGGCGAGCAGGGGGACGGCCGCATTCTCCGTCGCGCTCAGGGAGGGCAGCAGATTGTACTGCTGAAAAACGAAACCCAGGTTGGCGCGGCGAAACCGGACCCGGTCGGCCGGGGCCAGTCGTTCGGTGTTCTCCCCGAAGATCTCCACCGACCCGGAGGAACTGTCGAGCAGTCCGGCAATGACGGAGATGAGAGTGGTCTTGCCGCAACCGCTCGGGCCCAGGAGAAACGTCAGTTCACCCGCGGCGGCTTCCAGTCCCACACCGCGCAGCACCTCGATGCGCGTGTCGCCCTCCCCGAAGTGTTTCCGGAGATCGCGGCAGGCGACGGCGGGGATGGAGGGTTTCACGAGCGGAACACGGTTGCCGGTTCCAGGATCAGAACCCGTCGCAGACTGAGCAGGCTGGCCACCACCACCACGAAGGACATGCAGCCGCCGGTCAGCGCCACGGACTGCCACATCAGAATGATCCCCCGGGTGGCGGTCTTGGCCTGGAAGATGTCGAAGAAGGCGGCGGCCATGCCGGTGCCCAGCGCAAAGCCAATGAGCCCCACGGAGAACGCCTGCAGCAGAACCATGCCGATGAGTCGCGGATTGGGGACACCGATCGCCTTCAACGTGCCGAACTGGCGCAGGTTCTCGATGGTGAACAGATAGAAGGTCTGGCCGGCGACGACCGTTCCCACCACCAGGGCGATACCGATGGTGATGCCGAAGTTGACCGGGATTCCTGTGTTCTTGAGGTAGTAGCGGACGCAGTCAAAGGCGAACTCCTGTGAGGTCCGGGCGCGCAGGCCGGTGCGTTCCTGGATGGCCGCGCAGAGTTCCCCCGGGGTCATGCCGGGCGCGGGACGCCCAATCACGTAGGAGAGCTGGCTTCGTTCCATTCCCTGAAAGTTCACCGCGACGCTGTAGCGCGCATGGATCACTGGAAAGCTGGCGAAGGGAGCGCCTGCCTCCGAGATGCCGACGAGGGTCACCGCGTGGTCGTTGAGCTCCAGCCGCCGGCCCAAAATCAGGGGCTCGCCAGGGAACAGCAGCAGATACCCCGCGCGATCCATCACCACCGAGTCCGGCTCACGCAGGCGTTCCCAGGACCCCATCACCATCCGCCTTGGCGCGCCGGTGAGAGTGGCATCGTCCAGTCCCAGCACGATGGACTGGGCAAACCGGCCCGCCTCCGTCCGCGCCACCGGCATTCCCTTGAACAGGCGAACGGCCCAGGCCAGACCCGGGACACTGCGCACCCGGGTCAGGTCCGTATCCCTGAGGGCCTTGGTCTCCTCAAAGTACTGCGTCGCCGGATCCATCACCCACACGTCGGCATCCGTCACATCCAGGATCTGACTCGCGGTCCGCTTGAGAATGCCGGCAAAGATCGAGGTCTGGTTCTCGAGCAGGAAGGTGCTGAAGGCGATGGCAAAAATGAGGCCCAGATACTTGGCCCGTTCGTGGGTGAGCATCCGCCAGGCGACCAGGTTCATCGGGACGCCTTTCGCCGGGACGGGGTGCGCCCACGGGTCCGGCGCGTGGCCGTCGCGATCGGGGGTGCGTCCTCCAGCCAGACGGCTTCCGGAAACACCTCGGCCCGGATCCGGCGGTCGGTTGCCGCATAGTCCCAATCTGCAAGCAGCGGACGCCAGCCGAGGCCGTCGCATACCAGATCCTGATTGATGCGGGTGGCCTTCAATGGGTCGGCGAGTGAGCACAGGCGCTGGATCTCCGGCTCCAGGGCCATGGTGTGACTGCCCATGGTCATGGCGATCAGGCTGAAGCTCACCGCACCCGGAGTGAGTCTGGCGGGCAGATCCCCCATCCGCTGGGCGTCGGTCACGATGGCCCCCATCACGCGGGTGCACCGTTCCCCCTCGCGTCCATTGGCCTGCCGCCGCTCCGGCGATGCCTGTTCCCAGAACGACTGGGCCCGCAGCATCAGGTCAATTTGGAAGTAGTCCGGATGCGCGATGGCAAACTGGCAGCAGGCGACCCCCACCGCGCGCATGCGCTCGCGGGAACGTCCGGTAAAGGCGGCGGCCCGTTCAAAAAGCTGCGCCCTCTCCCGCAGGGCCCGCGTGGCCACTGCCAGCACCAGATCCTCCTTGGTGCGGAAATGCTGGTAAATGGTGCCCTTGGCATACTCGATGGCCTGGGCCAGCACGTCCAGATTCAGACCCTGGAACCCCTCCCGCAGCAGCAGCGCCGCCGCCTGACCGATGATTAATTCCTCCCGCTCCTCCCGCTCCCGCTGCTTTCTCTCGCTCGTGCCCACGGCGTTAGAGTGAGCATATTTGACTCAGAGTCAAATTCCAGATTTGAGTCGAAATTGTGACGCTTCGTCGGTCATTGCGTCTGATTCGTTCTGGGTTCCCAACCGATTTCGGTGGACCGTGGTCGGAGTCGGCAGGGGCTACAGTTCCTGCATGCTCTTGGCGAGGCTGCGGCGGATGCGTTCGCGGTTGGCGGCGTCGTGGAACTCCACCGGATTGAAGTCGTCGGTCAGGATCCGGCCGTGCTGGGGATCGGTTTCGCGGGTCCGGGCCAGGACGCGGACGACATCCTCACGGACCATGGGGTGAATCGTCTGCGGCTCAATCGTCCGAAAGACGCGCAGCGGCGTGGCGGAGGCCACGAAGAAGGCATTCCCGCTCTCGGCCGCGTGAAGTTCAACGTGATCAAAGGCGGCCCGCAGCGTCTTGCTCAGCGAGGCGAGGAAGAAGTCCTTTCCGTGCTGGGTTCCGCCGAAGCAATTGATCACCAGGACACCCTCCGGGTTGAGCACCCGGCGCATGGAGTCGAAGGCCTCAAGGGTCATCAGGTGGGCCGGAGAGGAGTCCCCCAGGAAGGCGTCGAGCACCACGGCATCGTAGTGATTGGTGCAGCGGTTCAGGAACTGCCGTCCATCACCGAACGTCAGGTTCATCCGGGACACGTCCAGGTCGAAGAATTTCTGGGCGACCGGCACCACGGCGGGATTGATCTCCACCACGTCCACGCGGACGCCCTCCCGCGCAAACAGGGAGGGCACGATCCCGACACCGAGGCCGATGCATAGGACCGAACGCGGGTTCTCCACATGGGTCCGGGCGAGACCGTGCAGGGCGTAGGTGAAGACGGAACCGCTCTGGCGTGTCTGCGGCACGTAGGTGTTCTGAATCAGGTAGTCATTGACGTAAAACCGCATGCCCCCGGAAAGCGTTTCGACAACCTGGAGTTGACCGAAGTTGGAATTGCCGCGGTACAGTTGTTTCACATGGGTGTACTGCGTGTGGAGGTCACGGTTCACCGCGAAGAACCCCGCGCCGCCAATGGCCGCGGCCGCTCCCAGTGCCACGGCCGGCCGGCGGGCCCAGAAAAGAAAGTGGAGGACCGCCATCAGCGCCACGAGCCCGGCGGTGACCACCATGGTGACGGAATTGGGGGCGAGCGGGATGAGCAGATAGCCAATCAGGGCCGTCCCTATCAGGCTTCCCACCGTGCTGAGGGAGGACAGGCGGCCGACGGCACCGCCCACGGTCTGCAGTTGATGGGTGAGGAATCGCACCAGGAACGGACAGGTCATCGCCAGCAGGGAAAGGGGCACGAAGAACAGAAAGAGCGACGACAGCAGGGAGCCCACCGGGAGGGGAAAATCCAGGCACGCCACGGCGACGAAGCGGACTCCGACGACCGTCAGGGACAGGTACAGTGCGGCGACCAGCATGCCGGCGAACAAACGGTCCAGCCGCACCGAGGCATCCGCCCATCGTCCGCCGAGATAATACCCCGCCGCCAATGACCCCATCGCCACCCCGATCTGAGCGGTCCACACGAAGTGGGAGGTGCCCAGATAGGGGGCCAGCATTTTGGCCCCGAGGATTTCGACGATCATGATCGCCGCGCCGTTGACCAGGGCGGTGAGATAAAGAAAGCGGCGCTGAGCCGGGCTCAAGCTGGGCAGGGGAACCGAGGGAGACGACACGGACCCAGTGTGCGCAATGACGCGTCGTCTGGCGATCTCGGAGGGGAGGATTTTACTGCGGCGCTGCTAGCGGGATCGACGCGGTTTGTTTGAGAAGGCAGCAGTAGAAGGTGTCGAGCCGACGGGGCATCCGGAACTGGTTTCAGATCCGTGTTTTCTCCGCCCTCCATCCGTGTTCATCCGTGCTATCCGTGGTAAAACTCCGCTTCCCTTCAGTCCGTGGTTCCCTCACCGCGTCAGCCAGGACCGGAGGCTGCGGGCCACCAGGTCCGGAGAGTCCTGCTGCACGAAATGGCCGGCATTGGGGATGGTGACCAGGGTGAGGTCCTGCTCCACAAAGTCCCAGTTGCCGTTCAATGCCGGCGACAGCAGCGCCGTGTCCTTGAGTCCGTGGATCATCAGCACCGGGCACTGGACCTTGATCAACGGCGACGGATCCTCCGCATAGGGTTCCCGGGGATAGTTGCGTTGGTAGTAGTTCAACATGGCCTCGAAGTCAGACCGGTGGAACGCCTCCACGTAGCGCGGTTTGGCCGCCGCATCGGTAATCCAGAAGGTGAGGCCCGCGGCGGTCAGGTTGGAATGGGATCCCTCCTGCTGAAAGGCCCGTGCGTAGGCGCTGGCGGCCTGCTGCCGTGGATTGTGCGCCAGCTCGCGGCTCAGACCACGGGGATGCGGGAGGTTGAGAATGACCAATTTCTCGGTCATCTCCGGATGCCGCATGGCGAACGACCACGCGACCGCACCTCCCCAGTCATGCCCCACCACGACTGCCCGCTCGCGACCGCGGGCTCGGATCACGGCCGCGACATCGGAAACCAGCAGCGCCATGTCATACTGTTCGACGCCCTTCGGACGGTCACTCAGGTTGTATCCGCGCTGATCCAGGGCCACGACCTCATGGTCCGTGGACAGCGCTTCCATGAGGTGACGCCAGGTCAGCCAGTAGTCGGGAAACCCGTGGATCATCACCACCAGAGGACCCTTCCCGAGGGCGGCGTAGTGGATTCGGACGCCCCCGTTGGTGGCGTATCCATGGGACACCTGTCGTTCGATCTCCAACAGATCCGAGTCCGCGGCCCCGGCGGATCGCGACATCAGGCAACCGAGCAGGAGGAGCAACAGCAGGAGGAAGCGATGGGAGGCGGCGGCCATGGTGGGAAAACTACGCCGGACCCCCGAACCTCGGAAGCCGAAAGGCGTCTCGCCTTCCGCGTCCGCGCCGAAAAATTCGCCCTTTCGCGTCATCTCCGGACACGCCAGATTTGCCTTCATTATGAAACGGACCGGCCGGATTCTGTTAGCCGTGGCGATGATCGGCGGGTGGATGAATTCCGCCCGGGCGGCGACGGCTGACGATTTCAAGAAGCAGACTTCGGTGGGGGTGAAGGCGGCGGAATCCCTGTCCCAGGTCACCGGCGTTGCCATTTCACCGTTGCTCGGAATCGGGGCGCTGGGGGCGTACAAATACTACCGGGCAACCCCGCCGGAGCGGGCGGGTCTTCCCTGGTACGCGCAGCCCTGGTTCTTTGGTGCGGCCCTGCTTCTGGTGGGTGTGTGCATGGCCAAGGATGCCGTCGGCCCTGTCGTCCCGACCTCGCTCAAGAAGCCCCTGGACGTCCTCGAACTGTTCGAGAACAAGGCGAGCGCGCTGCTGGCGACCGGGGTCATCGTCCCGATTGCTCTGGAGGTGTTCGAACAGATGAAACCCCACGTAAGCGGGCAGCTCGACCTGGCCGGCCTGCACTTTGCGGCCGCTGGCATTACCTGGTTGGGAGACCTGATCGCGGTTCCGGTGGCCCTGGTTACCTTCGCGGTGGTCTGGCTCGTCTCGCACACCATCAACGTCCTTATCCTGGTGAGTCCCTTCACCACCGTGGATGTCGCCCTCAAGTCTTTTCGGGCGGCGGTACTGGGAACCGTGGCCGGAGCCGGCTGGCTTGACACCCGTCTCGGGGCTGCCTGGTCGCTGATCGTGATTCTCATCTGCGTTCTCCTCGCTCCGTGGGCGTTTCGCACCGTCACGTTTGGGACGGTGTTTGCCTGGGATCTCCTCAGCTTCCGCCGGAAGCGTTTTGCGCCGTCCGCAGAGGCCAACTGGCTCTTTACTGCCCGTCCGATCGGTCAGGCGCCCTCCCGCGCCTATGGCCGGCTCCGTCGGGCCCCGGGCGGGCGGATGGAATTTGTCTGGCGTCCTTGGCTGGTACTTCCTGAGCGAATTGAGGCGGTGCCTGCGGGTCGATACGTCGTCGGCCGCGGATTGATCCATTCCGAGATCCTCCGGGTGGACGGCGACCGATCCCCCGATGTCTTCAATCTTCCCCCCCGGTGTAATGGGCATGAAGAAGCCCTGGCTGGGATCTACGGGCTGGCTGAAGTGCGTCCCATTGGACTGAGGGCGGCCTGGGCTTGGCTGAAGGGAGTATTTCAGGTCCGTCCCGAGCTGTCGGCGAACGGCTGAGCCTTTCCAGCCCCTGCGATCAGGATCAGGGGTTGGCTGGGCGGGATTTCTGGAAAAAGGGTGCCGCCTTCTTCTCTGGGCTGGCGGGCGCCCAGATCCGGATGTTGTCCACCTTGCCCGTGTCATCAAAGGATCCGAAGCCGACCCAGCCCGCTCCGAAGGTGCTCTCCTGTGCGGTCATGATCGGGTGGGTCAGATCGTCAAAATAGACCTGCACCGTGCCTCCGCGACGTTCCAGACGGACCCGATGCCACACGTCGAGTCCCCAGTTCACCCCGGCGGTGGTGGTCGTGGACACCTTGGTGCGGGGGGCGTTGTTGACGATGAAGATGTTGTGGGCGTGGTCATCCGTCTTGGTGGCGATGTGCGCGTAGTACAGGTGGGCGGGATCCTGAACGCCAAAGAACAGGCACATGTCGCGATGGCCGTACTCCTTGCCTGTTTGGATCAAGTCCACTTCCAGCACAAAGTCCCCAAAGATTCGGTCTCCGATCAGGGCGATGTTGAACGGCGAACGGACGGCGGGCTGATAGTTGCTCTGCCGGGCAAGCTCGAGGGCAAAGCTGGTGTCATCGGCGGAAAACTGCCACGCCGACGGATCACTCATCACCAGCCCGGTCAGGGATTCCGGCGCGTCAAAGTGCTGTTCGTAAACCAGCCGGTAGCCCGCAGGAACCGGTCCGGAGGGGGGAAGCGCCGGGGCGTCGGCTGCTGGGGTCCCGGACAGCAGAATCAAAAGGCCGGCCAGGGAGAGCAACCGTGGGGGAATCATGGGCAGAGTGGGTAGCCGGACCGGCCAAGGCAGGCAATAGCCGAGCGTACTCGGGCGCGGCAATTCCAGACGATTTGTCGCTGGATTCGAATGCAGGCTTGAAGAACCCCCGGGCGTCCACGGTCAATGGCGGCGGCAATGACATACCTCAACCGATGGATCCTGGTGCTGACCGGCGTGCTGCTGGCGCAATTTCCGGAGCAGGCGGCAACGATTCCCGTGGACTTTCGTCCGGGCGAGCACATCGCCCTGGTGGGCGGCGGCACGGGGGAACGCATGAGCCTGTACGGCCACTTCGAGGCACTGCTGCACGCACGGTTTCCCGACCGGGAGCTGCGGGTGCGCAATTTTTGCCGACCCGCCGACGAGGTTGCCTTGAGGCAGCGTCCGAATGACTACGCCAAGATTGATGACCCGCTCACCGCCTTCGGTCCGGACACCTTTCTCTGCTTCTTCGGATACAACGAATCCTTTGCCGGGCCGGAGGGCGTGGCGAAATTCAAGTCCGACTACGGGACCTTCCTCGCCGACTACGCCGCCAAGTACGGGAAGGAAGGCCGGGCGCGCTTCATTCTGGTCTCCCCGGTCGCCTTCGAGAACAGCGGCGACCCGTTCCTGCCGGAGGGCAGGACGGAGAACACCCACCTCGCATTGTACTCCCAGGCCGTGCGCGAGGTGGCGGAGGGGAAGGGACTGGCCTTTGTGGATGTCTTTGTCCCAACCCGGACGGCCTTTGATGCGCAGCCGGGCGCCCAATACACCGTCGCCGGATTCCTGTTGAACGAGGCGGGTGACCGGGTGTTGGGCGAGGCATTGGATCGCGGTTTGTTTGGCATACCCTCTCCTTCGAAGCTGAGTCCGCCCGACTTCCAACGGTTGCGCGAGGCCGTGAATGACAAGTCATGGGTTCACATGCAGAACTACCGCATGCTCAACGGATGGTACGTCTACGGCGGCCGGCGGACGTGGGATCTCGAGACCTTTCCGAAGGAGTATCAGAAGATCCGCAACATGGCGGTTGTTCGGGACCGGTTGGTGTGGTCCATCGCCAATGGAACGGTGGAGCGGAGCGCTCCGGATGATTCCGGGACCGGAGAACTCTTCGTGCCCAAGACCCGCTTTGGTGTTCCCCAGCAGTCCTATTCCGAACCCAAGGTCCTGCGCTACCTCTCCGGTGAGGAGTCGCTGAAGGAGATGAAGGTCGCCGACGGCTATGAGGTGAGCCTGTTCGCCTCCGAGGACCGTTTTCCCGAGCTGGCCAAGCCGATGCAGCTCAGTTTCGATAATAAGGGCCGCCTCTGGGTGGCCTGCATGCCGACCTATCCGCAGTGGAAGCCGGGCGATCCGCGGCCCAGCGACCGTCTATTGATCCTGGAGGATCTGGACCACGACGGGAAGGCCGACAAGTGCACCGTGTTCTACGAACGTCTGCATTGCCCGGTGGGCTTCGAGTTCTGGAATGGGGGCGTATTGGTGAATGACCAGCCCCGCCTGACCTTTCTCAAGGACTCGGACGGCGATGACAAGGCGGACGTGGTGGTGCCGCTTCTGGACGGCTGGGCGACGGACGACACCCATCACTCCTTCGGCAAGTTCCAATGGTCACCCGAAGGGCGCATTCATGCCCTGGAGGGGGTCTCGATGTCCACTACGGTGGAGACTCCGTGGGGTCCGTTCCGGAACGCGAACACTCCCGGCGCCTACGTGGTGGATCCCCGATCGATGAAGGTTCGCCACTTCATCACCCCTGGCTACGGCAACCCCTGGTGCAACGTCCACAACTTCTGGGGCCAGGGCATCCCGGGTGACGGCACCACCGCGCAACAGCACTGGAACTCTCCCCTCAGCGGTTCGCAGAAGGGACAGCGCAAGGGACTCAACGCCGTGTTTGACCACGAGGGGATGCGGCCGGCGCTGGGCAGTGAGTTCCTCTACAGCCGGCATCTGCCCGACGAGGTGCAGGGGCAGTTTATCTATGGGTGCGTGATCAACATGAACGGCATTCCCCGCTTCTCGGTTGGTGACGATGGCGCGGGCTATCATGGCAAGCGGGTGAAAAAGACAGTCCTTCAGGACGGCAAATCCACCGAGGTTCCCGACAACCTGCTGGAGAGCACCGATCGCAACTTCCGCCCGGGCGTCACCCAGATCGGACCCGACGGGGCCATCTGGTTCCTCGACTGGCACAATCCGCTCATCGGACACATGCAGTACTCCCAGCGCGATCCCAACCGGGACAAGACCCGTGGCCGCGTCTATCGCATTACGGCCAAGGGCCGGCCCCTGCTCACCCCGGTCACGCAGTTTGGAAAATCGGTGCCGGAATTGCTGGACCAGTTGAAGGAGTACGAACCGCGCACCCGCTACCGGGCCCGTCGGGAACTGCGCGACCGCCTGCCGGCCGAGGTGTTGCCGGCGGTCAAGGCGTGGACGGCCCGGTTGAAGCCGTCCGATCCCTGGCACGACCTGCACCAACTGGAAGCCCTCTACGTGCAGGCGGGATTTCACGCGCTGGATTCGGCGCAGTTGAAGACCGTGATGGGACTGCCCAGCCGGGATGCCCGGGCCATGGCCGTTCACGTGCTGGGCGAAGAATTGACCTATGTTCCCGATGCCCTCGCCACCTTGAGAATCGCCGTGAAGGATTCCGATCCCCGGGTGCGCCTGGAGGCCCTGCGGGCACTGAGCTTCATCGAGACCCCCGAGTCGGTAAACCTGGTGCTGGAAGTCGCGGCCCAGCCTCTCGACTACTGGGTGGACTATACCCTGCAAAGCACCCTCGGAGCCCTGCAGTCCGTGTGGCAACCCGTCCTGGAAAAGGGGCAGATCGCCCAGGCCAATCCGGCCGGCCGCGAATACCTGGACAACTATATCAAGGGTCAGCCCAGCCTCGGATTGGTGAAGCAGAACCTGCAGAAACTCATCGAGGCACAGGACCTCACCGCAGAGGATCGCACCCGTCTGATCCAGTCCGTAACCAAGGTGTCGGGACGCAAGCGGGAAGGCCGCTTCGTCTTTGAGCGCGTCTGCACCAGTTGCCATCGCGTTCAGGATTTTGGCGTCAACTACGGTCCCGAACTCACCCAGGTCGCCGGACGCATGAACCGGGACCAGATCGCCGAGTCGATTCTCTATCCCAACCAGGAGGTCGCGCCGCAATGGCTGACCACCAATATCACCACCCGCGATGGTCAGGAATTGAGCGGTGTGGTGAGCGTCGAGGATGCCGACTCGGTCACCCTCAAACTGGGCGGGGACCAGGTGCAGAAAGTGCCCAAGTCCACCATCGTCAAACGCGAGGCGCTCAAGGTGTCCAACATGCCCGAGGGACTCGCTGCCGGACTGGCCCCGCAGGAGTTTGTGGACCTGATTGAGTATCTCGGGACGCTCAAGTAGCCGGGTGGCTGTGGGGCCTTTTCAGCGGGGGGGGCAGTCCGAGGCGGAGGACGACTTCAGTGAGAACATCGTCCTCCGCCAGTCGGTTCATTCCAGGGTCACTTCCACCCGGAGGAATCGCTGCGCCTCGCCCGAAGGGATGGCGTCGGCCAATCGCATGGTGACTTCCTCATAGCCGGCGGGGAGCCCGGCGGGTGTGGCGGTGGTTTCTCCGTCGAGCACGGCGGGACCCCACGCTCCGCCGGACAGCGGAGAGGCGGACGCCGGCAGGTAGGTCAATCCTGCTGCGCCGGCATCCAGTCGCCGGCGGAAGGTCAGGAATGCCCGCGATTCCGGTTCGCCCACGGTCACCGAAAGGCGCGGATTCAGTAGGGCCGCGTCCGATGCCTTCGGGTCGCCACCCAGGGCGAATTCCAGAAGATTGCTGGCGCCGTCCCCATCGGAGTCATCCCCTGGCCGGGCGCCGGGAATTCCCTGGGCGTTGGCCCAATCCTCAAAGGGTGAGCCGCCCGCCACGCGGGTCAGGGTCAACAGCGCCGGGGACTTCCGCCGCGGATAGAGATCTCCGTATCCGGAATCCTGCACCTCCATCTGCAACGTCCACGACGTCTGGGTGGAGGCTTGAAGCGCGCTGCGGTCTGCGACGGTGACCGTTCCGTCGTCCGGATTTACGGCAAAGAGGCCCTCCTCGTTTCCCCCGGCGATGCGCCAGGCCGCGAGATCGAGTGAACTGTCGGTTGCGTCGAGATCCGCCACCACGGCGCCGGAGGCGGCGCTCGACGATACGGTGGCCGAGGCGTCCGCGGTCACCGGTGCAAACCCCAGGTCCACCGGTTCCAGTGAGGACAGCGGTATCAACACAATGTCCGTGGATCCGGGAGGCGTCCACGCCACCCCCAGGTGATCGTCCCCGGTGCCCTCCTTGTGCCGCGATTCGATATAGTACCGCTGGTTCGCGGTCAGGGTGATGGCGACGGAGCGTTGTCCGGACTGGGCGGTCCAGGAGCCCTCGCTGACCGCTCCGCCGACCCGGGCCACGACCCGGGCGGAGGTGGGGTTGGCGCTGGTGCCCAGCCACAGTTCACTGCTGTCATCGGAGGCAATGTAGAAGCGGTAACTGCCCGACGCGGGCGCCCGGACCAGAGCGCGAACCCGGCTGCCGTAGTTGTTGCCGGAATTGGATTCGAGGGAGAAGTCGGCGGCCAGAGGCTTGAGGGTGTCGGGACGGCGCGGGAAGCGGGCCTGATTGGTGAAGACGGCAACGCTGGTGCCTCCACCGATGGTGTTAAACAGTTCCACCATGGGATCGGTGGCGGCGAGGACGGCCGGAGCAACGAGTCGGCAGGTCACCGTTCCCGTGCTGCGGAGTCCGCTGGGATCGGTGACCCGGACGCGCAGGGACAGGCTGTTGACGGGCGTGGTGGCGAGCAGATTGGTGCTGGCGATACGCAGCCAGCCGTTGGTTTCGTCCACGGACACCAGTCCTGGCGGGGTGGCGCTCAACAGTTGATGGCGAAAATCGGTGTCCCCATTGGCGTCGGCGACTTCCATGCGGCCGAAGCGTGCCCCGGCGAAGGCATCGCGGTGAACCTTCAGGTCCAGGTCGGCAACATTGGGTGAGAAGCTCATGTTGTAGGGCGCCAGGTAGCGCCCTGGAATCACCTGGAGCGACGCGGAACCCGCGGCCACGGAGGACCAGGCGACTTCCAGGTGATCCACATCGGTGCCTTCCTTGACCCGAGCTTCCAGGTAATAGGGGCGGCCTGCCTCCAGCGCGATCGCGGCCGATCGCTGGGTGGCATTCTGGGTCCAGCGTCGCCATTCGGTGGCGCTGGAGCTGTAGGCGATCCGCCGGGCGTCCTCCGGCCGGCCGGTGGTGCTCAAGCGGAGTTCCGAGGCGTCATCCCCGGCCACCGCAAAATTGTAGGTGCCGGTGACCGGCGGCAGGAAGTAGCCGCGCATGGCCCCGCCGTACTGATCCCCTGTGCGATAGGGGATTTCCGCGTTGGTGAGCACCGTGAGGCTGCTGGGCGAGCGCGGAAACCGGGGATGATTGGTCAGGCTGGACATGAGGGTGCCGGGAATATTGTCGTAGCGTGCATAGGCCACCGCCCCGGGAATCAGGCCCTCGGGAACCGCCAGCACCTCGACGGCAACCACCACGGAATTGGTCAGCACCGGATTGCCCGCATCCCAGGCGTCCACCCGCAGTTGGAAGGTCGCAGGTCCCGACTCCAGATCCCGCCGCAGACGCAATCCGCCGGAGCCGTTGACGTCGAACCATCCGGCGTCATTGCCCTCCGCAATGGCGAAGCGCAGGCGCGTGTAGAGGTCAGGATCGGACGCCACGACGGCGCCCACCGGGGTGCCGGCCCGCGTATGGTCGTAGACTCTCAGGATATTGACGGTGAGTGCGGGCGTTTCGTTGAGATCTTCGATCCGGACCACCACCCGTCGATTGGTCTCGTTGAGCAGGGGATTCTCCGGGTACTGGATGTCCATCAGCAGATCGAACTGTTCCCGCACCTCGAAGTTGAGTTGGCTCGACTGGGCGACGGTGAGGATGCCGTCGGAGGCGAGGGC
Source organism: Verrucomicrobiota bacterium (assembly GCA_039796255.1). Lineage (GTDB taxonomy): Bacteria > Verrucomicrobiota > Verrucomicrobiia > Limisphaerales > UBA9464 > UBA9464. The sequence goes on along the minus strand of JBDKKE010000337.1, from coordinate 1,420 downwards.
AAACGGCCCCACGCCGTTGCCCCCGGTGGCCAGAAACACCCGGGGTCCTGGACTGCCCGCGAAGGGGTTGAGATCTCCGACCACCGTGCCGTCGGGGGCGTTCTCCGCCACACTCAGCCGGACGGGTTCCACCGCCTGCGCCACGGTTCCCGTAATTTGGTAGTATCCGAGGCTGCCGTAGGCGGTAAATCCGCTGGTGGCGTTGGCGCCGCGTCCGGCACCGCGGACCTTCACCGCATAGCTGCCGGCCGGCAGGTTGGTGGACAGCACCGCCCGCAGCGTGGTCGTGGGGCTGACCGCAAGAAGCAGTTGATCGGTGTCGTCGATGAGTTCGATGCGAAGGGCGAGGTTGGGGGCTGCGGTCGCGGGCCGGGCGGTCAGACTGATCTGGCCGCCCCCGGTGGTGAAGCGGAAGGAGTCCACGTCGGTGCTGCGCTCGATGATGCCCCGGTTGGTGACCGTTCCGCCGGTGAAGATCTCCAGTGACCCGCCAGCGGCAAAGGAGGCGCCAAAGTCGTCAGCCCGGTAATCCACCGACGTGTTGTCGTTGACGATCTTGGAAAGATCGTCTTCCCGGTTCGACGCGTTGGTATATTCCCCCTTGGACCACTGGACGACTGGTTGGCCGTATCCGATCCCCATGATTGGTGCCCAGCCGGTTTCCCCACTCCCGTGTCCGCCATAGTACTCCTCCCCGGGCCGTCCATCGTGGTTGAGTCCGAGGGTGTGTCCCACCTCATGCGAAATGGCCTCGGCCGCATCCTTGACGGAGGAATTGAAGACCCAGCACGGCGTGTCACCGGTCCAGTTCCACGATCCGATAAAGGCCACTCCCCCCGCTCCGGGTGCCGCGTCCGTCGTCGGGGTGATGATGACCCGGATACGGCTATTCTCCGCCGCCCGCTCAAAGACCCGGACATCCGTGGTGAGATTGATGGTAAAGCCGATGAAATCCGCCGCGACCTGGCGCCAGATATCGCGAATCTGGGTGGCGGTGAGACTCGGTCGGCGGGCGACGATGAGCGTCCCGTCCCCCCAATGGGTGGTACTCTCGCCGTCGAAATCGAGGTAGATGACGCCGCGGGCTCCCGGCAGGCTTTCAAAGACGGGGATGCCATTCTGATAATCGGGGGTGGGAATGGTGGGGTGCTGCCCGATATCGATCACCGGCGCTTCCTGCGGGTCGGACCCGGCCGCCCCCGCCTCCGATGCCTCCGTCGAACCGGGCTCCCCGCTGCGTCCGGGTGGCATCGCATAGCGGAGGCATACCACCTCGTCCAAACGTCGGGAGACCAGTTCTGGCGATCCGTCCTGTGCCGCAGGTTCGAGGCGGAAGGCCCGTCCAGTGTCGGGCAGTTGCACCACTCCGACATGGGTTCCCGCCACACCGGGAAGGCTTTGTTTGCGGAAGAAAAAGGAT
>JBDKKE010000336.1:0-24717 GCA_039796255.1 Verrucomicrobiota bacterium | reverse complement strand
CGTCCGCCGCTGCACGTAGGGGCTGATCACGTAGGCGATGGTCCGATGGGCATCGATGTGGTCCGAACCATTCTGGGCATCGTCCTCCACGACGAAGATTGCTGTGCTGGCCCAAAATCGGGATTTACTCACGGCCTCGACGACGCGACCGAAGGCCAGATCGTTCTCGGCCATGTACGCGGTGGGCGTCAGTTTTCCGCGACTCGTGCCGGCCGTATGATCATTCGGAAGCCGGACTATTTGAAGCCGGGGCATCTCCCCTTCGCGTTCGAATCGGGCAAGCTCAGCGATGAACCGGTCCGCGCGCGCCAGATCGCTGTAGTCCATGTCGAAGCTGCGAAAGCCCGGGTCAAAGTGCCCCTGAAGGCTGGCCACCAGGGTCGTGCACGGATCATTGGTGGTGGCCCCGTTGTTTACAAATTCCCCGTAGCTCCGGTAGCTCACGCCTGCCGCCTTCGCCCGATCCCAGAGGTACCCCCCGGCGGGTTCGGCAATCCGGAACCTTCCTTCGCTCGGATAGGCATACTTGCGGTCCTGATTGTGCCCGTAGCTCATCGGCCACATCCGCTCCACAAAGTCCGTGGCGTAAGCGCCCATCGTCCATTCGTGCCCGTCGGCACTGACCTCGCTCTCGACGTAAAAGTTGTCGAGCAGCACGAACTCGCGCGCCAGGCGATGGTGGTTCGGGGTCACCGACTCCGGAAACAGGCATAACGTCGGGTCACCCTTTCCTTCCGGCATGTCCCCCAACACCTGGTCATAGGTTCTATTCTCCTTGATGATGTAAATGCAGTGCCGGATCGGCGAAGGCCGCCCCGATACCAAGGGGATGGGATGGTTGACTGGCAGTTCCTTCGGTACAGCGGGGGGACGGCATCGGTAGGTCCGGTCCGTGAACATTCGAAGCTTCTCCTCCAATTCCTCCCGCTCCTGGGGCAGGTCGATGATCGACAGGGAACCCGGAAAAAGTCCGCCAATGTACTCCCGGATCGTCGCCGGCGCCTCGTTGCCCGGCTGCGGCCCGTACCGGTTCGCCCTCGATGCCAACCCCTTCCCGTTCGCCACCAGCAGGTGCTTTCCGTCTGGCGTCACCCGAACCGATGTCGGGTACCAGCCCACCGGAATGAAACCCAGAGACCGACTTCGCCCCGGCTCGCGGACCTCAAAGACAGCCACCGCATTGATGTTGGCATTCGCCACGAAGAGGAGGCTTTCGTCCGGACTCAAGGCCAGGCTGTTGGGCGTCGATCCCGGCAGGGAACCCGGCTCCAACTCCGCCGCCAACGTCTCCACCACGCGTCCTGTCTCCGTGTCCAGCACGCTGACCGTGTTCCGGTTGGCGTTGGCAACGAACAGGAATTGCCCGTTCCGGGTCAGGAGCAATTCATTGGGATGCTCCTGCACAGTCCATCTCGCCGTGGCACGCCCGGAATCCAGGTCGATCACCTCCACCGCGGACAATCCCCAGAGGCTCACGTACAATCGACGACGGGTGGCATCCAGCACGCAGGCGTAGGGATAGGGCGCGACCGTATTCAATGCCTCCAGCAGGGCCCGCGCCCGCTTGGTAATGGCCTCGTCATCCACTTCCCGGAATGGATCCGAGTCGCCGGTCACTGGCGCCGTCGCGCGATCCGCGAGCTCGAACTCCCTCGCCACCTGGGCGGTACCCGTTACACGGTCCAGGCTCAGTTCGGTGACCGATTGACCCAGGACATTGGCCGTCCAAAGGCGCCCGCCGTCCGGATGCACCACCACTCCGGAGGGCACCCCGCGTTGTTTCGGTTCCCGCAGGGGAAAGGTCGTCGGGTTTGAAAGCATCCCCTTCGAGAACTCGAACGCGTGAACGACTTCCTTGCCCGCACCACTGGCGTAGAGCCGCCCGCCATCCGGCGAGAAGGCAAGACCGTAAAACGACTCGCTCAGAGTGACGCGCGACACCACCCTTTCCGCCCGGATCTCCACCACGATGATCTCGTGGGGACCATAGCCGGAGTGCAGGACGGCCGCGTACTTCCCCGAGGGATCCACCGCAATGTTCACCGGGAAGTCCCCCAACCGAACCTGATGGCCGGCCGGATCCAATGCCCACTGGTTGGGAAGACGCACGGTTCCGTCCGGTCGACTTCCCGGCCAGTTGCCGCCCCCCTCCGACTCCCGTCGGCCAGTTCGATCCCGGGTGGAACAGCCGGCCGCGAGGAGCAGAAGGCACGCAAGGGCCGTGGACGTTATTTGCATACGCCTGCCAGCATGCTCCCTGGCACGAAGGGCGAACAAGTCACGAGTCGGTTACTGAATCACGGAGTGACAAGGCACATCCGACGGCAACTTCGGGCGTCGCGATCCAGCCATTGCCTCACGCGCCTCACGCGCCTCACGCGAACTGGCGCTCGCGTGAGGCGTAACTGTCAACGTTCCGACACTTACCAGACCTTAAAACGCCCGGGAGAGGGGAAATCGCGCCCCAAAAACAGCGCGGGAAGGCCCCACGATCCCCAAGCCCGGAGGGTTCAAATCACTTCTGAGCGTCTCGGGCGCCGGTTCCCCGTTTTGAGAGACGTCGAACCACGCCCCCGCCAAACAGGACCATTCCGAACGCGAACGCATACGCGCTCGGCTCGGGTACGGCAGAGACCTGAATCTCCGAAACACTGTAGGCGAAATCTGTTCCGGGGACATTCGAGAGTGTATAGCCGGAGACGCGAACTGCAGTGGCCACGAGTGGCGTGGGCAGGGAAATGCTGCGTGTACTGCCAGTGATGGGAGCATCCCAAGCGGTCGTCCACTTTCCCACCGTGTCGCGGACCTCGACGAGGTAACGATCGTTTTGGTCAACACCCAAGATAAATCCATTGACCTGATAGGTGCCCAGGAGATCGACCGTGACAAAATTCGGAGTGTCCAAGCCGAGCTTATTATTGAACTGCTCATCCCACCACACGCCGGCGGTCCAACTCCCCTGAAAAGAGCCGTCCGTCACAATATTCGCGTCAGGCAGTGAAGGAACACCAACGTAGGGCGGATTGTCTGCCCCAAAATAGCCGCTGCCAACTCCGAAATACCCGGTAAGCTCGACCGGTTTCCCGAGCGCGACGTTGTTCGCCAGCGAGGTGACTGGAATTGCCGCTGCCAGACCGGTGAGACATGCAAATGTTATACGGTTTAACTTTTTCATTGTTTTGATTTTATTAGGTTTTTTCGGATCGCCGCGAAGGTGACAAAGCGAACCTGAATTGAGCGATGGGCACTCTTACTGGTCGGCGAACTTCCCTAGAACGTTAGCTAACTTCGCACGGATAAGTCCCACCCAATTGCTGGTCACTTCATGTCATTGAATAATCATTTATTGTCCTGCCAACTGCCCGTCGTCTTTCTGATGGAAGTGGCGGCCGCCCCGCCGCTCAGCCCTTCGGCCCCGCAACAGGTCCCGGAATGGGGGCCCAGTTTGAGTCCACCCACAGGGCGTGGGTTTTCAAAGGGCACGCCGCGCTGACCCCAGAAACCACGGGGGATTGATTACGTTCCCCGCAGTCGGTCTAAAAACACCCACCCATGCGACCCTGCGAGCGAACGTTCCCCAGATCGATAGGAAGCGGTACAGGATAACCCCTCGATGATCAGGATCGCACTCAGCAGCACCACCGACGACGCCCGGGGAAGGCTTCGGTAGAGAGGTTTACCGCAATGGCCGACGACCCGCCCAATCGCCGGCGCTTACAGGGAACTCCCATTTCCAGCAAAGGGTCGTGACACGACTCCCCGTCGCACCCAAAGCGATTCTGCATGTCAGGTAAGGGATTCGGGAGAAGGTCCAGAGGGAGGCCCGGGTGAAGGAGATTCGGGTTGCCCCGCCCAATTGCCCGTTGCCTACCCCCGTCGCGATGCCTAAGATTTCCACACTATTCAAGCCGCCGGCGCCCAGTGATGAAACATCATCTTGATTTCGAAAAACCCATCGCCGAACTCCAGCGGAAGCTGGAGGAACTGAAGCAGCACCCCGAGAATCCTTCGATGGGGATCAGTTGGGAGGAGGAGATCAAGCTGCTGGAGCGGAAGATCGAGGATGTCCGGAGAAATATCTTCTCCAACCTCTCTCCCTGGCAGCGGGTTCAACTGGCGCGTCACCCCAAGCGGCCCTACACGCAGGACTATCTCCGTCACACTTTCAGTGCCTTCGAGGAACTGCACGGCGACCGGATGTACGGCGACGACCGGGCGTTCGTCGGGGGGTTTGCGATGCTCGGCGACCGGCGTGTCATGGTCATCGGCACGCAGAAGGGGCGCGACACCAAGGAGAACATTCTCCGCAACTTCGGTTCCGGACACCCGGAAGGCTATCGCAAGGCGCTTCGCTTGATGCGGATCGCGGAAAAATTTGGACTGCCCATCATCACCCTCATCGACACCGCGGGCGCCTACCCCGGCATCGGATCCGAGGAGCGCCACATTGGAGAGGCAATTGCCGTCAATCTGCGCGAGATGATGCTGCTCGAAGTGCCGATCATCGCCGTCGTCATCGGCGAGGGCGGCTCAGGAGGAGCCCTGGGCATCGGCGTGGGCGATCGGGTCCTGTTGCTCGAGAACTCCTACTACTCGGTGATCAGTCCCGAGGGCTGCGCTGCCATCCTGTGGAAGGATCGTGCTGCCTCGCCCAAGGCGGCGGCGGCCCTGCGCATCACGGCATCCGATCTTCGCCAACTCGGACTGGTGGATGACGTCATTGTCGAACCGCTCGGGGGTGCACACAACGATCCAGTGGCCGCCGCGGCCAGCCTCAAGACCGCCCTGCTGCGACATCTCGCGGAGGTCACGGAACTCCCGGTGCCGGATCGCCTGACCGCCCGTTACCGGAAGTTCCGGGCATTCGGCCAGGTCTCCGAACCGTCCGCCCAAGCCGCGTGAGCCTGTACCCCCTCACCTTCCAACCCCAGTTTCGGGAACGGGTCTGGGGAGGCCGCCGGCTTTCGGAGGTGTTTGGCAAGGACCTGCCGCCCGGCAGGCTGATTGGAGAGTCCTGGGAAATCACCGACCGACCCGAGGGAGTCTCCCTGATCGGGAACGGACCCTTGGCCGGGCGCGATCTTCGCTGGCTCATGGAGACCCATGGGGCGGACATTCTCGGACGACCGGTTGCGAACGGCGAACGTTTCCCCTGGCTGATTAAGATCCTGGATGCCCGCGACGACCTCTCGCTGCAGGTTCACCCGCCGGCCAGCAAGGCCGCCGCGCTCGACGGAGAGCCAAAGACCGAGGCCTGGTACTTCGCGGCCACCGAGCCTGGAGCCCGGATCTACGTTGGTTTGAATCCAGGAGTGAGCCGCGATGAATTTCTCGCCCGGGCGGAGGATGGTTCCGTCGCCGGTTGCTTTCACGTCGAATGCCCACAGGCCGGCGACGTGATGTTTGTTCCCGCCGGACGCGTCCATGCCCTGGGTGGCGGCAACCTGGTATTCGAAGTCCAGCAGAACTCCGACACCACCTACCGGGTCTTCGACTGGAACCGGCCCGGACTCGACGGGCGTCCGAGAGAACTTCATTTGCCCGCCTCGATGGAATCCATCGACTTCACCGATTTCTCACCGGGACTCATCCGGTCTTCTTCGGACGCCGCCGGCACCGTTCGTCGCCGCACTCTCGTCCGCGATCCAATGTTCCGCATCGAGGAGTTGCGCCTGGGCGCCGGAGAAATCATCACCGACGAACGGGATCGCGGAACCTGTTGCGTCGTGGCTGTTGTTGGAGGCGGCCTGTGGATTCGCGGGGGCGGGGAGAACGTGAAGGCCCGTGCGGGCGATTTCCTGCTGCTTCCCGCCGCGATGGAACCGGCGACATTGGAAACCACGGCTGAAACCATCCTGATGCAGGTCACGCTCCCCAGGGAAGACCGTTCATGACCCGGCGCCGCGACTCCGATTCTGAGCGTCCACGACAACTCCCCGCGGTTTCCCGGTCGTAAAAACCCTGGACGCGCACCTCTCGATAATCCGCCCAACTTCAGTCCATCATGCCGGACAAACCCTCCTCCTCGCGCCGTACCAAAGTCCGGTACGTAGATCACACCCGCCTTCCCACGGGATCGAAGACCATTCTGGTGGTTACAGCAGTGCTGATCGGCTTCGGGATCCTCGCCATTCTCAAGGTGTTTCGATCCACACCGCCCGGCTTTCGTCCCAACGTCCGGATGTCTGCCCTGGACAAGCTCCAAGCCTACTCCCTGGCCCAGGCCGCGCGGAAGGCAGCGGCCGAAGGTCATGTCGATGATGCCATTCTCGGCTGGCAGTCCGCGATTGCCAACGATCCGGGCGACCCGAACCTGCAACGCGGGTTGATCGAAACGCTGGTGAATGCGCCCGACGCTCCCCAGAAGTTCTACGCGCTGGGGGCCAGTCACGCCTTCTACCTGCTCCGTCTGACGCACACCAACGAGGCCGACCTCAACCTCACGGCGCAATTGCTGTCGCGCTACGGACTGGACTCCTTCTTGGTCGGATTCCTCCAGCCCAACGAGGCCAACCTCACCGCCGAACAGGCGGGTGCCTACCTAAGGTCCCTCTTCCACCTCGACTCCATGGACACCTTTGGACAGGTGTGGACGCGCTACAGCAACTCACTCGCCTCGAATCGCGAGATGTCATTGTACCAGTCTGCCTGGCAGGCCGGATGGGGTCCCGCTTCCACCCTGAGGTCCGGCGCCGAATCCCTCTCCACGGCAATCAGCAATCCTGAAACAGCCACCCTGGCGCGCCGTCTGACGCTGTCGGTGGCGGCGGCCCGCTCTGACATCGCCGCCTTCGAGCAGGCCCTCGCCGGAGTGACCGAAACGCATTCAGACCGCATCCGAGATCACCTGACGCACTGGCGCCTGCTGGTAAAGATCGGCCGTCGTGAACGGGCAATCGAGCTGGCCCGCTCCTTCGACACGCCTCCGGAAACTGCCGCGGACGCGGGAAGCGTCGCCGACACCCTGCTCGGACTCGGCCTGGTGGACCCCGCCACCGCCTTTCTGGAGCGCCAACTGGGTGTCTTCAATTACAGTGCGGAAATCTGGCAACGCCTGGGCGAACAGTACGCCCAACAGGAGCGCTGGAACGATCTGAGGGCCCTGGCAGTTCAGGTACGCGCCTCGGAGCGGGTACCGTTGAATCAGACCGGCCTTACCTGGTATTGGGAGGGTTTGTCGGAAACGAAGGTGGGTCGGCAGGAATCGGCGAAAAAGGCCATGGCTCGAGTCATCGAATTCCCCCCGGCGGAACCGCTCATGGCGTTCCGCATCGCCAACGGAATGCAGCAGGCGGGTTTTCCCGATCAGGCCACCCAGCTTCTCCAGCAGTTGGAAAAGGACTTCGGCGACAAGGCACCTTACTGGCTGCAGTTGGTGATCGCCGCCCACCAGGCCCGGCAGTTCGACATCATGCAGACGGCAGCGCAGCGCGGCTATGCGCTGGCCACCAACAATCCCGTCTTCATCAACAACTACGCGGCCTGCCTGCTCATTCAGCGCACCAATGCCCCTCTGGCCATCGAACTGACGCTCCGCCGGGTAACGGCCGCGCCAAATGATCTCGGCGCCAACCTCAACCACGCCCTGGCGCTGCTCCAGAATGGACGACTGGAGGATGCGGAGCGGTTGTTGAACCGCCTGTCCACTGCGGAGCTCACGCCCGACAATCGGACGGTCCTTGAATTCGGATTTTTCGAGCTCCACTTTCGGCGCGGCAACCAGGCCGCGGCCCTCAAGTCCTATCGCAACATCGATCCCAGCCATCTGATGCCTCCCCAGATCCGCTGGTTGGAGGAGTCGTATCTGGCACTCACCAAGTAGAAACAACCGCGCGCCCCGGCGGAATGACTTCAGCGCGGATAGATCCGCCCTTCCGGAAGCGGGTGTCCGTCCGGCCATACCAGGTACACGGTGCATTCGGAATGCGCCCAGCCACGCTCGAAGGCGGCTCGGGGGATCACCCGTTGAACCCTCTCCCTCCGCACGCCCGGATCATTCACCACCACATCGCCGTCCGCAGTGAATCCGCGAACGACCACCAGATGACCGTCACCCGCCTCGGCCGCCGGGCGTCCCTTGAGAAGCGCATAGCTCACGGATGCCGCCGCCGGAAGTCCCGCGGCAATCCAACGTTCCAGATCCGGAACCCCCTCCCACCGCGCCACCGCTGCGTTGAGTCCGGGATGACCACCAACAAAGGCCATGTTGAAGGGCCAGTTCCCCGTCCCGCCCCAGCCCGGATCAAAGACCGCACGCGCCGTCTCCGGCACCGGACGGATCCACTCCGGATGCGCCCGCTGTTCGCCCCAGTAGGCCATCAGCATGCTGGTGCTGGTCGGACTGCACCACTTGGTCACCCCTTCCGGATACTCCGCCTGCGAGAGGATGGGAACAGGGAGATTCCTTCCCCACGCCGCATTCCACGGAACGGCGGCGGCGGGATTGGTTCCTCCGCTGAAAGCCAGACACAGTCGCTTTAGACCCGACTCAGGCCCACCAATTTCCAGACGGATTTGAACCCGTTCGGCCGGCATCTTCAGCACCAACAGGTCCGTCTCCACCCCTCCCCAGGACTCCTGCTGACCCTTGACACTTTCGCGCGGACTCTCCGGGCCCGGCAACGCGGCCCAGCGTCCGAGAGTAAGAAACGGGACACTGGTGGCCAGCACCGGACGGACGCCCACCGAGAGCGTTAGGTTGGTCGCGACATTCCATGAGGCGATCAATTCCTGCCACGCAAAGCCCGGGGACAATTCCGGTGAGGTCAGCGTGATGCGGTCCGCACCCGTAACCTCCCGCTGGAACGCAGAGAAGTTGGTCACCGTCAGCAACCGTGCCTCCCCTCCCAGCGCGCTCAGGGACAGGCATGCGATGACCCAGCCTGGGAGCATGGCCGCGGACAGGGATTTCATGAGGGGGCGGAGATTCAGGCGATCAGACGTGTCCGCCGCTGGTAGTGTTCCACAGAGAAATCGTCGTTCTCCTGAATTGTTCCCACGAGGACAAACTCATCTTCAAACGGAGGAAAGAAGGCGTCGCCAGATACGATGCGCTTCACCCGTGTCAGGTAGAGATCGCTGCAATGGGGCAGCAACTGCGCATAAACCTCTCCTCCCCCGGCGACAAACACCTCACGGGAGTCCCCGTCCAACGCCGCCTCCAACGCCGCGAGATCCGCCACCGTCCTTACCTCCGATACGACAATTCCCTTCCGGCTCAGAATGATGGTTTCACGACCGGGGAGGGGTCGTCCTATGGACTCAAAGGTCTTGCGTCCCATGACCAGGACCTGTCCCAGCGTGGTTCGCTTGAACCATTTGAAATCCTCCGGCAAGTGCCAGGGAATCCTGCCCTCCGCTCCGATGACGCGGTTCTCCGACATGGCGGCGATGGCTTTGAGTGGACGCACGCCAGGATGGCCGCAAATTCGGAATGCGCAGACAAATCAAAAGGGCGCCTTCCGCAAGAACCACCGGCTCTCCACCCCCGACAAGAGCCGAATTCAAAGGAGACTTGTAGACAACATCCCTTCGACTGGATCCTTCCCTCCTCGCAGTCCATGACTCTGACCTTTCTCTGGCTGGCAGGCCGACTCGCCGGCAGCGTCTGGGCCAGCATCCTGCAAAAACAATTGCTGACGTCCGGTACCGGCAGCGGCCGTCTGTGGTTGGCCACCTACCTGTGCCTGCTCATCCCCGGGGTCTGCGTGTTCACCGCATTCCCGGGGCCCGCCGGCCCCGTGTTTTGGATCAATGCCCTGACAGCCGCGGTGTTTGATGTGGCTGGCAACCTGGCGATGGCTTCCGCCCTCCGGGTCACCGATCTCTCCATTTTCGGCCCCCTGAACGCCTTCCGACCCGCGCTTGCCGGCATCGCCGGATGGGTCCTGTTGAACGAGGTTCCCACTCAGGGCGGATTCGCTGGGGTGGCCATCATCACGGCCGGCGCCTTCTGGCTGCTGACGCCGCCGGCACGCGATTCCGCCCCCGAACTCCTTCGCGAACGGCTGAGCGCCCTGGCCTGGCGCGTTCTTGGACTCGGACTCTCCATGATTGGTGCGGTCTTCCTCAAACGGGCAACACTTGCCGCATCGCCGGAAAGCACTCTCGGAGTCTGGGTGATAGCCGGCGGTGCTTGCCTGATTGCCACGGTCTGCGGAGTACCGGCCTGGCGGAAATCCCTCCGAACCCCGCTGACGCCGTCGAACCGGCGCCTCCTGGCGCTTCACGCACTGGCGTTCTTCGCCATGCAGTGGCTCACCCTGAAGATTTTTCAGCACACCCTTTTGACCTACTCCTTCGCCTTTTTCCAATTGGGCATGGTCCTGCAGGTAATTTTGGGCCGGTGGATCTTCCGCGAACCTGATTTCGGACGACGCCTCTTCGCCTGCGCACTGATGAGTGCCGGAGCTCTGCTGGTTCTGTTTGCCGGCTAAACGGACCCTAAGGGAGGGACCTCACACCGGTTCCCCGACCTGCAGCGCCAGCACCCAACGATCCAGGCGCCCACGGACAAGATTCTACCGACTCTGCGCCAAAGCTTTCGCGAAATAGGTGAGGATTACATCAGCGCCCGCGCGCTTGATGGCCAGCAGGGACTCGTCGCGGGTCTTTTCCAGATCGAGCCAACCCAGTCGGGCCGCCGCGTGCAACTGCGCATACTCCCCGCTGACCTGGTAGGCGGCCAACGGAAGCCGGGTCGCCGAACGTAACTCGGCGATGACATCCAGATAGGGGCCCGCCGGCTTCACCATCAACAGGTCGGCTCCCTCCCGCTCATCGAGCAGGGCATCGGCCACGGCCTCACGCCGGTTGGCCGGATTCAACTGGTAGGTGCGTTTGTCCAGGGAGCGTGTTCCCGCCGCGGCGGCGCTGCCCACGGCTTCGCGAAACGGACCGTAATAGGCCGAGGCAAACTTGGCCGCATAGGCGAGAATCCCCGTTCCGGAGTGACCCGCGGCATCAAGCGCCTCCCGGATGTTCCGCACCCGGCCATCCATCATGTCGCTGGGCGCCACAAAATCCGCGCCTGCGGCGGCGTGGAGCACTGCCATCCGCGCCAGAATGGCAACCGTGGCATCATTATCAACGTCCGCACCGTCCGCGGTCAGAACTCCGTCATGACCGTGGGTGGTGTACGGATCCAGGGCGATGTCGGTGAACACCAGCAATCCCGGGACAGCCTTCTTTATGGCCCGGATAGCCCGCAGAACCAAGCCATCGGGGTCCAACGCCGCCGTCCCCGCCGGATTCTTGAGTCCCGGATCGGTCACCGGGAAAACAGCGACGCCCGGGATACCCAGATCGGAAAGTTCCAGCGCCTCCTGAACCAAATCCTCGAGGCTCCGCCGGAAGACACCCGGCATCGATTCCACCGGATCCGGAACGCCGCCACCCTCCCGAACGAACAGAGGTGCGATCAGATCCGAGGGGCCGACCCGCGTCTCCTCGACCATGGCCCTAATTGCAGGGGTACTCCGCAACCTGCGCGGTCGAATCAACTGGGAAAGTGTGTTCACGCCGTGGCGCAAAGACTCATCCCCGGACAGACTTGGTGTGGGCGAGAGGACTTGAACCTCCACTCCGTAAGGAACCAGATCCTAAGTCTGGCGCGTCTGCCATTCCGCCACGCCCACCCGGGAGGCCCGCAGACCCGCAGGAGCAAGTGCTCCGCAGGCTGGAGGCCAAAGGAACTACCGGTTGCCGGGCTCGGCGGTCGCGGCGGTGCCGAGATTGTCGGAACTCTTGACGGCACCATCCTTGTAGAAGGACGAGTCGTACCAGTTCGGGGCAATGGTCGGATTCGAACTGCAACCACTGCCCACGAGGGCGGCGGTGGCAACCGTGATGACGAGGAGCAAACGGCGAAACAGCGGAAGCTTCATTGGAGAAATTGTCGAATGTCTCCGGCAGTCCTAGCGCAGCGGCCGCACAGGGTCAACGTCGGCGGACACTCGAATGCGGCTTCGCGCGGAGAATCAGGGGAAAGCCGCAGGCGTGGGCCGGCCTCGAGCCACTACGGCCACTCGCCCCGGTACTGAAGGTAGCGGTGGGTGACCGCGTCAATGTAGTCGCGGGTGGAAGGATAGGTGATCTGCCCCCGGAAGGCGGCGCTGTTGGTGGACGCCCCGCCCTTCATCCAGCGCAGGACGTTACCGCGGCCCGCATTGTAGTCGGCCAGCGCGTAAGGCAGTGCGTCGTCCGTGTTGGTGTAGCGACGCAGCAGTTTGGCCAGGTAGTAGGAACCCGCCAGAGTGTTGGTGACCGGATCCAGCACCTGTTCATGGGAGAAGCCGTCCACGCGCTGTACCGACGCCCATTCCAGCGCGGCGTCATCCATCAATTGCATGAGCCCCAACTCGCCCGCCTGTCCCCGTGCGGCGGGATCAAACCGGCTTTCGCGCCAGACCACCGCCTTCACCAGCGCCGGCGACACTCCATACCGACGCGCCGCATTCCGGATGGGCGCGTCGAAACGATGCTCCCGCCTGACGCGCCAGTAAAACAGCAATCCCAGGTCCATCGCCACCACCAGCAACAGCACAATCCACCGACCAAGGTTCACAGCACAAGGACTGCGCAGGATCGGGGAAGAAGCCAAGAGGAAAGGGGCGGGTGACGGCGCGGAATGACGACATCCGGTGGCTGGTGAGGCGAATCCAGGGACAAAAAAAGGCGGCGTCGCCGAAGCGACGCCGCCCTGAAGGAACGGTTGGACTCAGTAGTCCATGCCGCCGCCACCGTGATGCGGATCGGCTGAGGGCTTCTCCTTCTTCTCCGGAATCTCGGTGATGAGGCATTCCGTGGTGAGGAGCAGACCAGCGATGGAACTCGCGTTCTGCAGGGCGCTGCGGGTGACCTTCTTCGGATCCACCACACCGGCCTTCACGAGGTCCATATATTCGCCAGTGGCGACATTATAACCGTCGTTGCCCTTGCGCTTCTTGACCTCCTGAACGATCAGGCTGCCTTCGACGCCGGCATTGCGGGCCAGTTCGCGGAGGGGCGCCTCAACCGCACGGCGGACGATGTCCACACCAATCTGCTCATCGGGATCCGACAGCTTGAGCGCCTCGATCGCGGGCAGGGTGCGCAGGAGGGCCACGCCGCCGCCGGCAACAATGCCTTCCTCGACGGCCGCACGGGTCGCGTGCAGTGCGTCCTCAACCCGGGCCTTCTTTTCCTTCATCTCAGTCTCGGTGGCGGCACCGACGTGGATGACGGCCACGCCGCCGGCGAGCTTGGCGAGGCGCTCCTGAAGCTTCTCGCGGTCGTAGTCGCTGGTGGTTTCCTCGATTTGGCGGCGGATCTGGTTGACCCGGCCCTGAATCTCGGAGCTCTTGCCGTTGCCCTCGACGATGGTGGTGTTCTCCTTCTCGACCACCACACTCTTGGCGCGGCCGAGATCAGCCAGGTCCAGATTCTCGAGCTTGATGCCGAGGTCCTCGGTGAGGCACTTGCCACCGGTGAGGATGGCAATGTCTTCCAGCATCGCCTTGCGGCGGTCGCCGAATCCGGGGGCCTTCACGGCGCACACGTTGATGGTGCCGCGCAGCTTGTTCACCACGAGCGTGGCGAGGGCTTCGCCCTCAACCTCTTCGGCGATGATCAGCAGGGGCTTGCCGGTCTTGGCAACCTTCTCGAGCAGCGGAAGCAGATCCTTGAGGGAACTGATCTTCTTCTCGTAAATGAGGATGTAGGCATCCTCCAGCTTGACCAGCATGGTCTCCGCGTTGGTCACGAAGTACGGGGAGAGGTAGCCCTTGTCGAACTGCATGCCTTCCACGACGTCGAGGGTGGTCTCAATGGACTTCGCCTCTTCCACGGTGATGGTGCCGTCCTTGCCCACCTTGTCCATCGCGTCGGCGATGATCTCGCCGATGGTGGTGTCCCAATTCGCGGACACAGTGGCGACCTGCTTGATCTCTTCCTTGTCCTTGACCTTCTTGGAGATCTTGGCGAGCTGATCGACAGCCGCCTCGACCGCCTTCTGGATGCCGCGCTGGATGCCAATGGGGTTCGCACCCGAGGTGACGAACTTCAGGCCCTCGCGGTAGATCGACTCGGCCAGCACGGTGGCCGTGGTGGTGCCGTCGCCGGCGGAGTCGCTGGTCTTGCTCGCCACTTCGCGAACCATTTGGGCGCCCATGTTTTCATAGGGATCGCTCAGCTCGATTTCCTTGGCGACCGTCACACCGTCCTTGGTGACTGTCGGGGAACCGAATTTCTTATCGATCACCACATTGCGGCCCTTGGGACCGAGGGTGGCCTTGACGGCGCGCGCGAGCTGCTCCACGCCCTTGAGCAGGCGTTGGCGGGCGCTTTCATCAAACACAAGTTGCTTGGCTGCCATAATTCTTCTGGTTTCGAGTTACAGGTTGAGAGTTAAAAATTGGATATCAGACAACAACGGCAATCAGGTCGTCGGCGCCGAAGATCTTGTATTCCTTGCCGTCGATCTTGATTTCCGTGCCGCCGTACTTCGAGACGAGGACGCGGTCGCCGACCTTGACTTCAAAGGCCTGCTTCTTGCCTTCGTCGTCGGTCTTGCCGGTGCCGAGAGCGCGCACGAGGCCTTCGGTGGGCTTTTCCTTGGCGGAATCGGGGATGATGATCCCGCCCTTCTTGACTTCCTTTTCTTCGACGAGTTCCACGAGCACGCGGTCGCCGAGGGGTTTCACATTGAGTGCCATACTGTTTGTATCGCGATGTTGACTGGTTTTGTTTACGGGTAAGGAACTCCCGCCGCACCCGCGGTCGGGAAAAATGTCTTGGCTCGCACCACCCTTTTCGGTTCGGGAGGCGGAGGGGTGCAGTGGTCAGGATTTCTTTTCATCCACCACTTCCGCATCAATGATCGGGCCGTCGCCACCCTTGGGCGCCGCCGGGTCCCCACCTGGAGCCGACTTGCCGGAGCCGGCGGCTCCCGCGGTCTCGGCGCCCGGCTGGGGCTGGGAATTCTTGTAAAGCTCGGCGGTCGCTGCCTGGAGACCCTCGTTCAGTTTGTCGAGGGCGCTTCGGATGGCCACCGCATCGCTCCCCTTAAGGGACTCGCGCAGCGCCTTTGCGGATTCCTCGATCTTGGTCCGGTCCGCACCCAATTTGTCGCCACTGTCCTTGACGAGTTTCTCGGCCCGGTAGGCGGTGTTGTCACCCTCGTTGCGCAGCTCGATCTCCTCCTTGCGCTTGCGATCCTCATCCGCATGGGAATCGGCGTCCCGGCGCATCCGTTCCACTTCGTCCTTGGACAGGCCTCCCGAGGCGGTAATGACGATCTTTTGCTCCTTGCCAGTCCCGAGATCCTTGGCACTGACATTCAGAATGCCGTTGGCGTCGAGGTCAAAGGTGACCTCAATCTGAGGCACTCCGCGCGGGGCCGGGGGGATGTCGGTCAATTGAAACTTGCCGAGGGACTTGTTGTCCCGGGCCATGGCCCGCTCGCCCTGCAATACGTGGATCTCAACGCCGGGCTGGCTGTCGGAGGCGGTGGAGAATATCTCCGACTTGCGGGTCGGAATGGTGGTGTTGCGGTCGATGAGCTTGGTGAAGACGCTTCCCATCGTTTCAATTCCAAGGGATAGGGGGGTCACGTCGAGCAGAAGGACGTCCTTGACGTCTCCCTTCAACACACCGCCCTGGATGGCGGCACCCACAGCGACCACCTCATCGGGATTCACCCCCTGGTGCGGGGCCTTGCTGACCATGGATCGGGCCGTCTCGACCACCCGCGGCATGCGGGTCATGCCACCCACCAGAACCAGCTCATCGATCTTGTCGGCGGCGATCCCAGCGTCCTTGAGGCACGCTCGCGTCGGCGTAATGGTGCGTTCAAACAACGGGTCACACAGCTGCTCCATCTTCGCCCGGGACAGAGACTTCTGGATGTGTTTGGGCCCGCTCGCGTCGGCGGTAATGAACGGAAGATTGATGTCGTACTGCTGGGAGGAGCTGAGCGCGATCTTGGCCTTTTCCGCCTCCTCCTTGATCCGCTGAAGCGCATCGGGCTGCTTCCTCAAATCCATGCCGGAATCCCGCTTGAACTCATCCAGCATCCAGTCCATGAGCGTGTTGTCCCAGTCGTCACCCCCGAGATGGGTATCACCATTGGTGGCCTTCACCTCGAACACGCCATCGCCGATTTCCAGCACGCTGATGTCGAAAGTACCGCCGCCCAGATCATAGACCGCGATTTTCTCGTCCTTCTTCTTGTCCAGTCCGTATGCCAGCGAGGCCGCGGTCGGCTCGTTGATAATGCGAAGAACCTCGAGTCCGGCGATCCGGCCCGCGTCCTTGGTGGCCTGACGCTGGGTATCGTTGAAATAGGCCGGCACGGTGATGACCGCCTGGGTGATCGTCTCCCCGAGCCGAACCTCCGCATCCGCCTTGAGCTTGGCCAGGATCATGGCGGAGACCTCCTGGGGACTGAATTGCTTGGGCTTCCCGTCGACCTCCACCTCAACAGCCACGTCGCCATTGGCGGCCTTCACTACCTTGTAGGGCACCCGCTTCAATTCTTCCTGAACCTCATCAAAGCGCCGGCCCATGAAGCGTTTGATGGAGTAGACCGTATTGCGAGAGTTGGTGATGGCCTGCCGTTTGGCCGCCTCGCCCACCAGACGCTCACCGTTCTTGGCGAATGCCACGACTGAGGGGGTGGTGCGCCGTCCTTCGGAGTTTTCGAGGACTACCGGTTCCCCGCCTTCCATGACGGCCATGCAGGAGTTGGTGGTGCCCAAGTCGATTCCAAGAATTTTTGCCATATGCTTCGACAGACTGGCTACCCCTCGCAATCACGGTGCCGTCCACTCGCCCATTCTCGTTTTCGGCGAAATCCCGCGAGAATCAGCATCTTCGTTTCCAATCCTCCCCGCACCAACTGAGCGCAACTGCGCCAGGAGTCGCCGGAAGTGGCACACGTTGAACCGGAAACGGCGCACCCGCGGTGAATCGGGGCGTGCATCATTTTCCCGGTTCGAATACATCCATGTCCGTCATCCTGAAGCGATTTCAAATCATGACTGAACGCATTGCCTTCGTCGGGGTGGGTCGGATGGGCGCCAACATGGCTCGCCGGCTTGCCGAGTGTGGATATGCCATTACCGCGGTATTTGACGCGCATCCGGAATCGGCCGCAAAACTCGCGGCTGAATTGGGTTGCGCGCACCCGGACACCCTCTCCGAGGTGACCGGGTTGGCGGACATTATCTTCACCGTGGTGACGGACGACCAAGCCATGGAGCGGATCTTTGCCCGCAAGGGGGACAGCCTGCTGGTCGGCGCGAAGGGACGGGTCTTTGTCAACTGCGCCACCGTCAGCCCAGCCGTCCACGTCGCCATACAGCAACGGTGCCGGAAGGTGGGAGCGGACAGCCTGGAGGCCTGCATGGCCTCCAGCATCAACCAGGCGCGGAACGGCACCCTGTACCTGATGGTGGGGGGGGACCGAAAAGTGCACGCCCGGCTGGAACCCCTGCTGCGGAAGCTCTCCGACGACGGAAAGCTGCTCCGGTACATCGGACCGGCGGGAACCGCTGCGCAGGTCAAGGCGCTGGTGAACATGGTGATGAACATCAACACGGCGGGACTGGCCGAGGGACTGGGACTGGGCTCCGCTTTGGGTCTTGATCTCAAAATGCTCCTGGAAGTCTTTTCGCAGACCGGTGCCAACAGCCGGGTGTTGGCCACCGATGGCGAGGACATGGTGAACCGGGATCACTCCTGCTTTTTCAGCGCGGCCCACGCGGCGAAGGACAGCGGCATTGCGCTGGCCTTGGCCCGCAAGGCGCGTCTCAAAACGCCATTGGCCATCGCCGCATGGGAACAGTTTTCACGCATGGAAGCGCTGGGCCTTGGCGGATTGGACAAATCAGGGGTGGCTGAGCTGACTTTCAAGGGACGTGGGAAACCAGCCAAACGGGCGATCGGAAAGCGGTAGAGGAAGCCTGCGGCGGTACGGCGCTGGAACTCCAAGCTGGCCACGGCTTCCGCGTCCGGGTTTTCTTCCCCGGACATGTCTGGTCCGATCCCGCCGGAGGAACCCCGCCGATCATTCCTCAAGAAAGCCGCTGCCGTGTTCATCGGTGGCCTCGTCACCCTGGTGCCTGCGGCTGCCGGACTGCTGATGTGGATGGACCCCCTGCGTCGCCGGTCCGGCGGGGGGGCTGCCGGATTTACCCGCATCACCTCGCTGGCAGCCCTCCCCAACGACGGCACCCCCCGCAAGTTCACGGTATTCGCCGACCGGGTGGACGCGTGGACCCGCATTCCAGCCACGCCCGTGGGCGCAGTCTATTTGCGCCGCACGGGAGACCGCACCGTGGAGGCGCTCCAGACCATCTGTCCGCACGCGGGCTGTTTCGTGGACTACCGTCCCGGCGCCCGCGATTTCCTGTGTCCGTGCCACAACAGCACCTTCGCAATTGACGGTGCCATCAACGATCCGAAGAGCCCCAGCCCGCGCGCCATGGACGCGCTCCCGGTAGAACTGCGCGAAGAAGAGATTTGGATCCGCTTCGAGAACTTTCAGGCCGGTCAGAAGGCCAAACGGGTGGTGTCATGAAACGCCTGATCGACTGGCTCGATTCCCGCACCGGCATCCGGAAACTCACCCACGAAGCCCTCCTGGAGAATATCCCGGGCGGAGCCCGATGGCGGTATGTCTGGGGCAGCGCGCTCACCTTCTGTCTCTTCGTCCAGTTTGTCACCGGTGCCTTCCTTTGGTCGGCCTACAGCCCGGGGGCGCTGACGGCGTGGGAATCCGTCTATTACATCCAGAATGAAATGACCGGCGGATGGTTCCTCCGCGGGCTGCACCACTTCACCGCCCAACTCATGGTGGTGCTGCTGGTCCTGCACCTGATGCAGGTGATCATCGACGGAGCCTATCAGGCGCCGCGGGAAGTCAATTTTTGGTTCGGACTCGGCCTGCTCCTGCTGACCCTGGCCCTCGCCCTCACGGGGTACCTCCTGCCCTGGGACCAGAAGGGGTATTGGGCCACCAAGGTGGCCACCAATATTGCCGGCATCATGCCCATTTTTGGTGAAGAGATCCAACGCCTGGTCGTGGGCGGCGCCGATTACGGCAACCTGACCCTGACCCGATTCTTCGCCCTGCACGCCGGTCTCCTCCCCGCAGGCATCGTCGTCCTGATTGTGGGCCACATCGCCCTGTTTCGCCGCCATGGCATCAAGGCCAAGCAACCGTTTCAGAAACGCGACGCCCCGTTTTGGCCCGATCAGGTGCTCATGGATGCCGTCGCCTCTCTCGCCGTGCTGACGACGGTCGTTTTCCTGACGCTGGCCTTCCACGGCGCGGAACTTTCGGCACCCGCGGATCCCAGCGAACCGTACCCGGCCGCCCGGCCGGAATGGTACTTCCTCTTCCTGTTCCAGTTCCTGAAATACTTCCCCGGACACACCGAGGTCTGGGGGGCGATCGTGCTGCCTACCCTGGGGCTCTTGATTCTGGCCGCCATGCCCCTCATCGGAAAATGGCGTCTTGGACACCGCTTCAATCTCGCATTCCTCGCCGCCCTGGGTGCCGGCGCCGTACTGCTCACCGTGCAGGCCCGCCGACAGGACGCCTCGGATCCCACCTATCTTGCGGCTCGGGCGCAGGCCGAGCGTGACGCCCACCGGGTGGCCGAACTCGCCCGCGCTGCCGGCGGCATCCCCGGTGCCGGAGCGGTAACCCTGTTGCGGGACGATCCACTCACCCAGGGCCCGCGGCTTTTCGCCCGCCATTGCTCGAGCTGCCACCGTTACGACGGACACGACGGCACCGGACTCGCCGTGACGGGAAGCCCCTCGGCCCCCGACCTCAAGGGTTTTGGTTCCCGCGCCTGGCTCTCGGGTATGCTGGATCCGGCCTTGGTGGATGGCCCGACCTACTATGGCGACACCAAGTTCAAGGAGGGGAAGATGGCTCGGTTCGTGAAGCAAAAAGTGGCCAAGTACACGCCCGAGCAGCGGGCCGGTCTCGCCAAGGTGATTCAGGCGGTGAGTGCCGAAGCCGCCCTCCCATCCCAGGCGGCCGCTGACCGAAACGACGCCCAGGCGATCCTGGAGGGACGGGAATTGGCCCGATCCACCTTTAGCTGCACCGACTGCCACGCCTTTGGAAAACCTGATGAGGACGCCACCGGACCCGATCTCACCGGATGGGGCTCCCGCGAATGGGTGGTAGGCATCATATCCGACCCCACCCATCCGCGCTTTTATGGAAGTCGAAACGATCGCATGCCGCTGTTCCTGTCCAGTGGTCAACTGGATTCCCGGTCCATCGGACTGGTCGCCGACTGGCTCCGCGGGGATTGGTATGGCGGGAGTGGCAAATGACAGGGAGCCACTTGCGGCTGGTCTGAGCCGGGACGCCCGCTAGCCTTCACCCCACTTATGCGCAAACGCCGCACGGCATTGCCCCGCGGGACGGAAAGCCGCTACTTCAATCGGGAACTGAGTTGGCTCGAATTCAACCGCCGCGTTCTGGACGAGGCGAATGATGCCACCAATCCCCTGCTTGAGCGGGTCAAGTTCTTCTGCATCTTCAATTCCAACCTCGACGAGTTCTTCGAGGTTCGCGTCGCTGGTCTCATGGAAGTCCGCCGCGAGAATGTCCGGGAACGTTCACCGGACGGTTTGGATGCCGGCGAGAATCTCTCCGCCATTCGTAGACGGGTCCTCGAACTGGTGGACGAAGGCTATCGGTGCTGGAGGGAAAAACTGGTGCCGGAACTGTCCCGACATGGCATCGAGTTTCTCGACCCCAGTCGCCTGACCGGAGAAACCGCAGCCTGGCTGGCCGAATACTATCGCGACAAGGTTTCTCCGGTTCTCACCCCGCTCGCCTTGGATCCGGCGCATCCATTTCCCCAACTGCTCAACAAGTCCCTGAACCTCATTGTCCGGCTGCATGGACAGTTTCGCGGACAACTCCGCCGATCCCTGGCGGTGGTCCAGGTGCCCCGGGGATTGCCCAGACTGCTGCCGGTGCCGACCGACGACGGACGCCGCACCTACGTATTTCTGCACCAATTGATCGGCCATCATCTGGGCGACCTCTTTTCCGGCATGACCCTGGAGGGATGCTGGAGCTTCCGCGTCACCCGCAACAGCGAACTCTACATCGACGAGGAGGAGGTCCCCAACCTGCTGAGGGCCGTCGAGCATGAGCTCGACAACCGCAAGCGTGGCACTGCCGTCCGCCTCGAGGTGTCCGCCGACTGCCCGGAAGATGTCCGCGCCGACCTGTTGGCCAACGTGGGACTCACCGGGGAAGAACTTTACGTGGTGGACGGTCCCATCAATCCCACCCGCCTGATGGCCATCGTGGAGGGAGATCATTCGCCCGAGTTGCGGGATCAACCGTTTCAGGGACCGGTGGCCGCCGTCCTCCGCGGACGCGAGGACCTCTTCGTCGCCATCCGTGAACGCGACATTTTACTCCATCATCCGTATGACAGTTTCAATTCGGTGGTCCATTTCCTGGAACAGGCAGCAGAGGACCCCCGGGTGCTGGCCATCAAGCAGACGCTTTACCGCACCGGCGGCGACCCCCGCATTGTCGGCGCCCTGATGAACGCCGTGAAGAACGGCAAGCAGGTCACGGCTGTCGTGGAATTGAAGGCTCGATTCGACGAGGCCAACAATATCCGGTGGTCCCGCGCCCTGGAGGAGGCGGGTGTCCACGTGATCTACGGTGTCGTCGGATACAAGATTCACTGCAAGGTGGCCCTGGTCGTCCGCGCCGATGAGGATGGCATTCGCCGCTATGTCCATCTGGGCACCGGCAACTACAATCCCAGCACTGCCCGCTTGTACACCGATGTGGGCCTTTTGACCTGTAACCCCGCCTTTGGAGAAGACGCCACCAACCTATTCAACCTGCTCACAGGAATCTGCCGTCCTCAGCAAACCCAGAAACTTATCCTGGCGCCTTTTGACATGATTCATCGGATCCTCGCCCTGATCGAGCGGGAGGCCGAGAACGCGCGCAAAGGACTTCCGGCACGCATCATCGCCAAGATGAACGCCCTGGTGGAAACCCCGATTATCGAGGCCCTCTACCGCGCGGGAGCGGCTGGAGTGGAAATCGACCTGATTATCCGGGGCATTTGCTGCCTCCGGCCTGGCGTTCCCGGATTGAGCGAGCGGATTCGGGTCCGCAGCATCGTAGACCGCTTTCTCGAACACGCGCGGGTGTGGTCCTTTGACAACGCCCACCAACCGGAACTCTACGTCGGCAGCGCCGACTGGATGCCCCGTAACCTTCACCGAAGGATTGAGGTGGTGTTTCCCATTGAGGACGGCCGCCTCCGGGAACGATTGCGGGAGGAGATTCTCGGTACAGAACTCGCGGACAACACCAAGGCCCGAAGGCTCCTTCCGGACGGCTCCTACCGAATCCCTCCCCGGTCTCCCAGCGAAACTCCCCGCCGCGCTCAGATGGAGTTTATCGCCGCCGCTCTGAAGTCCCGATCCGGCCAACAAACAGGGCGCCGGTCATCCTCTGAAAAGCTGGTGGTGCGAACGCACCCTTGAGAGCCGCGAAAAAGACCTTCGACACATACAAAGCTCTCCGCGTGACTCCGCCATCCCGGATCACTTGGCCCGCGTCGAGTGCTCCTGCATCCAGAAGATGTCCGCGTTGTTGGGCATGGTGGACCCGGCAATTTTGCCGATCGGCGGCACAGTGCGAGGGTCGGTCCACCGACGGATCTCTGCATGCCCGTCAGCAAAGGAGAATCCGCCCGCCCGATTGTGATAGGCCGCCGGCCAATCGACCATGGAGGTCTTGGCGCGATTCGGATAGCCATCCATCACCACAACAAAGAATCCATCGTTGATGCTGTCCTCACGCTCGTCCAGAAGCACGTAGGTCATGGTCGGACCCGGATCATTGAACGAGCCCAAACGGGTGAATACATTCCATTTAGGCCCCCATCCACCGTCCGTACCCTTGTTGCCACCAGTCCAAATACTCATCGACATGCTGCGCGGGCGCGGCACCCGGGCTTTGTTTCTGTCGATCGCGTAGGTTCGATCCGCAGGGCATTTCCAAATCCCCTTGGACTTGCCGGTATACGACCACAGCGGGCTTTGCTCCAAAAACTTGGGATCCCAGTTGTCCGGGCGACTGGTGCCGGTTGGTTTGGGTTCATACTCCAGAATTCCCTGCACCCAGGCGCCATCCGAAGTACTTGGATTCACTTCATCGGCGTAAGCGAAGGGGATGCTGTCCCTGTTGTCCCCGGCGTACATCGTCCATCCCAGCAGCAACTGCCGGTGGTTGTTCATGCACAGGATGCCCTGCCCTTTCGCTTTGGACTTGCCCAATGCTGGCAGAAGCATCCCTGCAAGAATGGCGATGATCGCAATGACCACCAGCAGTTCGATCAGTGTGAAACCGCTGAGCCGCCGGGAGTAGGAAATGCGCATGGGGGGGAACTTTGGGGCGAAAGGAGGAAACTGCGGCTTCCAGAAGCCCCTGCAATATCGTCAGGCCACTGTTTGCGCGCAAGCAGACAGTGAACAATGCTCAAACCAGGACCATCATTCAGGGAGCCAACTGCGTGACGGCGATGACGATGACCACAAAACCAATGACATCGAGAATCGCGCCATGCCGGACCATCTGCAGGAGGGGAACACAACCCGATCCATAAACGATGGCATTGGGCCCCGTGGATACGGGAAGCAAGAAACCCATTGAGGCGCCGAGACACGCTCCCAGCGCCGGCTGGATCGGGTCCACTCCGGCGGCCTGGGCGACGGCAATGGCCACCGGAACCACCATGGTCGCCGAGGCGGTATTCGAAGTCGCCTCGCTGGTGAGAATGGCAACGCCGGTAAAGAGGACCGTCAGGCCCAGGACGGACTTGGATTGGAAAACGCCGGCAAGGCCATCACCGACCCAGCGGGCCAGTCCGGTGGAAAACATCTGCTCTCCCAAGGCCATGCCTCCGGCAAACAGGAAGACCGTTCCCCAGTCAATCTTCACTGCGTCGCTCCAACCCAGCGTAAAACGACCCTCCCGCCAATCCACCGGCCACGCAAACAGGGCGAGTGCCGACAGCAGCGCCACGATGCTTTCCGGCATGCGCACATTCAGCCACTGCACCGCCGGAGCCGAGGAGCCCAGCCAGAGCGTGAGCACCCCGGGGAGTACCCAGAGAATCACCGCCGATCCGAACACGAGCAGCACATTGCGCTGCGCCGGCGTCCAACTCCCCATGCGAGCCTCCTCCGCAGCCAGCCATTGGGAGCCCCCCTGCAAGGACTCCGCCGCCACCGGACACCGCCAATAGAAGTTCAGCACCAGAAAGCCCCCGAGCACCACCGCCACCGGCAAACCTATCCGCATCCAGTCAAAAAAGGTGACCTTCACACCCAGCATTTTCTCGATCATGCCAATGCCGATCAGATTGGGTGGCGTCCCAATCGGCGTGGCCATTCCTCCCACCGAGGCACCGAATGCCGTCAGCAGCATCAGACCCGTGGCAAACGGCAGCCGCGTGAAATGGATCTCACGACCGCAGCGGATCGATTCCCTTCGCGCAATCTCCGTGGAAATGGCGATACCAATGGGAAGCATCATGGCCGTGGTGGCCGCATTGGACACCCACATGGATAGGAAGGTGGTGATGATTCCAAATGCCGCATAAAGGCGGAATGGGCTGTCCCCGACCGCTGGAAGCCCAAGGATCAGGAAGGCCAGTC
>JBDKKE010000335.1:0-32905 GCA_039796255.1 Verrucomicrobiota bacterium | reverse complement strand
TACAACATCAGCATGCAGCTCTCCTACACCTTCCTGTCCAAGGGACGCGAAGAATGGTGGAACAACACCGCGCTCACGGTGGGCTGTGACAATGTGAGCAACACGCAGCCCCGGCTCATTGCCTCCTCCTCCGAGGACATGACCGACAAGGCAAACTACGACATCATCGGCCGGTTCATTTACTTCCAGGTTGCCAAGAAGTTCTGATCTTCCTCCGTTAAATCAGCCGGCCCACACCTTTTCGGGTGTGGGCCGGCTTTCAAACTCCCAGTTCAGGGACTTTGACGGAAGAAGCGGCTCCAGTCTGACAGAACCCGCGGATTCCAGACTCTCCTTAGAGCCTGTTTTGAAATTGAAAGGGGTCCTGCGGCGAGGGATTTTGGTGGTGGCCCAGGCGGCGAGGCTGGCGCATCCCCGCAGTGGGCTGTAACGGCCGAGCCAACGCCGGCCACCGGCAAAAGACCCGCCGCCCGGAGGGTTATCGCGGAAACGACCCACTGGCTTCGTTGCTCCTCGCTCACAGACCGCTGCGGGTATGCTCGCTCGTCGCGCCTGCATCCCGCCGAAGCTGGAATGCGAAGTCGGATCGCCATCGGGTCGTTTCCGCGAAAACAGGACCCCTTTGAATTTTAAAACAGGCTCTAAAGTGCGGTGAATGCTGCTTGAGCCCTGGGAGTCCGGTGCCTAGCGTTTCCAAGAACTCCCCAGAGACATCATGCCTCGTCACTGCCAGAGAATTCTCGCGTTTGCGCTTCTGCTCGCCGGCGCAGTTCGGCCGCTGTCCGCGGAGCGGGCTTCCGACAAGGCCGTGCCGCCGAAGCCTCCGCTGCCGTCCATCACCGCCCTGCGCGTCGAGCCGGCGCAGTTGCTGCTGGAGGATGCCCGCGATGCGCGGACGCTGCTGGTCTTCGGTGAAAGGAGCGACGGTGGGCTGATCGATCTGACCGGCGAGGCGGTGTTCAAGCCGGAGACCGATCTCGTGTCCGTCGGCGAGGATCGATTCGTTTCCGGCAAGGCCGTGGGGGAGGGCTCGGTGACGGTGACCGCGGGCGGAAAGTCGGTCAGCGTCCCGGTAAAGGTGCGCGGCATCGACCATCCTCCCGTGGGCTTTGTTCGCGAGATTGAGCCGGTCATGAACCGCGTCGGTTGCAGCCAGGGCACCTGCCACGGCTCGGCCAAGGGCAAGAATGGCTTCAAGCTTTCCCTGCGCGGCTACGATCCCGATTTCGACTACCAGGCGCTGATCAATGACCTGAGCGGACGCCGCTTCAACCGGGTGGCGGTGGACGACTCCCTCATGCTGCAGAAACCGCTCGGGGATGTGCCTCATGAGGGCGGTCAGGCGCTGAAGCCCGGCTCCCGTTATCACTCCCTCCTGCGCCAGTGGATCGCCGAGGGCGCCCGGTACGAGGATCCGGCCCGGGCGCGGGCCACCCATATCAGCATCCTGCCCTCCACCGTGGAGATCGACCTCCCGGGGCGTCAGCAGGAGTTCCTGGTGATCGCCAGTTTCCCGGACGGCTCGACCCGCGATGTCACCCGCGAGGCCATTCTGAGCAGCAACAATGAGGAGATTGCGCTGGTGAAGGACCATCACCTCACCGCCCTGCGCCGTGGGGAAATGGCGGTTCTGGTCCGGTACGAAGGGCTCTATGCCGCCCGCGAGGTGGTGGTGATGGGCGATCGGAGTGGATTCCAGTTCGCCGCCATGCCGGTGCACAGTTTCGTCGACTCGCTGGTCAACGCCAAGCTGGAGCGGATGAAGATCAACCCATCCGATCTCTGTACCGACGCCGAGTTCATCCGCCGCGTGTCCCTGGACCTGACCGGACAGCCGCCCGGCGCGGAGAAGGTGCGGGCGTTTCTCGCCGATAACGCCGATTCCCGGAAAAAGCGTGATGCCCTGATTGAGGAGCTGCTGGCCTCGCCCGCCTACGGCGATTACTGGGGCAACAAGTTCGCCGACCTGCTCCAGTGCAATTCGGAGAACCTGGGTAAGAAGGGGACCTATGTGTTCCGGAGCTGGATTGGAAAGCAGTTCGCCCAGAATCGTCCCTACGACCAGTTCGCGCGGGACCTGATCCTGGCCAAGGGCAGCACCTTCGAGAACCCCGCCGGCAACTACCTGCGGGCACTGCGCGATCCGGGCAAGATGACCGAGGATGTATCCCAGACCTTTTTGGGCGTCCGCTTCAACTGCAACAAGTGCCACGACCATCCCTTCGAGCGCTGGACGCAGAACCAGTACTACGAGTTTGGCGCCTTCTTTGCCCAGGTCGCCTTCAAGCGCGGAACGCTCGGTCGCGACACGCTGATCCGCGGCACCGAGACCTACGCCTCGGAGCAGGTTTCGGAGGACATCGTCTATCAGAATTACAACGGCGGTGAGGTGAAGCATCCCAAGACCGACCAGCCGGTGCCGCCCCGGGTGCCGTACGGCACGGCGGCCGAACCGACGTCGGGCGCCGATCGGCGGGGTGTCTTCGCGGACTGGTTGACTTCCCGGGAGAACCCCTACTTCGCACGGTCCACGGTGAACCGCTTTTGGAGCTACTTCTTCGGACGCGGGATCATTGATCCCGTGGACGACATCCGGGCTGGCAATCCTCCCAGCAACGCGGCGCTGCTGGATGCCCTGACCGACGATTTCGCCACCCATGGACACGATGTACGCCGCCTGCTGCGGACGATCTGCCAGTCCCGCACCTATCAGTTGAGCATCCTGCCCAACCGCTGGAATGAGGATGACCTGGTGAATTTCTCCCATGCGATTCCCCGCCGGTTGAGCGCGGAGCAAATGCTGGATGCCGTGGCCGTGGCCACCGGTTACCGCGCCCGCTTCAAGGACATGCCGGAGGGGCTTCGGGCTGTCCAGGTGCCGGACGGCATGGTGGGCGGCAATGATTTCCTCGCGCTGTTTGGGCGTCCAAAGCGCCAGAGCGCCTGCGAATGCGAGCGGTCGAGCAACGTAACCCTTTCGCACGCCCTCAACCTCATCAATGGCCCGACCCTGGGCGAGTGTGTCAGCAATTCCGGAAACCGACTCACCCAGCTGGTAAAGTCGCAGTCCGACAACCGCAGGGTCATCGAGGAGGTTTACCTGAGCTGCCTCAACCGTCCGCCCACGGAACGGGAGTTGAAGGACATCCAGCTCGGGGAAGGGGATGCCCGTCTGGAGAATACCCAGGATCTGACCTGGGCCCTGCTGAACAGCCCGGCCTTTCTTTTCAACCGGTGAATGCAGCGAAGCGCAGATCTTGGAACGCGTGGCCCTCTTGAATGTTGAAGGATGGGAGCCCCTGGAATCGCCCACGGCATGAACACATTGGAGCAACTACGAGCGAAATTGGTGGAGCTTCGGCCCCAATTGGTGAACGCCTTTGGCGTGGCCACTATCGAGTTGTTCGGTTCATTTGTCCGTGGCGAGGCGACGCAAGCCAGTGACCTGGATGTACTGGTGACCTTTTCGAGGCCGCCCGATCTCTTTCTGTTTCTCGAGTTGGAGAATTTCCTCTCCGATTCGTTGGGGGTCCGGGTTGATCTGGTGTTGAAAGAATCCCTGAAGCCGCAGATGGGCGAGATGATTTTTGGGGAGGCAGTTCCCCTATGAACGGCCGGCGGGACTTCGCCGATCACCTTGACGATAGGATCACTATGAGTCGAAAGGCCCGCGGGTTCGTTGGAGAAATGACTCTCGGCCAATTTGAGGCCGATGATCGTACCCAGTTTGCCGTGATTCGCGCGTTCGAGGTCCTTGGCGAGGCGGCCAAGAAGATTCCCGCTGAATTGCGCGTGCGTTATCCGGCTGTTCCCTGGCGGGAAATGTCGGGAATGAGGGATCGACTCATCCATGACTACTCGGGAGTCAACCTGGCTTTGGTTTATCGCACCGTGACTCAACGACTTCTGAATCTGGAAATAATCCTCGAACGAATCCGTATCGAGGCTCGCGGTCAGAACGGCTGAAACCTTACCCTCCCTCCCCGCCCATGATCTCCATCCCCGGCCAGTACGGCGCCACCTGTGACGGCTTCAGCCGCCGCGAATTTCTCCGCCTTGGTGGGGCGGGACTGGTGGGCGTCAGCCTCTCGGACATCCTGCGCATCCAGGCGCAGCAGGCTCCGGGAGTCGGACCGGCGCCCGGAGCGCCGAAGAATGGATGGGGCCGGGCGAAATCGGTCATCATCATCTACCTCCAGGGCGGGCCCAGCCACATCGACATCTGGGATCCCAAGCCGGACGCGCCGTCCAATGTGCGCGGCGACTTCAAGCCCATCCGGACCAAGGTGCCGGGCACCTTTCTCAGTGAGGTCATGCCCAAGCTCGCGCAGCAGGTGGACAAGGCCACACTCATCCGCTCCATGAGCTACACCCCGGTGGGGCTCTTCAACCACACGGCGGCCATTTACCAGATCATGACCGGGTATACTCCGGACCGCGTGTCGCCGTCCGGACAGTTGGAGCCGCCCGCTCCCAATGACTTTCCGCACCTCGGATCCCAGATCTCGCGACTCAAGCCGCCGGAGGTGCCGATGCTGCCCTTCGTGATGCTCCCGCGTCCGTTGCAGGAGTCGAACGTCATCGGGAAAGGAGGCACCGCCGGATTCCTGGGGGCGGCCTACGATCCCTATTATTTTTATCAGGACCCCGCGAAGGAGATCAATTTGGCGGACCTGACCCTGCGCAAGGAGGTTTCCAAGGAACGCCTGGGACGCCGCGAGACGCTGCTCAAGACCGTCAATGACGCCATGCCTGACATGGAGAAGGCGGTGGGGAAATACGCCCTCGACAGCTACTACCACCAGGCCTTCGACCTGGTGAGCAGCGGACGCGCCCGCGACGCCTTCGACCTGGCGAGGGAACCCGACGCCCTGAGGGATCTCTACGGACGTCATACCTTCGGACAGGGCTGCCTGCTGGCGCGCCGCCTGATCGAGGCGGGGACGCGGGTGGTGCAGATGAACTGGCCGGCGGTGGCCAATGGGGATCCGACGGTGGACGCCTGGGATACGCACGCCGCGAATTTCGGTCCGCTGCGCAACCTGCATTGCCCAAAACTCGACTCCGGCCTCAGTGCCCTCATTGAGGACATGGATCAGCGCGGGTTGCTCAAGGAGACGCTGATCGTCGCACTGGGTGAGTTCGGCCGCAGCCCGCGGTTGGGGGTCAGCACCAGCGGCAACACCAACTCCCCCGACGGGCGCGATCACTGGCCCTATTGCTACACTGCCTTCATCGCCGGAGCCGGCATTAGCCGCGGGGCCATCTACGGCAAGTCGGACGCCACCGGCAGCAGCCCGTCCGAGAATGCGGTACACCCCACCCAGATCGTGGCCACCATCTACCACGCACTGGGAATTGATCCGCACACCCTCGTGATGAATCACCTCAATCAACCGCGTGAACTGGTCCAAGCCGACCCCGTGCTCGGTCTCTTCAGCTAATCCCCTCTGGGTGGGGACTGGCTGCCGCCTGTTGCTGGCGGACCGTCAGCGCCCGCGGTGCGAACGACCAGCGCTCGTGATGTCGCCGCCGTTGTACCCGGAGGTTTTGGCCGGACGCTCGGTCAGACCCGGTCCACAGCCGAGCGGTTGTGGACGGAAGCTGGAATCAGCCGGCAGCCCGACTTTACCGAATCCCAACATGCAGTTTGCCTTCCGAATCCTTCTGCTTCTTGGCATGGCTCTGCCCGCCGTGGCCCAGCCTGTTCCCCAGCTCACCTCGTCGCCAGTCACCTGGTTCCAGCGCGGTACCACCAATGAAGTCACGCTCTCGGGCGAGGCCCTGTCCTCGGTCAGCGCGGTTCTAATTTCAGGCGGCGGCGTGATGGCATCCCCCGGGATCCGCATGGCCCCGGCGGTTACGCTGGAAGGTTCGGCAGGCGGACTCACCGCCGGACCGGAGGCGGCAAAGTCCCTTCCGGTTCAGTTGGTGGTTTCCCCGGACGCGCCGCTCGGTTCCCGCGAGATTCGGGTGGCCGGTCCGGACGGCGTGTCCAATCCGCTGACCCTCAACATCAGCGACCTGCCCGAGGTGGGCGAGCCTCCCGCCATTGGTTCGCCGTTGACGCTCCCTGTAGCGATTTCGGGGATCATCGGCGCCAGCACCGAAGTGGACACCATCCGCGTGACGGCGAAGGCCGGAGAAAAACTGGTCTTTGACGTGCAGGCCAACCGGCTGGGCTCCCCGCTGGATCCCACCCTGGTGCTGTTCGATTCCGCGGGTCAGGAACTGGCCCGCAGCGAGGATGTCCATGGGCTGGATCCTTTCCTGGAATTCACCGTGCCGTCCGACGGGGAATACTCGCTCCGCGTCTCCGACCTTCGTTTCCAGGGCGGCGCGAATTACCGATATCGGCTGGTGGCCGGGGCGCTGCCCTACCTGGAGTTCCTGTATCCCTTTGGCGGGCGGCGTGGGTCCTCCGTTGAACTGGAATTGGACGGGCGCAATCTGGAGGGGACGGAGCGCATGACGGTTCAGATCGCCGCGGATGCGCCGGTGGGGCGACAGGATATCCGGGCCCATACCCTGCGCGGGCTTTCGAATCCGCAGTCGTTCGAGGCGGGCGATCTGCCTGAGGGAAGGGAGACGGAACCCAACGATTCCCCCGACAAAGCCGGGCCGTTTGCCGCTCCGGTGGTCGTCAATGGCCGGGTGGGGAAGCCCGGTGATGTGGATACTTTTCGCATCACCAGCACCGCCGATCAGAAACTGGCGGTGGAGGTGCAGGCCCGGCGGTTCGGCTCCCCCCTAGATGCCCTGTTGACCCTGATGGACGACAAGGGAGCGGTGCTCCAGCGCAATGACGACGCGGCCGGACTCGACGCACGCATCGAGTTCGATGCGAAGAAGGACGCCGTCTATCTCGTCTCGCTGCGGGATCTCACCGATCGCGGCGGATCCCGCTTTGGCTATCGGATGACGGTTCAATCCCCGGACCGCTCGCCTGATTTCTCAGTCCGGGCTCCTGTCGGACGGATTCGCATCGCCCGGGGTGCTCAGACGGCCGTGCGCTGCGAGGTGGATCGCCGAAACGGATTCGATGGCGCGGTTCGGATTGCGGGGGATGGTCTTCCCGCCGGGGTCACGGCCTCGCCGCTGGTACTGGGTGGGGGCCTGAACTTCGGTTGGCTTATTCTCACCGCCTCCGATGAGGCTCCGCTGGGGTACTTTCCCCTGCGCTTGACGGCCTCCGGTGAGCGGGAAGGTCGCGCCCTTGCTCATCCGGTGTC
Organism: Verrucomicrobiota bacterium; assembly: GCA_039796255.1. Lineage (GTDB taxonomy): Bacteria > Verrucomicrobiota > Verrucomicrobiia > Limisphaerales > UBA9464 > UBA9464. Next base: position 25,673 of record JBDKKE010000335.1, on the reverse strand, counting down.
TCTTGCGGAGGCCGGGTGGTTGACCGTTCTGCCGCCGGTTCCGTTCTCCCTGATCGTCACGCCCCTTGCAGCGTCTGCCGAACAAAACGGCGGCACGGAGTTGGAAGTCAGCGTGATCCGGAAACCGGGCTTCGACGGTGAAGTCCGCATCGCGGCCGAGGAACTGCCCGGGGTCAGCATCCCCGGGGTCACCCTCCCTTCTGGACAGGCCCGCGCGAAGGTGGCGGTTCGGCCGGCCTACAATGCCGAGGTGGGGCTGCGTCCGGTCCTGCTGCGTGGCGAGACGGGGGAGGGCGTCCATGTCCGCGTTTCCCACGCTCCTTCGGTGATTCCCCTGTCCACGCTGGGAATTCCCATGTTCCTGACGGCCATGCTGCCGGGCTCTCCCTTTTTCCGAACGGATTCCTTTCGACTCTCGGCCGTGGCCTTGCCGACCAATTCCACCTCCGCCGCCAACGCGACGGAGTTTGTGGTGAAGGTGGATCGTCGCGGCATGACCGGGGAGATTGTCCTCGCGCTCCAGGATCTGACGGCCGGCGTCGTGGCCACGGTGCCTCCGATACCCGCCGAGAAGAATGAGGCGACGATCCGCCTCCTGATCACCGATGCCGCCGAAACTGGCAAGGAGACCAAGTTCACCGTGACCGGTTCGGCCAACCACAACGACCGCCTCTGGCGTCAAAAGACCCAGCCCATCAGCCTGTTCGTCGCCTCTCCGGAAAAGGAAACAGCCGCCGTAACTCCGGTGCCCGCCGGCAAGTAGTTACCGCGCTGATTACCAGGCCAGTCTGTGTGGACTGACATCGCATCGTTCGCGCAGAACAGGTCCTGCAGACGAAACCCTGACTCGATGTCCGATCCGCGGGCTTGCGTCGGGCGGGAACCCGTCGCGCTGATGGGACGGGCGGGTGCGGGATGGGAAGTCAGCGCTGGAGCGGGTCGTTCAATCCGTTCCAGAAGGCGTTGTTTCCGCCGGGCGTGCTGGCCGTCCGGCCATCGAGAACGTCCGGGCGCATCGCCTCCGCGTGGCCGTCCACGAGGATCAGATTGATTCGCCCCTGATTGCGGGATGAGGGCGTGGCGCGGTGGGCGTCCGAACCGTCGCTTCCGCCCTCATAGTAGGCGTTGCCCGAACCGGCGCCGCTGCCGGAGAAACGGCTTCCCCGGGAACCGAGGGCAACGGAGCCGAGCGGTGGGTCGAGCACATAGTCGCCGGACCCGCCCTGGCCGTAGGCGTTGGAGGGATTCCCCCCGCGGGCACCCTTGGTGTCGCCAATGGCAACTGTTTGGGACGGAGCCGTGATTCCAGCGCTGCGGGCGTGGAATGGGGGAAGTCCCTCGGGTTGGCGGTTGTTGCCCAGGTACTGATAATTGAAGCCGTAACCCCCGTAGTAGACCGTGCGGGCCGTTTCGGTGGGGCCCGGATCCACGGTGTGGGCGAACGCCTTGACCATCGATTTGCGTTCGGCGGGCGTCAGATTGGGACTCAGGTAAACCGCCGTGTTCTGCATGTAGGGGAAGAGGTAGTCCGCCCACCGTGTGCGCGCCTTTCCAAGTGCCGTGGTTTCGGACTTCAGCGATGAATGCCCGGGAAACTGGTCGGCATTGTCCATCAGGTAGGCGTGTAGACCGATGCCCAGTTGCCGCAGATTGCTGATGCTGGAAGTGGCCTTGGCCTGGCCCTTCGCCCGGCTCAGGGCTGGCAGGAGCATGGAAGCAAGAATGGCGATGATGGCGATCACCACCAGCAGTTCGATCAGGGTGAATCCCTGGGCCGGTCGCCGGCAATCTCCGGTACGGGCAGTGCGTCTTGGAACGGCGGTGAACTTTCGAAACTTCATCGGGAGCAACCGTCGCGGAAACTGGGGCCGCCGGCTGACGCCCAGTTGCTAAAGATTGTTGGCCGCTTGCACCCCTGGTTGTCGGACAGGAGACGGGGGATCAGGGAAGGTCGTCGCCCGATCAGGGATCCGTCGGTGCCGCAAAAATTTGCGCGGGCAAATCATGGGTGGACGGATCCAAATACAGCAACAGGCCGCTGGGGTCGGTGATATTCAGGACCGGACCCTTGATCAGGGTGTTCACCGCGGTGCCACGGTCCAATCGGAAACGCTGGTCGAGTTCTCCCCGGAAGACGAAAACCCGATCCTCCGGTGCCTTCGGGTAGTCGAGAATGGTCATCGGATTCGGATAAGGGGTTACCCGGGTGCGCAGGATGATCCCCTCAATGCCAACGGTGAGGAGTTGAACGCCGCGACTGGTCAGGCCGAACAGGGATTTTCCGGTAATGATTTGGTCGTCCAGAGCCCAGTCCACGGTGTTGGTGCTGGAGAGCAGGGTGCCCTGATTGCCGGCCACAAACCAGACGCCGGCGACACGGGTCACGTCGTTGAGGGCGTTGGTGACGCCACTGTTCCGGGGGGTCCAGGTGAATGAGTCGGAGCTGGTGAGGAGAGTGCCATTGCGTCCGACCGCAATCAATTGACGCGGGCCGGCATGGACTCGGAACAGCCAATTGGTGGTGCCACTGGGACGCGGGGTCCAGGTCACCGCGTCGGGACTGGTCAGAATCGTCCCCTCATCGCCCACCGCCACAAAGCCCCCCGCCCAGGGGGTCAACCCGCTGAGGGTGGCGGTGGATCCGCTCACCTGGGCCGTCCAGTTGGTACCGTCCGGACTGCTGGCCACGAATCCGCCCTGGCCAGCGACGACATACAGTTCCGGGTTCGCGCACGCCGCGAGCAGATCGAGGTTCGTGGTAGAGTTCATCTCGTACCAGGCGACGCCCAGGGTGTTGACCTCGTTGGTCACAGTGACGTGGTTGGTCACCACCTGTCCAAGATCATCGGTGGAGTCCGAAATCCGGTTGGTGGAAATGAGCGTCTCGTACGCCACCGGGCTGAAGGAGAGCGTTCCGGCACTGCCCACCGAGACCAGACCGCGGTCATTTCCGGCGATGGCCAGGTAGACCTGGTTGCTGGCGCTGGCCGGCGGCAGGGAGGTGCCCCAGGTGATCCCGGTGTCGGAGGTCACCAGGGTCGCCAGATCCCCGCAGGCCACATAGAACTGATTGGTCAGCACCGCGCTGCGGTACAGGACCTCGCCGTCCTTGATGACGAACGTCACGTTGGTCGATACGGCTCGGGCGGTGGTGACATCGAAGAGCCAGTTCCGGGGCGGGCTCGGGAACGCTTTCCACTGCGTTTCCTCCGGGAAGGGGGAAGCGACCTGGCTGCTGACCGTCAGTCCAGTGCGGCCACCGAGCAGGTATTGTCTTCCGTCCGAAATTGCCGCGAGGTACTCGGCCGGTGGCGCCCCGTCCGGAGGTGCGGTCTGGTCCGACCAGAAAATGACCGAGGATCCGGAAGCCAGCCGGACCTCGAAATCTCCCGTCACCAACCGCGAGCTTGGGGATTCCGCCGCTGCCGCCAGCAGATTGCCGGTAGCCGCGCTCTGGGTTTGCCGGACCCAGGAAGTTCCGGAGGAGTTGCCAAAGATCACCGTTGCCGAACCCGCGAACTGATCCCCGGCCACCACGAATCCGTTTCCGGTCCAGGCGATCCGATTGAGTCCCGCGTTGTTGCCGTCCGCCACGCTTCGTGAGGTCCACTCCACTCCATCGGGGCTGGTGACGATCAGGCCATCGTCACCCACCGCCGCGAACACGTTGCCTCCCCAGGCGACTCCGTGAAGCCAATTGGTGAAAGGCACCGGCTGGAGCTGCCACCGGATGCCGTCGTCGCTGAGGTAGACCGCGGCGTTGTCACCGACGGCGACGGCGCGAACCGGGGAAGCGGCAACGCTCTCCAGCCAATTTTCGGTGAGAAGGTCCACCTGTTGGAATCGGAAGAAATCGTCCGACCACAGGATCAGTCCGCGTTCGGCGGAAATGATCAACCGATCGCCCAGGAAGGTGGCGCCGCGCAGGCTGTGGCGGGTTCCGGTGTCGCGGCTGTCCCACCGGACCAATGTATCGCTGAAATAGGCCTGGCCGTGATCGGTCACCTGCACGAAATGGTGGTTCGTGTGGTAGGCGAAATCCGCAATGTTGTTCCCATGGGGAAGCGGATTCGACCAATACCAGCGCCAGGGCGCTCCCCGGGACGGGAGGAAGCCCGTCATCAGGAATAGCACCGCCAGTATCCAAGGCCGAAGGCCGAGGGGAGGCCTGGAGGCAATGATTGGACCGAACGACATTCGTGAACGGGACAACGGTGCCTTCCGGATACCGAGGGTCAACCCTCTTCCGTGGTTTCGCGGAGTTGTTGAGGTTGCCACGGATGAGGGAGGGGGAATTTTAACCACGGATAGCACGGATGAACACGGATGGGAAAGAAAGCGGCTGCAGGAAAGGCCTGGCTGGGCGTGGAGAAGATTCTGCGAATGCCTTTCTCGCAGGATTTCTCTCCCGATCCCATCCGTGTGGATCCGTGCTATCCGTGGTCAAAACTCCCTATTTGCCTCCCTCCGTGGTGGCCGGCTACTGCGGAAACGGCGCCGCGGACAGGAGGGGGAAGTTTAACCACGGATAGCACGGATGAACACGGATGGGGAAGAAGGGGGCTGCAGGAAAGGCCGCGCTGGGCGTGGAGAAGATTCTGCGAATGCCTTTCTCGCAGGATTTCTCTCCCGATCCCATCCGTGTGGATCCGTGCTATCCGTGGTCAAGACTCCCTATTTGCCTCTCTCCGTGGAGGCCGGCTACTGCGGAAACGGGGCGGCGGAAAGGAGGGGGAATTTAACCACGGATAGCACGGATGAACACGGATGGGGAGGAAGGCGGCTGCAGGAAAAGCCTCGCTGGGCATGGAGAAGATTCTGCAAACGCATTTCTTGGAGGATTTCTCTCCCGATCCCATCCGTGTAGATCCGTGCTATCCGTGGTCAAAACTCCCTATTTGCCTCCCTCCGTGGAGGCCGCCCGCTGGGCGCATTGGAGGAATACGGCTGCGGCGGGAACAGGGCCGTCCGGTGGCCACGCGGCGGCGATCACGAAGGGGGGTGGGGCCGGGGACAGGGGCAGGAGTTTCAGACGCGGGCCAGCCACGCAGGCAAGGGAATCGGTCACCACCGCCACCCCGCTGCCCGCCTCCACCGCGGCGATCAGGCTGGAGACGCTGTCGTGTTCTTCCGTGATGCGCGGACGCAGTCCCGTCTTGGCAAACAGGGCGGTCAGGGTTTCATGGTAGTCCGGATAGTCCTTCCGCGTGAAGGCGATCAGTGGTTGCCGGGCGATCTCGGCCAGGGTGACCCGCCGTCGCCGCGCCAGGGGATGTCCCGGCGGCACCGCCAGGCAGGTGCCCAGTCGCGCGAGTTCCACCGACCGCAGTCCCCGCAGAAGGGAGCGGGTGGAGCAGACGAGAAAGGCGATGTGCAGCGTTCCGTCGCGCAGTCCGGTGAGCATTCCCTCCGTGGACAAGTCATGCAGACGGACCCGCACCGCGGGTTGGAGACTCTGGAAGGCCCGCAGCGCCTGGGGAAGGATCCGCACCGTGGGCGACATGGCATAGCCGACATCCAGGGTTCGGCTCCCCCCGGTGGCGATGATCCGCGCCTCGGCCACCGCCTCGTCGGCCCGCCTAAGCACGGCCCGCGCCCCCTCGACAAAGGTTCGTCCGGCATCCGTGAGCCGCACCGAACGGGCGCCGCGATCCAGGAGGTTGAACCCCAGTTCTTCTTCCAGATCGCGGATCTGCCGGCTCAGCGCCGGCTGTGACACATGCAGGGTTAGCGCGGCGCGGGAGACGTTCTCGGTGTCCGCCACGGCGACGAAATACCGGAGATGGCGGAGTTCCATGCGGCGTTGAGCATGCCTTCTGCCTATGCTGAGACAAGGAACATGGTCTTTCCCGGAGGGACGGTTCCGGGTGCAGAGTCAGGACGTGATGACGATTCGCAAATCCAATGAACGGGGCCACGCCGAACACGGGTGGCTGGACACCTACCACACCTTCAGCTTCGCGGATTACCACGATCCGCGATGGATGGGTTATCGCAGCCTGCGGGTGATCAATGACGATCTGGTGATGCCCGGCATGGGCTTTGGGACCCATCCGCACCGGGACATGGAGATCATCACCTACATCCTCAAAGGCTCCCTGGAGCACAAGGATTCCATGGGCAACGGACGCGTGATTCGCACCGGAGAGGTGCAGTACATGTCTGCCGGGAGCGGCGTCCTGCACAGCGAGTTCAATCCCGCCAAGGACGAGGCGGTGCATCTCCTGCAGGTGTGGATCCGTCCGGATACCGCCGGTGTCACTCCCCGCTATTCGGAGAAGTCGATGGCGGCTGCCGCTCCCGGCGCGTGGCACCTGGTGACCAGCAAGTCCGGACGCGACGATTCCATCGCCGTTCACCAGGACGCCGATCTCTGGCTGGCCCGGCTCAATCCGGGTCAGCAAGTCGTTCACCGGGTGGCCGCCGGCCGGCACGCCTGGCTCCACGTGGCGGAGGGAGGCGTGTCGGTCAACGGTCAAGGTCTGGAGGCCGGCGACGCGGTTGCGCTGACGGGCGAGGACACTCTGACCGTCGTCGGTGGAACCCCGGCCCAGGTGCTGCTGTTCGATCTGAACTGAGCGGGACCCTCAAATCATGACCCCTCTCCTCCCGCCGCGTCCGGTGGGCGCCGGCGTCCGGATCGGACACGTCCATCTCAAGGTGGCCGACCTGGACCGCGCCCTCGGCTTTTATCGCGATGTTCTCGGATTCGAGATCACCCAGCGATTTGGGACTCAGGCGGTGTTTCTTTCGGCTTAACGTCCCGGTTCGAGGATCTCGCGCTGCCAGGGCAACAGGCGGTCCCATTCACCGGAGTCGGCCCGGGCCAGGGCCATCAGCGTCCCCTTGGCGGCGATGATCGTGGGATCCATCTCCAGTTCCTTGGCCCGTTTGTCGCGGAAATCCCTCAGCCGGTCGGAATGATCCAGCTCTGCGCGGGTCATCCGGCGGGTGACCACCCGCAGATGCTGGGGACGCTGCTCCGGCCCCATCGACAATCCGGTGCGCACCGCCTCCAGAACTCCCTGGCGACGCCTGGGCGTGAGATAGGGCGGGAGGCGGATGGCCTTCACGCCGCCGACCGCGGCCTGATCGGCAATCTCGCTCAGGGCCTCGTGTTTGAGGATGAAGAAGGGGGGGCGTCCGGTCCGCAGGGCATCTCGCTCCCGCCAGAGCCACAGCTCCTTCAGGACGGCGAGGCCGGTCTCGCTCAGCTTGTCATGGCCCTTGATGCGCCACACCGAATCGGGATCCGCTCCCTCGGAACGCACCGCGACGTCGATGATCTTGCGGCAGATCTGCCGATGCCAGTCCAGGCGACCCAACTCGACCAGGCGCGCCCGCAAATGCTCCACCAGCGAATGGAGGTAGCGGACGTCGTTGAGCGCGTAGTCGGTCATCTTCTCGGTCAGCGGCCGTCGTCCCCAGTTCGCCTTCTGCGAACCCTTCTCCAGGGTGAGCCCCAGATACTTCGACAGGACGTCATTGAGCCCGAATTTGGGCTCTCCCAGCAACCGCGCCGCCCACATGGTGTCGAAGATGGAGGCGGGCTGGAATCGATGTCCGGAATAGAGCAGGTGAAGATCGTAGTCGGCGGCGTGGAAGATGATCTCGTGCCTGTCGAACGCCTCCCAGATGGGTTCGAGATGCAGGTCGGCCAGGGGGTCCACCAGCCGTTCCTCGCCCGGGATGGCGATTTGGAGAAGGCAAAGCTTCTCCGGATAGGCATGCAGGCTGTCCGCCTCGGTATCCACGGCTACCCAGGGCGCGGCATGCACCCGGGCGGCGAAGTCCTTTAGTTCGGCGATCGTGTCGATCACTGCGGCGCATCCTCTTCGAGAATGCCAGCGCCGCCAAGTGGTGAAGTTTCGGCATCGCTCTGGGGCGTTCCCGGCCGCAAACTCTTTCCATGCCTGTCCGGTACGCCGACTTGTGGCGACGCCTCCGTGATCGACGCCATTTGTTTCTCATCTCTGGGCCCTGCGTGCTGGAGAATGAGAAAATCTGCCTTCGCATTGGTCTGACACTGAAGAAGATATGCGCCGACCTTGGTATTCCCTATGTCTTCAAGGCCAGCTATGACAAGGCCAACCGTTCCTCCGGAAAATCCTACCGGGGTCCGGGACTGGAAGAGGGATTGCGGCAGTTGGGAAGGCTGCGGGAGCAGTTGGAAGTTCCGATTCTGACGGATGTTCACACCGTCGAGGAGGCAACGGCGGCCGCCGCCGTCTGCGACATTCTCCAGATTCCCGCCTTCCTGTGCCGGCAAACCGACCTCATTCATGCGGCGGTCGCCACCGGGGCCATTGTGAACATCAAGAAAGGACAGTTCCTGGCTCCCGGCGACATGGCCAACGTGGTCAACAAGGCCCGGGAAGCGGCGTCGGGTGGGCGGGCGCGACTGCTGTTGACCGAGCGCGGCACCACCTTTGGCTACCAGAATCTGGTCAGCGACATGCGGTCACTGCCGATCCTGGCCGATCTGGGATATCCGGTCATCTTCGACGCCACCCACTCGGTGCAGTTGCCGGGCGGCGCGGGCGACCGGTCGGCCGGTCAGCGCGAGTTCGCTCCGGTGCTGGCCCGCTGCGCGGTGGCGGCGGGTGCGAACGGGTTGTTCATGGAAACCCATCCTGACCCCGACCAGGCCCTGAGTGACGGACCCAACATGGTGCCCCTCGCCGAGATGCGGAAACTGATGACGCAACTGGTCCGGCTGAAGGCCGCCCTGTAGTCCCTGATTAGATTCCGAGCTTTCGGAAGCGGTTCTCCACCTCCTTGAGATGGAACTCCAGGGAGCACAATCCCTCCAGTTCTCCGGGCGCAAAGAAGGAGGCCACCTCGGGATCCTCGCGCAGCACTTCCAAAAAGTCCGCATCGTCGCGTCCCGCGTGCTTGACCTCCCAGGTTTTCATGGCGCTGCGCTGGACCAATTCGTAGGCCCGCTCCCGGGTGAGCCCCTTGCGGATCAGCGACAGCAGCACGGTCTGGCTGTTCCACATGCCCAGGCTGAGCCCGAGATTCTTCTTCATGTTCTCCGGATAGACCCGCAGGCCGTCCATCAGTCGGGTCAGGAGGCCCAGCATGTAGTCGAGCAGCGTGCAGGAGTCGGGAAAGATGATCCGCTCCACGGAACTGTGGCTGATGTCGCGTTCGTGCCAGAGGGCGACGTTCTCCATGGCCGCCACGGCATTGCCCCGCAGCACGCGGGCCAGTCCGGTGAGTCGTTCCCAGGTAATGGGATTCCGTTTGTGCGGCATGGCGCTGCTGCCCTTTTGACCCGCGGTGAACGGCTCCTCCGCCTCCAGGACTTCGGTGCGCTGCAGGTGACGGAACTCCACGGCCCAGTGCTCGAGCCCCGCGCCAATCAGCGCCAGGGTATTCATGAACTCCGCATGCAGATCCCGCTGCACCACCTGGGTGGCGATGGGCGCCGGGCGCAACCCCAGTTTGGCGCAGACGGCCTCCTCCACGGTGGGCGACAGGTGGGCGTTGGTGCCGACGGCTCCGGACAGCTTCCCCACGGCCACGGTTTCCCGGGCCCGGACCAGCCGTTCCCGGGCGCGGACGAATTCCTCATGCATCAGGGCCAGCTTCAATCCGAAGGTGGTGGGCTCGCCGTGAATTCCGTGACTGCGTCCGATGCAGGGCGTGAGCATGTATTCGCGGGCGCGGCGGGCGATGATCGGCAGGAGGCGGGCGACATCCTGGATCAGCAGATCCGCGCTCTGCACCATCTGGACGGCGAAGGCGGTATCGACGATGTCGCTGCTGGTCAGGCCAAAGTGCAGCCAGCGCGAAGCGGTGTCATCGATCTGCTCGGAAACGGCGGTGGTGAAGCCGATGACGTCATGATTCAGCGTCTTCTCCAGTTCCTTGGCCCGCTCGGTCAGCGCCCGGGTGTCGGCGAAGCAGCGCTCCGCGCCGGCCTGCATCTTCGCGAAGTCCGCCGCGGGAACGATGCCCTCCGCCACCAGCGCCTCACTGGCCAGCATCTCGATCTGCAGCCAGATCTTGAGGCGGTTTTCATCGGTCCAAATGGCCCGCATCTCGGGCCGCGAATAGCGCGGAATCATGCGCGCCCATCAAATCGGGCCGATGGGGCGGGGAAAAGGAAATTGGTCCGCAGACGCCCAGATCGGATGGATCGAGCCCGTGAGGGAAGAGGGGGGCGGTGCGGGCAGGTGGGCAGGTGGGCAGGTGCGGGCACGGCGGCACAGCTTCGGGTCTGCGGGCTTTCGGACCCTCAACGCCAGACTGTCCATTTCGCTGTTTCCCCGGGGGAGGGGCTTCGCCATGGTTCTGTGTGGTGTTCCCGCATTTGAAATCACTTCTTCGTCGAGGAGGGATGGGTTGGATCCTCCTAGCCTGGCTCTCCCGGGCTCTGGCGGTGGATACGGCCGTGGTCTTTACCGAGATTCATTACCAACCGTCGGGTGCCGGTGGCGACTCCGTGGAGTGGCTGGAACTGCACAATCCGATGGCGGTGGATGTGGAGCTGTCCGGATGGCGGTTGTCCGAGGGCGTGGGATTCACCTTTCCCGCGGGAACCATCCTGGCCGGGGGCGGCTACCTGGTGGTGGCTGCGGAGGCGACGGCGCTGGTCAGCGCCACCGGTGCCACCAACGTTCTGGGACCATTCTCCGGTCGATTGGACAATTCCGGGGAGCGGCTCGAACTCCGCAATCACAACGGCCGTCTCATGGAGAGCATCCGATACGGCACCGACTTTCCCTGGCCCGTGATTCCTGCCGGGTCGGGCGCCACCCTCTCCCGGCATGATGAGTTCCTGCCGACCTCCGATCCCGCCGCGTGGACCCACAGCCGTCGCATGGGCGGCACGCCCGCCGCCGCCAACGTTCCCGACGGCCCCCCGGCGCCACCGCCGGTGCGCCTGAGCGAGATTGCGGGCACCGGCGATCGGCCGTTCTGGCTGGAGATTTTCAATCCGACGGATCAACCGCTTTCGCTGGACGGCCTGGCGGTGCGCCGGGTGGGCGGCGGTGGCAATGAATGGGTCCCACCCGCCGGGGTGATTTTGCCCGAACGCGGATATCTGGCCTGGGACCAGAATACGCTGGGATGGATTCCCAAGTCCGGCGACCGGCTTCTCCTGGTGAATCGGATGGAGGGGGAATATCTGGACGGAGTCACGATGGGGCGCGCTGCCCTGGCCCGGCGCGGATCGGACAATCGTTGGTGGACGCCATCGCGTCTCACGCCGGGGACGGTGAATGAGTTCCCGCCGCAGGGGGAGGTGGTCATCAACGAGATCCAATACCACGTTCCCGACCTGCCCGCGCAGCCGGCCGAGGTGACGGAACGTCCGCTGTTGGCTGTGGACTCGGTGTGGCGTTACGACCAGTCCGGATCCGAACCCGCAGGCGATTGGAGGCAACCCGGGTTCTCCGACAGCGGCTGGAGCCAGGGGGCCGGAGCGTTTTTCGCGGAGGACGCGGACCTTCCCGCCCCCAAGAGCACGCCCCTCACGCTCGGCAGGATTACCTACTACTTTCGCACCACCGTGGTCGTGGAGGAGAAGTCGGCCGCGACCCAGTTGGCGCTGCGTCTGCTGGTGGACGACGGGGCGGTGGTGTCTCTGAACGGGACTGAGGTTCTGCGGATGAATCTTCCCGAAGGTCCGCTGGAGTACACCACCTTCGCCGCCCCCAGTGTCGGCAATGCCGTGTTCTCGGATCGGAAGGTGGTGCCCTCGGAAAGCCTGCGGGTGGGTACCAATGTGCTGGCGGTGGAGGTTCACCAGTCGTCGCTGGGCAGTTCCGATGTGGTCTTTGGTCTGGAGGCTTCCCTGATCGAGGAGATCCGTCCGGCGCTTCCGCTGAGGGAATCCCCGGAGTCGTGGGTGGAACTCCATAATCCGGGAACCCGGGCGGTGGAGCTTTCGGGCTGGAGGCTGGAGGAGGGCATTGATTTCACCTTTCCGGCCAACACGCAGTTGGAGGCGGGTGGCTACCTGGTGGTGGCCCGCGATGCGGCCTCGTTGCGGGAGCAGCGTCCGGGAATCCGGGTCCTGGGCAACTTCGCGGGACGGCTGTCCCGTTCCGGGGATGCCGTGACGTTGCTGGATGCGCTGGGGAATCCGGTGGACCGGGTGCGCTACTTCACCGGCAAACCCTGGCCTTCCGCCCCCGACGGCGGCGGCTCGAGTCTCGAGTTGCGCGATCCCCGTTCGGACAATGCCCAGGCCGGTGCGTGGGCGGCGAGCGATGAGTCCGGCCGTTCGGTATGGAAGTCCTACCGCTACGAGGGAGTCGCCCAATCGGACGGCGGTCCGACCCAGTGGAACGAATTCATCCTGGGACTGCTCGCCGCCGGTGAGGTGTTGATCGACGACCTGAGCGTCATCGAGTCCCCGGATACCGCGTCCGCCCGGGAACTTCTGGTCAATGGTGATTTCTCCTCCGGCACCGCGTCCTGGCGGCGGTTGGGAAATCACCGTCGCAGCGAGGTGGTTCCCGATCCGGATCAGCCGGGGAATTCCGTGCTCCGCCTGGTGGCCACCGGTCCCACGGAACACATGCACAATCACCTGGAGACCACGCTGGTGGGCGGTGCCCGGGTCGAGGATGGCCGCACCTACCGCATCGCGTTTCGCGCCCGCTGGATTTCAGGGAGCCCTCGGCTCAACTCGCGACTCTACTTCAGCCGGCTGGCGCGCACGACCGTTCTGGAGTTGCCCGAACTCAGCGGAACTCCCGGTGCCCGCAACTCCCGATGGCTGACCAATGCCGGACCCACCTTTTCCGGACTGCGCCATTTTCCGGTCATCCCGGCGCCAACCGACCCGGTGACCGTGGTCGTGACCCCCGCGGATCCTGAGGGGGTTGCAGAGTGCCTGCTGTGGTGGAATCCCGGGGCGAGGGGATGGCAAAGCGCGGTCATGAACCGCTCCGGTGAGGCTTCCTGGCAGGCGGAGATCCCGCCCCAGGCAGCGGCGACGGTGGTTCAGTTTTATGTGGAGGCTGCCGATGCGGCCGGGGCCCGATCCGTGTTTCCCCCCGCCGGACGCGACTCGCGGGTGCTCTATCAGGTGCGGGATGGTCAGGCCGCGAATACCCGGCTGCACCAGATGCGCATCGTGATGACCGTTGCCGACTCTGCGTTTCAATTCGCGGCGACCAACCTGATGAGCAATGAGGCTTTGGGTGGAACGCTGTATGTGGACGAGACCGAGCCCCTGTATGACATCGGAGTTCGGCTTCACTCCAGCGAGCGGGGGCGTCCGGATTCCAGCCGCGTGGGATTCACCCTGGAGTTCGACGCCGACCGGCCCTTTCGCGGGGTTCACGATTCGGTGACCCTGGATCGGAGCGGCGGCTATTCGGGGCGGGGCGGACGCCAGGATGAAATCGTGCTGCGGCACATCATGACCCAGGCCGGCGGACTTCCCGAAATGTATACCGATCTGGTGCGCGGGATCTATCCGCGCAACCTCGACGGACGGCGCACCGGAGTCGCCCAGTTGGTCACCACCAAGTACGGCGATGGCTTTCTGGAGGACTCCTATCCCAACGGGAGTGATGGCAGTCTGTTCAAGCTGGAGTTGATTTACTATCCGACGACCTCGGTCGGCGGCAATCCGCAGAATCCCAAGCTTCCGCAACCGGACGACGTGATCGGAACCGACATCCAGGATCGGGGCGATGATCCGGAGGCGTACCGGTGGTACTTCCCCATCGAGAACCTTCGGTCCGGGGACGACTACGCCCCCGTGATCCGTCTGGCGAAGGCGATGAGTCTGGGGGGCGCGGCACTGGACCGTGAGAGCCGCGACCTGATGGACGTGGATCAATGGGCGCGGGCGATGGCCCTCAAGTCGCTCAGTGGGGATGCGGACACCTATGCGGTGGGATATCCGCACAACCAGTTCATCTACTTTCGGCCCGGAGACGGGAAGGCGCTGACCTTTCCCTGGGACATGGATTTCTGCTGGGCGCGCGGGCCGACGGAATCGCTCCCGGTGGGAGCCAACATTGGCCGCATTCTGGAACTGCCGGGCAACCGGCGCCTGTTTTATGGACACCTTCAGGACTTGTTGAACCGCTCCTACAATCCCACCTACCTGGCGCGCTGGACGTCCCATTTCGGGACGCTGGCCGGTCAGAATTATGGGGGTGTACTCACCTACATTCGCCAGCGATCCGCCTACGCGCGTCAGCAGTTGCCGCCCGCGGTGCCGCTGAGCATCCGCACGGGCGCGGGCCAGGATGTGTTGACCGGAGCCTCCGCCATCACCCTGACCGGCACGGCGGGAATCGATCTGCGCACCCTGGTCCTTCGCTCGCCCGAGACCGCCGGGGAATGGACCTGGAGTTCGATCACCGAGTGGCAGATCCGTGTTCCCCTGTGGCTGGGGACCAACCGCCTGGAGGTGTTGGGATACGACTTCGCCGGTCAGTTGGCGGCGTCCAATGCGATCACCGTTGTCTCCACCGCGGTGGGTGGTGGGGCGGACCTCGACGCCGACGGACTCCCGGACGCCTGGGAGCGGGTTCACGGACTCGACCCGCTCCGCGCCGACAGTCTGGCCGATGCTGACGGGGACGGATTTGCCAATCGCGACGAGTACCTGGCGGGGACCGATCCGCAACGGGCGGGAAGTCGTCTTCGGATTCAGGCGGACGGAGCCGTCGATGGGGTGACCCTGCGTTTCCGCGCCGAGGCCGGACGGGCCTATGCCTTGCAGGAAGCCGATCCGATCCCGGGAGGAGTCTGGACGACGGTCCAAACGGTGCTTCCGGAAATCACCGCGCGGGACATTGAGACGCTCCAGCCGGCGGGCGCGACCCCGAGGTCGCGTCTTTACCGCGTCATCATTCCCTGACTTGGCGCCAGCGGCTCTGGGTGAGGCAAGGCTTCCGCCATTCCGAGAATGGGGAAGCGAAGCCTCTCGATCGGTGCGTGTAGGATTGCCACGACGTGATCACTCAGTAGAATGCTCAGGCGTGTGCTGCTTCCCATCACCCGTGATCGCAGAGCGTCGATTGTTCCCCCGGCGAACCTCCGGGGTGTGGGGGAATGAAGACGTCGCTGTTGACCTGGATGCCCGATGACGACCACTCCGTTGACAGACCACCACACCGGCATGCCTCACCTTGATTTTCGCGGTGTCCCCTCCCTGGGCCTGCAAACGCTCCATTCAACTGGAAACTTACCAACCAAGCTATGAATCGAAAGGTACTCCACAACGGCCTGCAACTTCTCTGTGCAGCGGCTGCCCTGATCAGCGCGGTCCTGCCAGCCCAAGCCGCGGACCCGGCCTCCGCTCCCGCTTCGCCGGGGACAGGCAAGAAACCCAATATCCTCATCATCTGGGGCGACGACGTTGGCTGGTGGAACGTATCCGCCTATAACCATGGTCAGATGGGCTACCGGACGCCCAACATTGACCGGATTGCCAAGGAAGGCGCGATGTTCACCGACTGGTATGGCCAGCAGAGCTGCACTGCCGGGCGCGCGTGCTTTATCACCGGGCAGAACGGCTTCCGCACCGGGCTGCTCAAGGTCGGTCTGCCAGGCGCGAAGGAAGGGTTGCAGGCGCGGGACGTGACGATCGCCGAACTGCTCAAGGCACAGGGCTACCTCACCGGCCAGTTTGGTAAGAATCATCTCGGTGACCGCGACGAACACCTGCCCACGGCGCATGGCTTCGGCGAGTTTTACGGCTCGCTCTACCACCTGAACGCCGAGGAGGAGCCGGAGAATCCCGACTATTTCAAGGACCCGGCGCTGATCAAAAAGTACAACACCCGCGGCGTGATCCACAGCTGGGCCAACCCGGATGGGACGCAGCGGATTGAGAGCACCGGCCCGCTCAACAAGAAGCGCATGGAAACGTGCGATGATGAATTCACCAAGGAGACGCTGCGCTTCATGACGGACGCGAAGAAGGCCGACAAGCCGTTCTTCATCTGGTGGAACTCCACCCGCATGCACATCTGGACCCACCTCAAGGCCGCGAGCGAGGGCAAGACCGGTCTGGGCATCTATCCCGACGGCATGGTCGAGCACGATGGCCACGTCGGCGAGATTCTCGCCAAGCTCAAAGAACTTGGCCTGGAGGAGAACACCATCGTCATGTACTCGACCGACAACGGTGCGGAGAAGTTCTCCTGGCCGGACGGCGGTTCGTCACCCTTCCGCAATGAAAAGGCGAGCAACTGGGAAGGCGCCTATCGCGTGCCCTGCGTCATTCGCTGGCCCGGCGTGATTCAGCCCGGCACCGTCGTCAACGACATCGGCTCGCACGAGGACATGCTGCCCACGCTGCTCGCCGCCGCCGGCGTGCCGGATGTGAAGGAACAGCTGCTCAAGGGCATGAAGGTCGGCAACCAGACCTTCAAGGTCCATCTGGACGGCTACAACCTCACCGACCTGCTCGCCGGCAAGGCGCCCAGCCCGCGCAAGGAGTTCTTCTACTTCAATGATGACGGCTCGCTGGTGGCGCTGCGTTTCAACCAATGGAAGATGGTCTTCGCCGAGCAGCGCTCGCAGGGTCTGGACGTGTGGCAGAATCCCTTCGTGCCGCTGCGTTTCCCCAAGCTCTTCAATCTGCGCTCTGATCCGTTCGAGATCGCCGACCATGAAAGCATCAACTACGGAAAATGGCGGGTGGACCGCGCCTTCCTGCTCGTGCCTGCGCAGGAGTATGTCGGGCAGTTTCTCTCCACATTCCGCGAGTTCCCGCCGAGCCAGAAGGCCGGCAGTTTCAGTCTCGACAGCGTGCTGGAGACACTGACCAAGAGCGGGGGAGACAAGTAGCCCCACCCCTTCATCCCGCAGCGAAGCCAAATTATGAAACCTCCCCGCGCCATGCAGCGAGGAGTTCGCTCGTGAAACACGCGGGCCGTCTCCCAGGGCGCATGGCGATGTGGAGCGGCCCGCGACTTCAACAGCGAACCCAACGCTTTTTCGCAAGACCCATTGAACCCGACCATGAGCGACCGCTTCCTTCTTCTTGCCACCCTCGGCCTCGCGTTGGCTGCGCCATTCGCGCCGCCAGTCCGGGGACAGGAAGTCCTGCCCCGGCCTGAACCACCCTTCAGCGGCCGCATCGGGCTCACGGCCCAGGATTCCGTCAAAGATTTCCCCAGGGAGGTCACAGCCCCGAAAGGCGCGCCCAACATCCTGGTCATCCTCACCGACGACGTGGGCTTCGGCGCCTCCAGCACCTTCGGCGGGCCGATCCCCACCGCGACGATGGATCGGCTGGCGAAAGCCGGTTTGCGGTTTAACAACTTCCACACCACGGCGCTCTGCTCGCCGACGCGCGCGGCGCTGCTCTCCGGCCGCAACCATCATAGCGCCAACACCGGCGTTATCATGGAGGCCGGCACGGGTTTCCCGGGTTACAACACGCTCATGTCGAAAAGCTGCGGGACGTTTGCCGAAGTCCTGAAGCAGAGCGGCTACAACACGGCCTGGTATGGCAAGAACCACAACGTCCCCGACTGGCACGGCAGCCAGGCCGGGCCGTTTGACCTGTGGCCGACCGGGCTGGGCTTCGAGTATTTCTACGGCTTCATCGGCGGCGACACGAGCCAGTGGAATCCCGCCATCGTGGAGAACATCAAGCCCATCGAGCCGCCGCATGACGCGAAGAACTATTTCTTCGACAACGACATGGCCGATCACTGCATTGACCGCATCCGCATGCTGCATTCGGTCGCCCCGCAGAAGCCGTGGCTGCAATACTACGCCACCGGAACGGCGCACGCGCCGCATCATGCGCCGCCGGACTGGATCGCGAAGTTCAAGGGCCAGTTTGATCAGGGTTGGGACAAGGTCCGCGAGGAGACCCTCGTCCGTCAGAAGGCACTGGGCGTCGTGCCGGCAGATACGAAACTGACCGAACGCGCACCGGGCATTCCGGCGTGGGATTCGCTGGATGCCGCCCACAGGAAAGTCGCCGCCCGCATGATGGAGGTCTATGCCGCCGCGCTGTCGCACGCCGATCACGAAATGGGCCGCGTCCTGGATGCGATCCAGGACCTCGGCGAACTGGACAACACGCTGGTCATCTACATCCAGGGCGACAACGGCGCCAGCGCCGAGGGCGGGCCGGCGGGCTTGCTCAACGAAATGACCTTTTTTAACGCCATCCCCGAAGACTTCAAGGAAGTGGAGCGCCGCATGGATGAACTCGGCGGACCCAACACCTTCAACCACTATCCGATCGGCTGGGCGCACGCCATGGACACGCCGTTCCAGTGGACCAAGCAGGTGGCCTCGCATTTCGGAGGCACGCGCAACGGCATGGTCATTTCCTGGCCGGCCCGCATCAAGGACGTGGGCGGCATCCGCAGTCAGTTTCACCATGTCATTGATATCTATCCCACCGTTCTCGAAGCCGCCGGCCTGTCGTCGCCGGCCGTGCTCAACGGCGTGCCGCAGAAGGCAGTCGAAGGGGTGAGCATGGTTTATGCGTTCGACGACGCGAAGGCCCCATCGCGCCGGACCACTCAGTATTTTGAAATGCTCGGTAACCGCGCCATCTACCACGATGGCTGGGTGGCCGCCACCACCCCTCCCACGCCGCCCTGGTCCTCCTCGGGTGGCAACGTCAAGGTGCTGGATTACCAGTGGGAACTTTACCGGGTGACCGACGACTTCAGCGAAGCCGATAACCTGGCGGCAAAAGAGCCGTCCAAGCTGCGCGAATTGCAGGATCTCTTCTGGGTGGAGGCCGCCAAATACGGCGTGCTGCCGCTGGACAACAGCAAGGTGGAGCGGCTCGACACTGCCAACCGCCCCAGCCTCACCCGCGGCCGTTCCGTGTTCACCTATTTTCCAGGCCAGGTCCGCATCCCCGAAGGCGCGGCTCCGGACGTGAAGAACAAGTCGTTCAGAATTGCGGCCGGCGTGGAAATTCCCGCGGACGGCGCCGATGGCATGCTGGTTACGCAGGGTGGGCGCTTCTCGGGTTGGGGCCTGTACGTGCTCGGGAGCAAGCTCGTGTTTTGCTACAACCTCGCCGGCGTTGACCGTTACCTGGTCACGGGCCGGGACACGCTCCCAGCGGGCAAGCATACGGTTGAACTCAATTTCAAGTCCGACGGCGCCGGTCTCGGCAAGGGGGGCACGGCGACCCTGCTGGTGGACGGCAAGCCCGCAGGCGAAGGCAGGATCGCGCGCACCCTGCCGTTCCGCATGTCGCTGGACGAAACACTCGATTGCGGTGAAGACACCGGCACGCCCGTCAGCGAGGATTACCGGACGCCGTTCAAGTTCACCGGCACCATCAGCAAAGTCGCGATTCGCCTGGGCGAGGAGAAGCTGTCCGCCGCCGAGCAACGCGAGTTCGATGAGATCCGGGGCCGCGGTGTCGTGGCGGAGTGATCAGCGCCGAATATTGAAGAACGAAATACAACTCACACAAATCATGAAACGAGCTCGCCAGACGTTGCAGACGATCCACGGACTATTCCTCACCGCGTTCATCATCACCCTCGGGGCCGCTCAGGCCCAGAAGTCCCCCGGTGACTTCGCCACCGAGCCGGACAAAACGCTGGCGGCGGCGCACGAATCGTTCGTGAAGAAGGACATGAACCAGGCTGCGGAACACCTGCACCGGGCGGCGGCGGACGTGAAGGCGGAGTCGGAGAAGGTGGCGGCGGGTTCCAAGAAGGGGATGAAGAAGGCCGGCGACGAGTTGGACAAGTTGGGGGACGGCGTGAAGAACGGGTCGGTGAAATCCTCCGCGGAACTGGAGAAGACCTTTGCCAAGGTCGATCACCAGATTGCCACCTGCTGGCATCAGACGGCGGAGGAGTCCCGAAAGTCCGGTAAGGACGCCGGCGCAGATCTCGCCAAAGCGGGGGCCAGTCTCGCGGGCGCTGCCCAATGGTCCGGAACCCAGCTCAAGGCTGGGGCCCAGGCATCGGTGGACGGAATCAAGAAGGCCGGCCAGGCAACGGGCGAGGGGCTTAAGAAGGCTGGTCAGGCGACCGGGGAAGGGGTGAAGACGGCTGCGGATCAGGTGGACTCCTGGTTTAAGGGAATTGGCGAGGGGATCCAGGATTTGGGTCACAAGTTCTAGAATTGGACTCCGCCAAACCCCGCTCAATCGCGATTTGATTCCGTTGCCGCTGGGCCTTCAGCCCTCGACACGCCTTCAGGTTCGACTCGTCAACGCGGCCGGGTCTCCCTAACCTTCTTCCGCTACCGGCATGTCAAAGCGCGCACTCATTGTTCTCCCCGACGAATCCTCCAAGCCCATCCTCGATGCGATCCAAGCGGCGAAGCAGTCACTTTGGGTCAAGATGTTCGTCTTTTCGGATCCGCAACTGCTCAAGGCGGTGATCGACGTCCACGCGCGCGGCGTGAAGGTGCGGGTCATGCTCAATGCGGCCCGGCGCAGCGGCGAGGATGACAATGATCACGTCCGCAAGGCGCTTGCCCACGCGGGCATCGACATCAAGGACAGCAATCCCGACTTCGGCATCACCCACGAGAAATCGATGGTGCTGGATCACGAGGTGGCCTTCGTCAAGTCGCTCAACTGGGCCACCAAGAATCTGACCGAAACCCGCGACTACGCCATTACCACCACCCACAAACACGAGGTGGCCGAGATCGCGGACTGCTTCGACGCCGATTGGCACCGCAAGGACTTCAAGCCCGGCGAAAGTCCGCACCTGATCTGGTGTCCGATCAACGGGCGCGACCGCATCGCACGGTTCATCGACGAGGCCAAGCACACGCTGTTCGTTCAGAACGAGCGTTACCAGGACGCTGTCATCATCGAACGCCTCGTCCGCGCCGCCACCCGTGGCGTCAAGATTCACGTCATGGCGCGGCCACCGCATTCGCTGAAGCGGGAGAAGATCGTCGAGGGGGTGGGCGGGTTGCGCATCATGGACGATGTGGGGATCAAGATTCACAAGCTCAAGCATCTGAAACTCCACGGCAAAATGCTCCTGGCGGACGGCAAGCGCGCCATCGTGGGTTCCATCAACCTGGCCCCGGGAAGCTTCGACGACCGCCGGGAACTGGCCATCGAGGTTCACGATGACGAGGTGGCGGAACGTCTCGAAAAAGTGGCCGGGCATGATTGGGAACACTCGCATTCGCTTGATCTCACGGACGAGGGGCTCTTCACCGATCTGGAAGAACACGGCGGCGGCTCGGAAAAGCTGGTGCTCCGCGCTGACCACGAGCACGCCAAGAAGCATTCGGGAAAGTCGTAGCGCAGGGGCCGGCGCCGGTGAACCGCGGCCTTGGGATTGATCCCGTCGAACTCAGGATGGGATGGTTGGGAGACGGAACTCGTGTGGATCCGCGAGAGGTCGGGCGTGGCTTAATTATCCCCGGCAGAAGACTCCTGCAGCGACCAGGCCGAGAAATCCTGCAATCCCAACGAGAATTCCTCCCAGCCATAGGGCGTCCGGATGACCGGCCATGGGGCTGAATCCGCCCAACCAAAGGGCGGTGACCGAAAGGAAGAAATCGGCGATCCACAGCCCAAGGGTGGCCGCGCCGGCGAGAGGTGCTGAAGCAATGGCGTTGAGGGGCGTCGGAGCCTCCGCCACAGGGGCTAATTTTTTCTCGGAGGTCAGGCGCATTAGGCGGCTTACCCCCGGCCCGGGCATGGAAGTCCCCGGGCCTGCGTGTTGCGAAAGCAGGTTTCCCAATCCCCGACCCAGCCCTGAACGTGCCATGAAGCCCACACCCTGGTCAGGCCCGGGTCTTCAACTCAATCGATACTTGCTCACAAAACTCACCGGCTACGGGATTCCCTGCCGGGGGCTTCACGGAATCCGGATGGGAGAATGCCTCCGCATCGTGTTGGGATCCGTCAGGGCGTCACCGGGGTGATGACCCGATAGAACCGGCCGCTCGCGGGCGGGGTTCCCGCAGGCACGATCGCGGTGCCATTGGAGGGTTGGTTGGGTATCGCTGACAGCGTTTGCCAGTGGGCGAGGGCGAGGTCGTCGCGGAACTGCACCGAGTAGCTGCGCGCTTGGATGGCCTGGAAGAAAAGTTCCACGGACCCATCCGGATTGGACTCCGCGTGGAGGGAAAGGTTGCTGAATGCCTGCTGGGGATCGGTGCCCGCACCGTACTCGTTCAGGTTGGAGAATCCATCCGCGTCGGGATCGAGGGCTGAATCGTCGACCAGGTGGTTCAAACCGTGGGCGTTCTCCCAATCGTCGGGCATTCCATCCGAGTCGGTGTCACCGGCCTGGCCACCGAGGCGGTTGGGGGCTTCCGGGGTCGGACTGGTTGGAAAGACAATCACGGTTGCCGCACCGTCCGGCAGCCGGCCCTCGGACACGCCGTGGGCCTGCGGACCAAAGGACAAGGCATCAAGTGCGAGCCCGGAGAGGGCAAACAGCCCGAGTGCCGAACCCTCCTTGGCGAGCTTGAAGTCGGCGTGGTTGGCGCCGGAAGCCGGCTTCTTGTCGGCCAGAACCTGCACGAATCCATACGGGCCGGTGCCGATGAAGGAGAGCGGAGAGAAGGGGGACTTGACCGGTGCGCCGAGGTCATCGGTCACCGCCAGGCCATGCAGGGATACCGGGGCGGCGTCGGCGTTGTAGATTTCAAACCAGTCGGAGCCGGACACCGGATCCGCCATCCACTCGTTGAGATGCAGCACCGTGGGCGAGCCGAGGCCAGCCGGGAGGTTTGCGGCACTTTCGCCCGGAAGCGTCAGCAGCCATTCGTCGCCGCCATCCGGGAAACGCCCGATGCTGAAGTCCGCCGCCTGCAGCCCAAAATACAGCGCGTCCAGGATGGCCCCGCCCGTGGCGGGTCGATCTGAGAGGAAGACGCTCCCGCCCAGGAGCGGAAGGTCGAATCCCGTGTTGGTGGAGGATGCGGGACTGGAGCTGTCGAACCGGACGGTGCGAAATCCGCCCGGAGCAATTGGGGACTCGGCTGCAAAGGTCCATTTGCGCGGTGAGGTGGAATCATCACTCAGGCCCAGGCCGGCGAGGTCCACCGCGTTGGTGTTGGGGTTGAAGAGTTCGACCCAACCGCAGATCCGACCACCGGCGGTGGGTCGTGTCCGATTGCGGGCGAAGATCTCGTTGAGGACGATCGGTCGGGTTGAGTCCGGGTGTCGGTTGGTGGTGGCCTGCACTGCTCCCAGGGAGAGTCCGAACATCACGTCCGTGCTGGAGTTTCCGGATTGATGGACTTCGACGGCGAGGACGTTGTCGCCGGAGACCAGATGGGTCGCAGGCAGGGAAAGGATCTCCATCTGGCCCTCGTCGGGTTGAAGAGTGGCGTCGCTATCGTGGCGGGCAGGGTTGTCCGCGACCCGCAGCGCGCCGATCCGAAAGCCATTGAGATAATAGACCGCTCCGTCATCCAGGTAGTTGGTCACATACAGAGTGACCCCGGCGGCGGGTGCTTCCGACTGAAAGTGGGTGCGGAAGTAGTAGGACTTGAGGTGGGTCCCGTTGGGAGCGGTGATCGGAAGCGGCGTCCGGACGGCCAGGGGATAGGGGAAGGGAGTGCTGGGGTCCACGCCGAGCGGGCCGGAACCTGAGGACCATCCGCTGTCGTTGAATTCGGGATTCCGCCAGGAGTCACCGGGATCGGCGAGTCCTGCGAGGTAGCGCCAGTTGGCGTCAAATCCCAGCAGGCGAGTACTCGTCCAGGTGATGTTGGTGGACCCGCCGCCGTTGGACCCGGGATTCAAGGCGCCAGGAGTCGGCTGGCGGAAGAACGCGAAACGATCGGACCCGCTCGGAGTCCGTCCCTGCGAGATGTCGGTGGATTGGGGGCCGTAGTTGATGGTGTCCACCGGGGTGAGGTTGGCGGTGGACAGCTGAATGGTTCCTGTCTCGGCCGCCAACTTGAAGGAGAGGTGTCCCGGACGTCCCCGGTCGTCCCCATCGGCCTTGAGGGCGAGGCATCCGCCGGCGGCGAGAAAACTCAGCGGCGGCAGGCGGTGGCGATCCGGGGTGCCCGGTGAGTCGGAGAGATAAAGCCCCTCCAATGCCACCGGACGGGGATCGGGATTGTACAGTTCGATGAAGTCGTCGGCGGACAGGTAGCGCGCATTCGCCAGCCATTCGTTGATGCGTAGTGCGCCTGGATCGCCGGTGGATACGGCTTCGTTGGGGGCGCCCAGGGTCGGGCGGCACAATCCCCAGGTCCCGTCCGCCCGCCTCCCCAGCGAGAGGTCGTTGATCTGGTGACCGAATCCGAGTGAATCGAGCAGGGATCCCCCTCGTGCCGGCGCGTCATGGAGGAATAGGGAGTCCCCGTCCTGGCCCAGAGCGAATCCCAGATGGATTCCGGGGTTGGCGATGGCGCTGTCCGCCTGCACGACGAGAAACGCCCCAGCCTCCAGCCGAATGCCGGTGGGAAAGCGGAATTTATAGGGCAGCGCCGGGTCGTCGGACAGCCCCACGCCGCCCAGGTCCAAGGCCTCGCCGCCGGTGTTCACCAGTTCCACCAAATCCGGAGTCGTCTCGCCGCTGGTGAAGGTGATCGTATTGCGGGCGAGGATTTCATTGAGACGGAGTGATGGCGTGACGGGGGGGGCGAAGGCGGGATCTACGGTCCAGGCGGGCGGCGCGGTGATCCGGGCGTCATCGCCGAAGCGCGGGTCATCCTGATACAATCCGGAGTCCCGTCGTCCGGACACCTCGATCGTGTGAGTTCCGGGCGGGACGGCGTCGAGATGGACGGAGGTGCTGACCGGAGTTTCGGCGCTCCACGGACCCCCATCGAGACGCCAGCGATAATGGGTGTAACCGGAGCCAAGGGGCCATCCCTCTGCGGGAATGGTTCCGCCCGCGCGAAGGGGACCGACGGTCAGCGTCGCCGTACCTTCGCGCGTGGTGCCGGAGGGAACTCCGGTGACGACGGCGCCGATGGGAATCACACCGCCCAGGTCCTGCCCCCCGGGACCGCTGCCGACGCCGGGCGAGGCCGATTGAAGGGCGAACCAATTCCACAGCGCCTGGGCCTCTTCCCAGGTGCCAAAATGGGTCTCCTCCAGGGACGGCAGATGGTTCAGCAGCGGGTCCAGGTTTCGATTGCCGGTTCCTGGACCGTCCCACGGCAGGGAGGTGAGGTTGTCATTCAGGGTCACCACGGCGCTGACCTGATTGCGCACCAGTTTTTCGGCGTCCTGAATGATGTTTCCCTCCAGATACATTCCGGAGCCCTCGGCCTTGCCCTCGTCGGCCAGGTTCACCACTGCACCGTCCGTGTCCAAGCCTCCCTGGTGGGTTTGGCGGACGATGGTGTTGTTGAGCAGGACATAAAAGTTCTGCTCCTTGCCGGTGACCGCCTGGTCGCAGTCGTAAAACAGGTTTCCAATGACGGTGATCTGCGACGGCTGTCCGTTGTCGTTCCCGCCACTGATTGCGCTGGCCGAATCCGGGGATCCGTTCTTGTGCACGTGCAGGAAGACATTGTGCTCGATCCAGGCATCGGTGTTGTCGAGATCCAAAATGTCATCGGTGGCGCCGGTGAACACGTTGTTGAGGAAATGAATGATGGGCTGGGTGGCGCGGTTTCCTCCGGTAAAGTCCACGATGTCATTGTACCCGCTGGTGGTGCCGAAGAAGCAGTGGCGGATGATGCCCTGGCCACCTGCCTTGATGCCCTGAGTGCCGTGAACCAGCTCGAAGGGAGAGGTGCTGGAGGGGAAGGTGCAGTGGCTGACCACGAATGATGCCCCATCC
>JBDKKE010000334.1:0-4160 GCA_039796255.1 Verrucomicrobiota bacterium | reverse complement strand
GCCCGCTCCGGGCCGGAGGAACTCGCGCAACGGCAGACCGCGCACCTCGGCCAGCGAACGGCCCAGCAGACGGAGCGCGCAGGGGTTCGCGTCCGAAATAAGCAGTTCCGCGCCCGTGTCGTCAGGCTTGGTGCCCGGCACGCACGCGGCGACGAGCAACACGTCATTCATCGAGTTGATGACGCTGTCCACGTAGTCCTTGGACACGGTGGTGCTCTGAAGTTCCGAGGCCATGTCGTTGAAGGCGTCTGCCACCGCGCCCAGTTCATCATGGGAGCCGATGTTGATGTTGTCGTTGAGTGCGCCGGACCGGACCCGCTGGATGCCTTGCAGAAGCCGGCGGGCGTTGCCGGCGAAGCTCGACGCAAGCAGCCAGCCCAGCCCAAGCACCGGCAGCAGCAACCCCGCGCTCGTCCACAGCAGGCGCGAGCGCAGCGCCGCGATGGGCGCGAAGGCCTCGCTCACGTCCATCTCCGAGAGCAGCACCCACTTCACGTCCGGGATGTCCAGCGGTGTCCACGAACTGAGCACCGGCTCTTGGCGGTAGTCGCGGATGATGCGTGTCTGGCGGGTGCCTTCGAGCGCATCCATCGCGGCCTCAGTGCGAACTTCGAGATTGAGGATGGTGGTCTTGAGGCGGCGGATCGGCTCAATCTCGGCGGCGGGCCGGTTGAGGCCCTGCAGCACCTTGACAAAGCCCTCCGTGTCTTCGAGCAGGAAGCGGGAGTCCGTACGCATCCGGAAGTCCGGGCCCAGCAGATAGGTTTCCCCAGTTTCGCCCAGTCCTTCGTGCGCCCAATGCTGGTCGCCGGTCATCACGCGGTTGATTTCGTTGACCGGCACCTGCACGAGCAAGACGCCGATCTTGTCCTCGCCATCGAAGACAGGCGCACCGATGAATGCCGCGGGCGCGGAATACGACGGCCGATAGGCCTCGTAGTCCGTCAATTGGCAGAACTGTCGGTCGGCGGACTGGAGCGCGTCGCGGAACAGGCGGCCAATATTGGTGCCCGCATAGGGACCATCCAGCAGGCTCGTCGCGTAGTCCGTCTCCTTGTGGACGGTGTAAACGATGTGCCCTGAGCGCGCGTCAACCAGAAACA
Source organism: Verrucomicrobiota bacterium (assembly GCA_039796255.1). Taxonomy (GTDB): domain Bacteria; phylum Verrucomicrobiota; class Verrucomicrobiia; order Limisphaerales; family UBA9464; genus UBA9464. The sequence goes on along the minus strand of JBDKKE010000334.1, from coordinate 3,057 downwards.
TGTCGTAGAATCCAAAGCGGTGGATGAACGGTCGGAAGACCCGGTGTGCCTTGGCGTGTGCGAGGTCGTAGGCGGTGTTGTTGGTCTGCTGGATCAGATTATCCTTCGAGCCGACGGCATACGGATTGCCCGCCACATAGCGACCCTGCCAATGGCGCGAGAGTGGATCGGCAGGCCAAGACGGATCGAGTGCGTCGGGCTGAGTGAGATTCGCCTGGAGGCGCGGGAGGAACTCCGTTTCGTAAAAGCGCCGCAGCGCGGGATCGTTCGCCTCAGGTTGCGGCGACGCAGCGTGGAACCCTGTGCTCAGCTCCCGCAGCACCGCGCCTGTCTCCGGCGCCTCCGCCAAAGTGCGGATCTGGTCGCGCATCCGGGCGAAGCAAGCCTCGACCTGCCGCTTCTTCGTCTCGCGCACGGCGGTCAGCCGATCAAACGAAGACTGCTCCAGCGCTGGAAGCGCCGTTCGGTAGCTCTGCCAACCCGTCAAACCGACGGAAAGCATGCCGACGACAACAACCGCTCCGAGTATTTTCGCAGCAATGGAATGGAGAAACGGGGTTCTGCCCATGGCACATGCAAGGTGTGGAAACCGTGCCGGTGAAGGGCATGGATACGAATCCTTTACTAAAACACTATCAGGCTGGTGGCGTATGCTCAAGAACTAAGAATGCGCCTGTCGGCGGGAGTTCAAAAGGAGACTTGATGGGGGAACAAAAGGAGACTGGGTCAGAGGGAGAATTGAGCGAGGATATCGGACCAACGATTTTCCGGGGTTTTAGGGGTTTGTGAAACGACCCAGAACTGACGGTTTGGATGATGAATGAGGGTGACGGAGTGGCGATGAGTGGAGTCGATGGGCCAACTGCGTCCGAGGAAGTCGATCTGGTGGTCGGCATTGCAGCGGCGGCCGAAATGGAGGGCTAGGTGGAGGTCGAGCAGGCTGGGATCTGGGCAAGGGCGCATGGCGTCGCGTTGGTCGGATTGGGCCTTGGCCCAGGCGTCGTTAGGAGAGAGCCCGGTGGTGCGACAAACGGTTTGGTTCTGCCGCTCCAATTCCTGAAGGGAAATCATGAGCAGCAGCACCGACTCCAGCGCAGCAACCAAGAGCCCGAGCCAGAAGCGCCGATATCTGAGCGCCGAGAAGAAATTCTAGATTTACCTGGAAGCCCAAGGCAGTGACCAACCCATTGGTGAACTGTTGCGTCGGGAAGGCCTCTACTCGGCGGGTCTGGCCCGGATTCGACTCCAGGTCAAGGAAGGGGCTCTCGAGCGGCTCAGCGGCAAACCTGGGCGCCCGCAGGGCCAGGTCAGCACCGAGGTCTACAACGCCGGCCCCATCTACTGGGCCGCCGTCAACGCAATCCAGGAACTCAACGCCAAAGTGGAGGGCAAGAACTCCGAGATTGCCGCGTTGCGGGCGCAGAATCGATCCATGGAACAGCGCCTGGCTGCGCGGGAGAAGTTGCTGGCGCCCCAGGTGGACACCGCGGTCCTTGGAGGTGGCCGATGAATCCCCGGCGATTTGTGAAGGGGGTGCTCCTCGCCCTCGGTGTGACTGCAGCGACGCTCCGCGCCGGACCGTCTGCCGGTGGGGACTTCTCCCTCGAGGGAGGGTTGGTTTCCGGTGGTGGGTCCTCCGAGGGAGGCGAGTTTACCGCGGAAACCAATGACGATCCGACCCCGGGTTTCGCTCTGATCGGAGGCGACTTTCGGATCGAGGGTGGTTGGTGGGAGTGGTGGTGATCCCGGGCGAAGTGCCGCTGAGCCTGGCCGCCATGGGCAATCAGGCGACCCTGACTTGGCCGGGTTCGGCTACGGACTACGTGCTGGAGTTCACGGCGGACATTGGGAATTTGGCTGACTGGCGGCCCGTGGTACCGGCCCCGGTGGGAACTGCGTACACCACATCCTTCAACCAACCGTTGCGATTCTTTCGCCTGCGCCAACCGTGATCTTCGTAAGGTCTGGGACCGATGAATCCATCCGGCTTATTGAAGAGTTTGCGGATGAGAGCTGGAGACGAGTCTGTCGAAGAGTTTAGACGGTTGGGATGCGGGGGCGGAATCCTGACGAGTCCCCACGACATGCCTTTGCGTCCTCGGCGTGAAGCACTGGGGGGAAGAGGCTCACGCCCAGAACCGCCAAGGACGCAAAGGAGCCGCGAGATCGAGGGAGGCGCACTGGCCGTTGTCCAAAATGGAGCGCATGCCAGCGGAGGCGCTGCCGAATGGGGCCCCTCCAACAAGGTCGGGGCGGGACCCGCTACTCACCGGAAAGCAGGTTCGAGATCAGTCGGACCCTGAGGAATCGGCGGTCCGAAGAGTCCAAGGGGAGGGCATCCCGAAGTGTGGTGGTGTGGAGGTTCCCCGAGGATAAGGTGGAGAGGGTCACCGCCGGGGCCTCAGCCCATTGGGAGAGATCGGTCGAACTCTCGACCCGATACCGGGATCCAGAGGGCAACGATCCTTCGCGGTCAATGGTCAGAGTTAGGTGCTCCCGTCCACCATGGGACACAATACCCAGGCGAATGATCCTGGGCCCTGTCTGCGCCAACGCGTTGCCATCGCCGTCCGCGCCCTCCGGAGCGGGGGTAATGCGCGCCGGTGTCCGTCCCCCGATTGGCGCGGGGTCGTTGGAGAGATTCTCCAGGTGGAAGTAGTCGCTATTGATCCAGTAGGACGTCCCCGAAACCACCGGGCCCGTGCGCACGATTTCGATGCTGTTGGCGCCGGCCAGCGCTCCCACGGCGGCCGCCGTGAAGTTGATCGCAATGTTGGTGGTCTGCGTCACCCGCTGGGTAAACAAGGAAGTCGTGGTTCCGCTGGAGTTCCGAAAATTCACCGCCATGTCGTGATTTCCAAAACCCGCTTGTGCCACGCCCCCGATGGAGCTTCCGCCAAAAACCAGCTCAAAGCTGAAACGATAGCCGGACCCGGGAGTTACCTGCGCCGGGTCGAGGGTAAAGTGCATCCGATTGGTTCGATCATTTCCCGTCTGGGCTCGCTCCCAGGCGCTAAACGGCTCGTCGTTGGGGACACTCAGGGAAGATGGCAGTCC
>JBDKKE010000333.1:0-5068 GCA_039796255.1 Verrucomicrobiota bacterium | reverse complement strand
TCACCTACACCGGAGTTCTCAAGGGAGCCTCCACCCTGGGTGGGACCTATGAGGCTGTGACCGGCGCGGTGTCGCCGCATTCGGTGACGCCCCCTGCTGCGGGTGGTCAGCAGTTCTTCCGCGCGGAGTAAGTAATCCGTCGGTTTCCATTGCGGGAGACCGGGGCTTGGGTCCCGGTCTCCCGTTTTCGTTAGCCGATTCCTGTGACTCTCCCTAGCGTCTGCGTCATGAAGCCACGCGGGTTCATCGCGATGGTCCTGGTGCTGGTCATTGGGTCCACGGCCCAGGCCGGTGGCGCGGAGACATCCACTACATCCGCTGATTCCCAGGTCGCCGCGGCTTCACCCTCCCCCTACCTGGAGTGGCTTAGGCAGCAGTTGCCACGTCCACGTTTTGACGCGGGCTACGTTGGTTCGGAGTCCTGCCGTCAATGTCATGGGGAGGAATTCGGGAGCTGGCATCGCAGCTATCACCGCACCATGACGCAACCGGCGACTGCGGATTCGGTGATCGGGCGGTTTGACGGGTCTACGGTGGATTGTGGGGGATTGCCCTATCGGGTGTTCCAGGAGGGCGAGGGCTTCTGGGCGGAAATGCCGGACCCGGATGTCCTCATGTATGTGGTGCAGGGCGGGCGGAAGGTTCCGCTGGAGAAAATTCCCCGGGTGAAGCGTCCCGTGGTGATGACCACCGGGTCGCATCACTATCAAACCTACTGGGTGACCAGTCCGCGGTATCCGGGACTTCTGCAAACCCTGCCGCTGGTTTTTCTGAAGGAGGGACAGCGATGGATTCCTCGGGACGCCGCCTTTATGCGAGGGCCGGACGACACCGAGCGCATCGTGACCCAGTGGAACCACCACTGCATTCGTTGCCATAGCACAGGAGGGAATCCCGGGCTGGACGACCAGGGGCAATTGAAGTCCGCGGTGGGTGAGTTGGGGATCGCCTGCGAGGCGTGTCACGGTCCCGGTCGTGTCCACATGGAGAAACAGCAGTCCCTGCGACAGGTTCCGGCGGCCCTGCCCGCCGCCCCTCAGGGTCAGGATGGGTCCATCGTCAACCCGTCGCGCCTGGATCACCGACGATCCAGTGAAGTCTGTGGGCAGTGTCATGGCGCCTACACCATGCGGGATGAGTTCGCCATGGAGTTCGCCCGCAACGGTCCGTTGTACCTTCCGGGTGAAGACCTTTCCCGCACCCGGAACTACATGACTCATCCGCACATGGGCGGGGGCGCTGCTGAGGGGGAGGATCTGAAACGCAACCAGGGGTTCTACGAGTCGCGCTGGTGGGACGATGGGACCATTCTTGCCGGGGGGCGTGAGTACACCGCGTTCCTCGGGACCAAGTGCTACACGCGGGGGACGATGTCGTGCCTGTCGTGCCACTCGATGCATGACAGTGATCCCAATGACCAACTGAAGGTGGGACGCGACGGTCCGGCGGCCTGCACCCAGTGCCATCGGGAAACTAAATTTACCACCGGTCTGGAGCGGCATACGGGCCATGCCGCGGTTTCAAGCGGCAGCAATTGTCTCAATTGCCACATGCCGCATTCGACCTATGCGCTGTTCAAGGCGATCCGCACCCATGAAATCGCCTCCCCACAGGTCGTCTCCAGCGCCCGATATGGCGTGCCTAATGCCTGCAATCTTTGCCATCTGGACCGGACCCTCGCCTGGACTCAGGAGCATCTGATGAAGCGATATGGACACCGGGAGGTGCCGCTCAGCGAGGAGCAACGCACCACCTCGGCCGCCCTTCTCTGGCTGCTCAAGGGGAATGCCGCACAGCGGGTAATCACCGCCTGGCATTTTGGGTGGGAGCCGGCCCAAAAGACGTCCGGAACCCATTGGATGGCGCCGTTTCTTTCCCAGTCACTCGCCGATGCCTACGGTCCAGTTCGGTTTGTGGGGGCGCGTTCTCTGCGCACGCTTCCAGGCTATGCCGATTTCAAATACGACTTCCTCGCCGGCGCCGTGCAGTGGTCCAATGCTGTGAGCATGGCGGTTCAGCATTGGCCCGGGATCCCACCCGAGGAAGCCGCGCGTCCCACGGTGCTGTTGCGGGAGGGAGGGGCGGTGGATGCCGGGCGTTTGACGGTTCTCTTGCGCGAGCAGGACCGGCGATCCGTGACCATCATGGAATAGCGGGGAAGAGGTTGCTGCACGGTTGTCACCGCGAGTTTACCGGGGCCAGCTTGCACCCCTCGGCGAACCGGAGTGCGATAAGCGCCGGTCTCCGGATGGGGTCCGGGTTGGTGGGCGTCGGCGGCATTTTTCCGTGTGGATGGCGCGGGCGCTCACCGGCCTCTCTTCAAGTCCTTGGGGCTTGTGGGTAGAGGATCTTGCCGCGCTCCGCCGCATTCCATTCCTCCGTGCCGAGCCTACGCGGGTTCCTGCTGACTGATGCAGTGGAAGGATCCGAGTCCCCAGATGAGATCGTAGGAGTCGATGCCGACGACTTCACGGCTGGGGAACTGTGAGCGGAGAACGGCGAGCGCCTCGGCATCCCGGGGATCGCGGAACGTCGGCATGACCACCAGCCCATTGGCGATATAGAAATTGGCATAGCTGGCGGGCAGCCTCTGGCCCTCGCATTCAATCCGTCCCGGCATGGGCAGCTCCACGATTCGGAGGGGCTGTCCATCCTGATCGGTCATTGTCCGCAGTCGCTTCAGATTCTCCTGCAGCAGGGAAAAGTTTTCGTCCTGGGGATCCGCCTCCACCGCCGTGACCACGGTATCGGCGCTGACGAACCGGGTGAGGTCATCAATGTGACCATCGGTGTCGTCCCCCACAATACCGTCCCCGAGCCAGAGGATTTTGGAGACATTGAGGTGGTCGCGCAGGAAGGCCTCAATCTGGGTGCGGTTGAGTCCCGGATTCCGATTCTCGTTCAACAGACAGGCCTCGGTGGTCAGCACTGTGCCGCGTCCGTTGATCTCCAACGATCCGCCTTCCATGACAATGCCGGGATTGAAGACCGGCAATCCGCGAAGGCGCGCGACGTGCTGCGGGATCGCGTCGTCGAGATCGAATGGCGGATACTTGCCTCCCCATGCGTTGTAGCCCCAGTCCACCACCGCCCGGTCGCGGACGCCCCCCTGGTCGCGGACGACGAACATCGGACCGTGATCCCGGCACCAGGGTTCGTAGCTGGGGAAATGATGGCAGTGCACGCGGTCCAACGGGACGTGATGCCGGCGGAGGACTTTGCGGATGCCTTCGGCGGTGTCTTCGTCCCAGACGTTGATGTGCACCTCCTCATGGCGGCTGAGGTGGAAAATGAACTGCGCGTAGACGTCGGGGATGGGGGCGTAGCGTCCGGGAAAACTGATGCCATCGGGCCGCGGCCAGGTCAGCCACGTGGCCACATGCGGTTCCCATTCCGCCGGCATCCGGTAGCCCAGTTCGCGAGGAGTGTGTGCGCTGCTCATGCTGAGGCGGAGTCAAGCGCAGAGGACGACGGCGGGCGAGCCTAACTGGGGGCGAGTTCCATCCGCCGAAGCTTCCGCCGCCAACTTCCAAGCGCATCTCGGGGGAGGCTTGTCGGGCGATCACCGATTGCGCCGGGGGGCGAATTGTGCGAACGAAGGGGATCGTGAGTGACCTTCCGTCCCGAGCGCCTGTGGTGATTCCGGAGGTGCTGCCTCCGGAAACGTGGGCTGGAGATGCTGCCCCTCCGCCACCGCCCCGGGCGTCTAGGGTCATCATCGAGCCTCTGGCGTCGCTGGCCCTGATCGTGGTGGACAATCTCTGGCTGATTCCAGAGTTCTTCATCGTGGACTGGCTGGTGACCATTCCCCTGTGTTTTCTGACGGTTTTCCTCATCACCTACCAGGTGCAGCGCCGCCGCGCGGGCAATCGTCGTCGGGTCGCTCTGGCCAAGGCCCTGGTGCTGGCGTTGGTGGCCGCGGTGCCCTTCTCGGTGACCGGGACGCCGGTGGGTCTGGCACTGCTGGCGTGGGCGGGGATCCGGCATCCCTGGAGAACTTGAACGTTTCGGCCGAAGGGAACGTCAGGCTGGAGGGCGGCTTTCAAACTGAGGCGCGGACGGCTTGATTCCGGGTCGCGAAATGCCGGAAGGTCTCGCCCTCGAATGCGTCGCCGCCTGTTTGAATGGATCCTGATGCTCGCGGCCGGGGTCTCCACCCCGGCCGGCGCGGACGATTGGTTTGAAGGGGGGCCCTTCGCGGCCTCGTTCCCCACCCTTTGGGAGGCCGGATGGCGGCAGGAGGCCCTGGGGCCGCTGGCCTGGTGGCAGGAAACCCCGGAAACGACTTCATCAGGTCTTTCCCCGCTTTTTTCCCATGAGAGCACGCCGTCCCTGGACCGCGAGCAGTTCGACGTCCTGTATCCGGTGCTGACCTGGCGGAGGACCGGGAAGGAGGCCCGCTGGCAGTTGGGACAGGTGATCAACTGGGTGAGCACCGGGCAGCAGGATGAATCGGACCGGTATGTGCACCGGACGCTGTTCCCCTTCTATTTCGAGCAGCGGTCCGTCAGCGGCACCAATGACTATTTTGCGGTGATGCCGTTCTACGGTCACCTGCACAACCGGCTGTTCCGGGACGACATCGAGTTCATCATGTTCCCGCTCTACTCCAAGACGCGGAAGCGGGATGTGGTCACCCGGAACTATGTTTATCCCTTCTTCCATCTCCGGGAGGGACCGGGCCTGACCGGCTGGCAGTTCTGGCCTCTCTATGGCACCCAGCACCGGGAGGAGACCTTTGGGAAGGATCTGTTTGGCGATCCGCTGGTGACGCCGGCCGGGAACTCGTGGTTCGCGCTGTGGCCGCTGCTTGGCTATCAGCGTGTCGAGGGAGCCAGCACCAACGCCCGGGTGCAACAGCCCCGCCTCTCGATGCTCGCGTCGCCATTTTCCCCCGCCCGGGACCGGACCACCTATGAGAGCTTTCAGGCCCTGCCGTTCGTCGCATTGCTGCGCTCCACGGATCGCGACCAGTCCACCTATCTGTGGCCCCTGTTCAGTCGCACGGAGGACCGCAAGAAGGGGTTCGTGGAATGGGGAGCTCCCTGGCCCTTTATCGGCTGGGCCA
>JBDKKE010000332.1:0-8867 GCA_039796255.1 Verrucomicrobiota bacterium | reverse complement strand
CTACTTCAAGGGCATGCCCGGCTCCGGTTTGCCGTTGGTGGTGAGGATCTGGAAGTGGTGCACGCCGGCGGCCAGCGGGTGATCACTGGTCCAGACGATCTGATGCTCCGGGGTGACCTCGATCATGGACACACCCTGGTTGGCCGCATGGCTGCCGACCACGGTGTTGCCGTTGGCCAGCCGTTGGGATCCGCAGGGGTCCTTGAACTGGCCGTTGACGTGTTCGTTGGTGACCTTCCAGACGATCTCACCCTGCGGATTGAACTCAGCCACCTTGTTGCCATGGGTGAGTGACACCAGGGTGTTGCCGTTGTCGAGCCGGATGGCGGTAAACGGCCAGTTCTCCGCCGCCCGTCCGCCGATCTCTCCCAGGTCCGTCTTGAACGAGCGAACCACCCGTCCATCTGGCGCATACTCCTTCACGGCAAAGGCCAGCAGGTGGGGGACGAGATAATTGCCATTCCTCAACTGCCGCGCCATGCGGGTTTGCATATGGGCATTGTCCGTTTCCGGCTGGAGCGGAACCTCCATCACCACCGCCCCCTTGGCATTGACCTCCAGCAGTCGAGGGCGCTTACCCAACTCGGTGACCAGGGTGTTGCCATTGTAGAGCCGCTGGGTGGTGCCGATCTCACTGTTTTCCGCACTCCGCTCATAGGAAAACACCACCTGCTTGCCGGGCGTCACTTCCTCGACACGGTCGGAATAGGCGATCAGAACATTGCCGCTGGGCAGCACGAATCCATCCCGGGAGCCACCCCGGTACTCCCACAGAACCTGGCCGTCCTCCCCGATGATGGCCGTCTTGCCACCGAGCACGAGGTAGGAATGGCGGAGGGCGGAGTCCGCGGCGTTGGCAACGGGGATCGGGAATCCCATCAAAACCACCCAAGTGACAGCGGTGCAGAGGAGTCGTTTCATGTGCGGAAGGGAACTCTTCCCTCAGCCCGGCAGTCCGCCCAAGCAAATTTCCCACCCTTCATTGAAGGAAAATAACTCCAAACCCGTCCTGGCACGGCCTACTGTTGCTTCGGTCGCCCTCATGAATTCCCGGCTCTCATTCGTCACGATCCTGTCCGCAGGATGGCTTTGGACCCTTCTGGTGTTGGCGGCGGCAGATGCCAAGGCGCCCTTTAGTGTGTCGGCCCGCAAGGAGGAGCGTCCCTGGATTTGGGCATCGCCCAGATCCACGGCCATTCCTGCGGTCACCAACACCGCCTGGCCACTCAGCCCGGTGGATCACTTCATCCTGGCCCGTCTGGAGCAGAAGGGACTGGCCCCGGCCGCACCGGTGGATGACCAGACGTGGCTGCGCCGGGTCCACTTCGGCATCACCGGACTCCCCCCCACGCGGGACGATGTCCGAGAATTCCTGTCCGATACCAACCCCGGGGCGCGGGAGCGCGCCGTGGAGCGTCTGTTGTCGTCCCCGCATTTCGGCGAGCGGTGGGCGCGGCACTGGATGGACCTGGTCCGTTATGCGGAAAGCCGGGGACACGAGGGCGACTACCAAATCGCCAATGCCTGGCAGTACCGGGACTACCTGATCCGGGCCTTCAATCAGGACGTCCCCTACGACCGATTCCTCCAGGAGCACCTCGCAGGCGATCTGCTGCCCCAGCCCCGGCTGCGTCCCGGAACCGACATCCATGAGTCCGTGCTCGGAACCGGGTGGGCCTTCCTCGGCGAAGAAGTCCATTCCCCGGTGGACATTCGGCAGGACGAGTGTGACCGGCTCGACAACAAGGTGGACGTCTTCACCAAGACCTTCATGGGCCTCACCGTCTCCTGCGCCCGCTGCCACGACCACAAGTTCGACCCCATCCGCACCCAGGACTACTACGCCCTCACCGGATTCCTTCAGGGCGCGAGTTACCGGCAGGTGCGTTTCGAATCGATGGAGAACAACCGGCAGATGGCGGGCGAACTGCGGGCGTTGCGCACCTCAATGCTGCCGCAACTCGCCGCCGGTTATGCGGCGGCGGTGGGACCGGCGCTCCCGGAGATTCCCCGGTACCTGGCGGCCGCCGGAGACTTAATCGCCGCCCCACCGGCGGACCTCGCTGCGTCCATCGCCGACCGGGCCCGGCAGGACTCGCTGGATCCGGTCCGCCTGCAACGCTGGACCGACCATCTCCAATCGGCCGCCACCAACCAGGGCCAGGCGTTGATGCGTTTCGCCGACTCGGCACGCCGGGGACTCGCGGCATCGGACCGGAACACCAATCCCACCAACGCGTCCCCGCTCCGCCCGCCCCCCGACGCCCTGCGCCTGCTCGCCGACTTTACCGAGCCGGGCCGACAGCCCTGGAAGGCCGATGGGGAAGTCTTTGGAACCGGACCGCTCTCTGCCGGTGACCTGATTGCGGGATCCGACCCCTCGCATCCGGTTGCCCGGGTCATGACCTACGGTGCCGCCCGCCGCGATCCTTTCTGGAACGGCTTGGCCCAGTCGGCGGGCAATGAGGACGACAGCGGACGCCTGGCTGCGACCGCACGATCGGGCCGCATGTTGCGGACCCCGTCCTTCAGCCTGGGTTCAGGCCGCCTGCACTACCTCATCCGTGGCAAGGCCCGCGTGTATGCCGCTGTGGACGCCCACATCATGCTGGAAGGCCCCCTGCACGGGGTGCTCACCAAAACCTTTGATACCGGCGCCGCAACCGAACCCCAGTGGGTCTCGCACGATCTCTCCCCCTACGCTGGACACCGCACGCATGTTGAGTTTGGTCCCGACGGTGATGCCGGCCTGGAGGTGCTGATGGCGGTCGAGTCGGCGGAGGTGCCCGTTTGGAAACCGCTGCCGGGTGCGTATGAACCCGAGACGCAGGTCCGCTCCCTGGCCGAATTTGCGGGACGCTTTGCGCTCGTCGCCAACCGCGCCTGCGACTGGCTGAAGCACCCCACCGACCTGCCAGCGGAAGAACGCGACCGGATCCTCACCGTAGCCAACTGGCTGGTGCAGAACCCCGACTTGCTGCAGGTGACCCTGGACGCCGCCGCCCGGGATCAGGTCACCGCGTTCCTGGGTGCGGAGAAAGCCATTGCCGGGCGCGTTCAGTGGACCTCCCACACCGCGGTGGCCTGGTTCGACGGTACGGGAGTGGATGAATACGTGCTGGTCCGCGGTAAGCCTTCCAAGACCGGCGATCTGGCCCCACGGAGCCTTCCAGTCGCCTTTCCCTCGGCCCACCCCATCACCGACCGTGAAAGCAGCGGCCGCCTGGAATTGGCGCAGCAGTTGAGCGACCCGGAGAACCCGCTGGTGGCCCGCGTCCTGGTCAACCGCGTGTGGCACCATCTGTTCGGACGCGGGATCGTTCCGACCGTGGACAATTTCGGCGCCCTCGGTGAGGCGCCGACGCATCCGGAACTCCTGGATCACCTGGCCTGGCAGTGGGTGCATGAGGATCACTGGTCCCTAAAACGACTGATCCAGCGACTGGTGCTGACGCAAACCTACTCCATGAGCCATAGGCCCGCCGATGCCCGGGCGTCCGAGGTGGATCCGAACAACGCGCTCTGGCACTGCGTCCCCGTCCGGCGGTTGGAGGCCGAAGCGATCCGGGATTCCCTGCTGACCGTGTCCGGACGCCTCAACCCGGCCGTCGGCGGCCCGCCGGTGCCGGTCCACCTCACGGAGTTCATTATTGGACGGGGACGTCCGGAGAAGAGCGGTCCTCTGGACGGCGACGGACGACGCAGTCTTTACCTGGCGGTGAAGCGGAACTTCCTGCCCACCACCCTGCTGGCCTTCGATGCCCCCACGCCGTTCAGCACCGTGGGCCGGCGCAATGTGACCAATGTGCCGGCGCAGTCGCTGGCCCTGATGAATGATCCGCTGTTTGCGGAACAGGCGCGAATCTGGGCGGAACGGCTTCTGCGGGAAGTGCCCGCCGGAGATCCATCCAACCGGATCCGGTGGCTGTTCGAGACGGCCTACGGGCGTCCGCCCACGGAGGCGGAAACCGCAGCCTGTCTCGAGTCCCTCGCCGAATTGCGTCCGCTGCAGGCCTCCGGCGACGACACCGCGCTCTGGACGGACCTCTGCCACGCCCTGCTCAATGCCAACGACTTCATTTACGTGATGTGATCATGAGCCACCGTCCCTCGTCGCTCTTCCTCGACCCGCGCATCAGTCGTCGGGAACTGCTGCGCCGCGCCTCCAGCGGGTTTGGCACCCTGGCCGTGAGCGCCCTGCTGGGGGCCAATGCCTCGACCGCATCGACGGGCGGCGCCTCTGCCGTGACGCGGACTGGGAAGCCCCATTTCCCACCCCGCGCCCGCAGCGTGATCTTCCTCTTCATGGAGGGCGCGGTCTCCCAGGTGGACAGTTTCGATTACAAGCCGCTGCTGGCGAAATACCACGGCGAGGATCCCCGCAAGGCCATCGGCAAGCTGGAGAAGACCCAGTTCGAGAACGTGGGCAAGGTGCTCAAGTCCCCGTGGGAATTCCGTCAGTACGGACAGAGCGGCACCTCGGTGAGTGACCTGTTTCCCCACGTGGGACGGCAGGTCGACGACCTGTGCGTGCTCCGCTCGATGACCTCGAACTTCCCGGAACACACCAGCGCCAATTATTTTCTCCACAGCGGACTGGGCCTGCAGGGACGTCCGAGCCTCGGCGCCTGGGTCACCTACGGACTGGGCAGCCCCAACGACAACCTCCCCGGATACGTGGTGCTCAACGGCGGACAGATCCCCTCCGGTGGACTGGACAATTTCGGCAGCGGTTTTCTTCCGGCGACCTATCAGGGCAGCCTGCTCCACGCCCGCGGAACGCCCCTCGCCAATGTGGTGCCCAATGAGAAGTCCGCCCAACTCCAGCAGACCAAGCAGCGCCTGGTCCAACGGCTCAACCGCCAGAGCCTGGAGAACGCCGGCGGTACGGACGCCCTGGAGTCCGCCATCGCCAACTACGAACTGGCCGCGCGGATGCAGGTGGCCATTCCCGACCTGATGGATCTCTCGGGGGAATCCGAAGCCACGAAGAAGCTTTACGGATTGGATGCCCCCTACGAGCACACGCGGACCTATGCCCGGGAGTGCATCCTGGCCCGCCGCATGGTGGAGCGCGGGGTGCGGTTCATCGAACTGACCATTCCCATGGTGGACGGCTATTCCCGCTGGGACGCCCACGGCGGCCTGGTCAAGAACCACGGCGACAACGCCCGGGCCATTGACCAGCCCATTGCGGGGCTGCTGCAGGATCTGAAGCAGCGCGGATTGCTCGACGAGACCCTGGTGCTTTGGGCCGGCGAGTTTGGACGCACCCCCTTCGCACAGGGTAGCGATGGTCGCGACCACAATGAGTACGCCTTCTCCGTCTGGATGGCCGGCGGCGGAGTGCGCGGTGGCATGACCTATGGCGCCACCGACGACTGGGGCTACAAGGCGGCGGTGAACAAACTGGAGATGCACGATCTCCACGCCACCATCCTTCACCTCCTGGGACTCGACCACGAGCGCCTCACCTACCGTTTCGGCGGACGCGACATCCGCCTCACTGATGTCCGGGGCGAGGTCATTCGCGACATTCTCGCCTGACCGTCGTGACCAAGACTCCGACCAATTCGGGAAACCGGCGGGGCTGGTTGTTCCTGGGCCTGGCGGTGCTGATCGCCGGCGTGGCCTGGATCATCCCCGCCCGGTGGCGCTCGCTGCATCCAGCCGTGGTGGCGGCTGCCGGACGCGGGACGCCCGGTCTGGTCGAGGTGGCCTTGACCGTGGCCGGCCAGCAGCGCGGGGGCATCGCGGAACGGCTGAACCAGGCGGCCACAGCTCTCGGACTTCCCCGGACCAATGAGGTGACGTTGGCACTGGAGGCGCTGAATGCCCCCCGCGGAGTCCCGTCAGCCGTGCGCGTCCTGGGAGGCCCCGATGCCGCCGTTGCCGCCCTTCTTCCCCCGCTCGACGAACCCCCTGACTCCCGGCGGATGTCCACTCTGGATGTCTTTCTGCCGGCCGCCCACCGGACGACCCTGAAGGCCCGCCTGGGCGAATCGCGGTCCCCCGGGGTGCAACTGGTGTTGCAGTCCTCGAAAATGGCCACCCAGCAGTTTATCCCGGTCGACCAACCCGGGGGACAGCCGCTGGAGGCCGTGGTCCTGCTCGCCGCCACGCTGTATGAGCGCGAGCGCCTCACGGCGACTTTCTCCCGCGAACTCCGTGATCTTGCCGAAAAGGCGCCCACGGACCCCGCCGCGGCCCAGCGTCTGGAGAACTTTTATCTAAACCTGCTGTCGCTGGCCCGCCGTCTGGACTGGACCTCGCTCGTCGAACTCACCCGATCCATGCCCGGGATTTCCGCCTTCGATCAGTTCGCGGAATCCGCGCGGGCTTATCCGGACGACCTTCCCCTCCTGTACGCTGCCGCCCTCCTCTCCGGCGACGCGGCGGGAGTCGGGCGTCACCGGACGATCCACGGTCCCCTGGGCCGCCAGGGGCTGGCCCAGGCCGTGCAGAATGGCGCGGGTGCGGTGGCCCTGGTCAGTCGCTCCGGGCTTACGGTGCGGTCGGGACTGCCCTCGCCCGGGTTCCTGGCCCAGGCCGTGCTTCAATATCCGCTCTCCTGGGCCTTCGGACGCACCGAGCTCTTCCTGATGGCGGGCGCCATGGCTGCGCTCAGTTTGGGCGCGTTTGCCCGGGCGGGAGTCCCCTCAACATCGGCTTCCTCGGTGATGGGTACCGCCCCGCTGGTATTGATCGCCTTCCTGCTGGGCGGATTCCTGATCATCGCCAGCGAGCCCATCCCGGCGCGCCTCCGTCCGACACCCAATCCTCAAATTTATCTGAACCTTCGAACCTTGACGAAGTCGTCCGGGGTCGCGAATTCATCTCATTCACGAAAGAACATCATGGAGCCCACCACGCTCGTCACTGTGTTGATCTTCGGGGCCATACAACTGGCCGTGTACGTGATCTGCGTCCGCAAGATCTCCGAAATCACCCGCCTTCCCGAACCGCCCGCCGTGCGGCTGCGCCTGCTGGAGAATGAGGAGAACCTGTTCGATTCGGGACTTTACGTGGGCATCGGGGGAACCGCCGCGGCCCTGGTCATGCAGGTCCTGCAGATGGTGGAAGCCAACCTGCTCGCCGCCTACTCCTCCAATCTCATGGGCATCATCTGCGTGGCCATGGTCAAGATCGGACACGTCCGCAAGGCCCGCCGCAAACTCATCCTGGAAAGCCAGCCCGGCGCCGAGGCCGCGACCTCTGCCATCGCGCCCACCGTTCCCCCGGCCCCCAACTCACCCTCCGCTCCGTCCCCGGTCACTGCTGCGAACCCATTTACGTTCCGATGAACCGGACGCTGTTGCTCATCATGTGCGACTTCCTGTTGCTCAACCTCCTGGCATTGACCCGCTGGGACAAGAGCGAGCCGGAAACGCAGCGGTCGCCGCCAGCCGTGTCCGCCGCGGCCGGGACGGCATCCGGAGCGCGGGAGGACCTCCTGGCCAGTCTGAGGGAGACCCTCGCCGAGGAGCAGGCCCAGCGCGATGCGTTGAATCGACGGATGAGTTCCGAAGTGGCCACCCGGGAGGCTTCACTTACGGAACTCGAGGAGAAGCGGCGCCAACTCGAGACCGCCCTGACCCAGACGCGTCAAACCGCCACCCAGCTGGACGAGAAGCTGGCGGTCCAGACGCAGCAGGCAGCCCAGGCCGCGGAGCAACTGGAGCAGACGAAGGCCCGCCTGGCCGATACGGCGCAGAAGGGGGAAACCCTGGTCGCCTCGGTGCAGACCAGCGAGGCGGAACGGCGGAAGTTGTCCGAAGAATTGGAGAAGCAGCGCGAGCAGGCCGTCGCGCTGGCCGCCGCGCGCACGGAGGCCGAGAAGCAGATCGCCAGTCTCAACACGGCGGTGAAGGTGGCCGAAGCGGAGAAGAAGCTGCTGACGGAGAACGTGACCGACCTCAAGGGACAGGTGAACCGGGTGCAGGAGGAAAAGATCCGGCTGCAGGAACAGACGGCGGCACTGGCCCGCGGCGTCAGCCAGCTCGCCAAGAGTTCCGATGAACTCAAGCAGGAGGTCCGGGAGAACACGCCCATCAATGCCAACCAGCTGTACGCCGGGTTCCTGACCAATCAGGTGACCGTCACCCTCAGCGGCGTGGGCAATGGACTGCTAGGAGCCACTCCCCGGTCCAAGGACGCCGCCACGCTGCTGGTCACCGACGGCACCAACACCCTCGCCCTGGTGCACGTCAATGAGTCCCCCTTCAGCCTGAGCATTCCCGGATTCGGTCTCAGCGAGCTGGCCTCCCGGGTGTCCCGCGACGGCAAGCCATTGCCCGCCGGACGCCCCTATCTCACGGGCAGCGATCCGCGCATTGTCGCGGTGGCCGTGGACGGCGCGGCGGCCCGCGAACTCGGACTGCGCATCTATCCGCTGGCCCGGGATCCCTTCAAGTTCCCGGAGGCCATGCTGCTCAACCGTGGCGGACGGCGCTATGGCGAGGTGGAATTCAAGCTGGATCCCCGGACCCCCGATTTCGTGCGCATGAAGAACCGGCTGTTCAGCGGCGTGTTCGGCGAGTTCTCGCCCTCCGCCGGTGATCTGGTGCTCAGCAAGACCGGGGAACTGCTCGGGGTCATGGTAAACAGCGACTACTGCGCCGTGCTGAAGAACTTCCAGCCCGCCCCAGGCGGCATCTTTGAGGCCGGACTCTCCCGCGAAGCCATGGGCAAACGCCTGGAAGCCTTCAAGGCCCAGGTGAACAGCCTCCCCTCAGCCCTCCAGTAGCTCCGCCCGGAGGGAAGAGTTTCCGGAGGGAAGAGTTTCCGGAGGGAAGAGTTTCCGGAGGGAAGAGTTTTACGAGTCCCCATTCTCCCCCGTCACGCCCCGGCACATCCCAACGGGGATC
>JBDKKE010000331.1:0-29221 GCA_039796255.1 Verrucomicrobiota bacterium | reverse complement strand
CCCTTTGACCCTTCACTGAAAGGAACTGATCCTGAACTGATAGATATATGCCCAAACACCGTACCATCGACAAAGGACCCAGCTCCGGTTCCATGTGTTTGGGACGCTTCAGACTTGGTCCGGGATGCGGTAATGCTTCCGATAGGCCGGCTTGAGCAATGCGTTGGCCGGCTCGCTGTTGGTGAACCGCTCGGTGGCGCCATCGAACAGCAGTTGCTTTTGGCCGACGCGATAGGAGGTGTTGGCCAAGTGGACGAGACAGGCACTATGATGGGCCTGCTCGATGTCGGAGTTCGGCCGCTTCCGGGTGCGTAGGCAGTCGATGAAGTTCGGCTGATGCCATTGGTCCGGGAATCGCCCCTTGTCCTGCGCGATGACTTTACCGGCTTCCTCCACCACCTGCCAACCGCAGCCGTGCCGGCCAAGATACATCAGGGCCTCGGTGCCGTAGATCTCGACTCGGGTGGCGGAGGTCGGCCAATGCGGCCACTTGTCGCCGTGGCGGACCTCGCCCGGGAATTTGCGGAGATAGCCCGTGGCGTTGCCGCTCTCGCAGGTCATGGCGAAATCCCCGTAGTCATAGGTGATGCATTGGAACTCGGGCACCTCGCGCTTCGACCGGAAGGCATAGTTGCCGCCGATGCACACGACGGACCGGGGGTGCCCGGGATCGCCTAAGGCCATGCGGGTCAGGTCGAGTTGATGGCTTGCGTCGTCCGCAAGTGTGCCGCCCTTGTAGTCCCACCACGGAAGCCAATCGAGATGGCGGCCGGCGTTGTAGGGCACCTCCGGCGCAGGGCCGAGCCAAGCATCCCAATCCAGCCCGGCGGGCGGTTCGCTGTCGGGTCTGGCCTCCCACTTCGAGCCGTTGAGCATGTTGTAAACCTTCACATGGACCACGCGCCCGAGCTTGCCGCTGGCGATGTAGTCCCGCGCGGAGGCCGCGTAGGGACCGCTGCGGTTCTGGAAGCCGACCTGCACGACGCGCTGATATTTTCGCGCGGCCTCGATCATCTTGCGGCTCTCCCAGACGCTGATGGAGGGGTTCTTCTCCACATAGACGTCCTTGCCGGCTTGGCAGGCCCAAACGGTCGCGAGCGCGTGCCAGTGCTCAGGCGTGGCGATGACCACAGCATCGACTTCCTTGTCCTCGAACGCCACGCGCATGTCGGAGATCCGCTGGGGGGCGCGCTTCTGGACTTTCTCCAGTTCTCTCAGGATGCCCGTGCCGCGGTCCTTCCAGACGTCGCAGACATACTTGAACTCGACGCCCGGCAGGGCCGACATCGCCGCAGCGTGTTGGGCCGCTCGTCCGCCGGCTCCGATCAGCGCAAGGACGATCCGGTTGGCGGGGCTCTGGGCTTGTGCCCGGAGCGGAGCCCTGAAAAACGTGGAACTTGTCGCCAAGGCGGCAGTGGCCTTGCCGGAGGTGGCCAGAAAATGCCGTCGGTTCAGGGACTTCATAGGAGGGGCTTCAGGCTCAGGTAGAGTCTCCGTCTCAGTAAAGGTTTTTGGGGCCTTGGTAGTCGGGGATGATGAAGCCCGATTGGGCGAAATCTCCGAGGTCGAGCCGGGCTCCGTTCCCGGCGTCCGTGACCGCCAAGCGCAGCGTCTTGGCTCCGTGCGGGATCGGCACGTCAAACGGCCAAGGCACCTGCCCCAACCGCATCACCGGGCTTTCCGCTTGAAGACGCCCATCAAGGAGGACTTGGAAGGTCATGCTCGGATGCTGTCCGAGGAACTGGGCGTTGAACCGCCCCTTCGGGGCGTCGTCCGCTCCGGCCAACGCGACGAATCGCGTCGCCCCCGGCGGGACCGCGAACTCGATCTCGCCCGGGGCGTGCAGCGTGATGCCTTGGAAATAATTTTCGCCGCGCATGGTCATGCCCCAAGTCCGCGCAGGAACATGCCACTCCGACTTGGCGTCGGCGTAGCGGACGCGCGTCGGGTTGAGTTCCCAGAGCCGTAGCGTGGGGGCCGGCGGCGAGGCCGGGAGCGGGACGAAGAAGGCGGCGCTTGCCAGCCCCACGGGCTGGCCGCCGCGGAAAGCCCGCGCCCGCAGCGTCACCCGGTTGGTCACGCTCAACGGCCCTTCATAGCACGCCGAGGACGCCGCAGGCGGGCTGTCGTCGAGCGTGTAGCGGATCTCCCGTCCATCCGCGGATGGCAGTTCGAGGTGGACCGTCGTGTTGTCCCGGAAAAAGTAGGGGCGCATCGGCTTTCCCCAAGGCCGTATCCGCACCATCTCGGTGCTCTCGTCATCGGGCCAGAGGTTTTGCCCGGCCAGCAGTTCGCCGAAATCAAACGTCGGCGCAAAACCCGCCTCCAAGACCCTCAAGGTGTGCTCCAGGGCCTCCGCGGGCGGGTAGCTGTCGGTGTCGGTGAGGTCGCGGGCGAGCGCGCAGGGCACGCCCAACTGCCGCAACGGCACCATGCCTTCCCCTTTGCCGAGGACGCAGATGTCGGCCGCGACCCCGATGTAGAGCAGCCGCTCCAGCTTCCGGGCTTGGACGATGTTCCACACCTCGGGTGTTCCCCACGCGATGAAATCGTCCGCGCCAATCTTCAGCGCCGGGTTCATCGCATCGCCGCCCCAATTGCGCGGACAAGCGACCCCGGGACCGCACCGGCAGGAGAAAGCGTTCTTCAATGCGCAGGCCGGAGAATTCACCGGCCGGAGCGCGGGCCAAGCGGCAGCGGGGACCGCTTGAGCGGCCTTCCGTTGGGGTGACGCCTCATGGGAAGCGATGGCGCTGGTCGGGGTGAAGATGACCGTCATGCCGAGCTTCCGCGCCCCGGCCAAGGCCCGGTTCATCCGGGGCACGAGCGCCGACGCGCGTTCCGCACACGTCATGCACCAGTGGTAAGACCACATGTCCATCACGACGACCCCGATGCGTGCCGGGTCGGCCGTCTGCCGGGTCTGGATGACCGCCCCGGAAACGACGTCGCGGGTCCGCAGGTCCAACTCCAACGGGGCCGCTTCCCCGGAGACCAACTGGGCCAAGCAGGCCAGCCAGAGCCAGACCGCTAATGCTGACTGGGCCGGACGGAATCGGGGAACGGAGGTTGCACGTTGAACCGCCACAGTCATGGACGGAAGCAGACGTAGAATTCTCCGAAGCAGCGTGCCGGGTGTCCGCCGATGTGGGTGGTCCATGTGTGTGGCCGGTAGCAGAGAGCATCAAGCCGGTGACGCAACACCTTCCTTGCTGGTGGGCGGTCTGTCCTCGCCCGCCGCGGGATACCGACTTCCGGTCCGGACAGAGGCGAGGCCATGAAGACCGTGGGCGGGCCGCCCTCGCGCCTGCCCTATCCGATGATGTCCTTCATCAGCGTCCCGTGGACGTCGGTGAGGCGGAAGTCCCGGCCGGCGTGGCGGAAGGTGAACTTCTCATGGTCGAAGCCGAGCAGGTGCAGGATCGTCGCGTGCAGGTCGTGGACGTGGACCTTGTCCTCTGCCGCGGCGAACCCGAACTCGTCGGTCGCGCCGTAGACATGCCCGCCCTTCACGCCGCCACCGGCCAGCCACATCGTGAAGCCGTGGTTGTTGTGGTCGCGGCCATTCTGCTTCCCGGCGTTCGCGCGCGGCGTCGGCAGCTCCATGTTGGGCGTGCGGCCGAACTCGCCGTCCCAGATCACCAGCGTGTCCTGCAACATGCCGCGGTACTGATAGCAATTTGGTTTTTACGCTTCGCTTGGAATGGCATTGAGCCCGGCGGAATTCGGGCGTCTCATGAGATTGTCCACAGCCCCTTTCCCGCTATTCCACACTCCGGGATTTCACCTGACTGGCCAGGTGCCGATGGCGGGACTCGAAACCAGTCGAGGCGCCTTCGTGATTCCTCGCCAAAGTGCGTCGAGAGGCTGTAAAAATTGACCAAAGAGCACATCCCTGAGGCGAGTATCGAAAGACCATAAAGGAAGAAAAACGCACCTTTGCGAAGAAATTCTGTCGGCAATTGTCGGCAGGAAATCGGGCTGAAATCCGGAAGCCGAACCACACTGATTTCGATGATTGAGCCCGCAATGCAGTCGGAGTTGGAAATTTCTGGACAGACAGGACAGATCGCCGAACCGTCTCCGGCACGAAATCGATCCAACTCCAGGAAGCCAAGCAGCAGTTTTCCGCGGTGGCCGAGAAGGCTGCCGCTGGCCAGCCGCAAATCGTCACCAAGCACGGGAAGCCGTTCGTGGTCATCGTGAGCGTGGCCGACTGGCGGAAATCCAAGCCCCCCAAGCGCACGTTGCTCGAAATGCTGCGCGCTTGCCCCGTCGATCTCACCGAACTCGACCTCACACGCAGTCAGGAACTCCCGCGTGACCTTGCGCTATGAGTTTTCTGCTCGATACCAATGTCGTGAGCGAAGCCACACGATCGCAGCCCAGCGCGATGGTGCTCAACTGGATTGCCGCCCAGAACCCCGAGTCGCTTTTCATCAGCGCCATCCCCCTCGGGGAATTGCAAAGGGGCGCGTTGCTTCTTGCCGCGGGAAGAAAGCGCAAGGCGCTGCTTCGCTGGATCGAAACCGGTGTCAAGGCAGACTTCGCAGGCCGGATCCTTCCCGTGGATGCCCTCGTGATGGAACGTTGGGCACAACTCGAAGCCACGACGGCGAAAACGGGACGACGCCTGCCCCTCATGGGCAGTTTGCTTGCCGCCACTGCTCTGGCCCACGACCTCACACTGGTCACGCGCAACGTGGCCGACTTCAAGGCTGCGGGCGTGTCGCTTCTCGACCCGTGGGCGGGCAACTGATGGCAGGAAGGAAGAGTAATTGTCGTTGAACATGACCCCCTCAAGCCCTGATGACGGGACTGATATGAATTTGGTTTTTACGCTTCGCCGGGAGAAGCGTCCGGGATTCCCCAGCCCGCCACCGCCACCGCCGCCCTCCGAAAGCTCGGCGACGGTCGTCCAGCCGTCGGCGGATTTCACCGCCGACTTGTCCCCCTTGAGGATGCCGCTATTACGCCCCCCGTCCCATGGATGACAACGCGCCTTCCCCCGCCGAGTGCGAGGTGACCGATCTTCTGCCGCAGGTTTATGAGGAGCTCCGCCGAATGGCGGCCGCCCACATGGCGAGGGAGCAGCCAGGGCAGACCCTGCAGGCCACGGCGCTGGTTCACGAGGCCTGGATCCGGCTTTCCGGAGGTGACACGCCTCCGGTATGGCGGAACAGGGCGCACTTCTTCGGGGCGGCTGCCGAGGCGATGCGCCGGATCCTGGTGGACGCGGCCCGCCGCAAGCGGCAGCTCAAACGGGGAGGCAGCCGGGAACGCGTTCCGCTGGAGGAATCCCGCATCCAGGCGCCCGAGGAGGACGACAAGATGCTGCAGATTCACGAGGTCCTGGACCAACTGTCCGACGAGGATCCCCTCAAGGGTGAGATCGTGAAACTGCGCTGCTTTGTGGGGCTCAATCACCATGAGATCGGGGAGGCCCTGGGCGTGAACGAGAAGACCATCCGCCGCCACTGGGAGGTGGCCAAGGTTCGGTTGCTCGAACTCATGGGAGGCCCGTGAGATCCCCCGGTGCCCCGTCGCCGGGGAGGTGTCCGGATTTGTCCTCCGACCGCGCATGAACTGCTGGCTGTGTTCCCCAAGATGAGCCCCGCTGAGGAAATCTATTTGGCCGCGCTGGACCTGCCGGTGGAGCAGCGCGCGGACTACGTCCAGCGCGCCGCCGGGGGGGATGCGGCGCTGCGCGACCGGGTGACGGCGATGCTGTCCCGGGAATCCGCGGCGTCCGCGTTCTTTGAGGACGCCACGCCCGCCGCGCCCGCCGCCGGACTGCGCGACGCCCTGCGCGAGGGACTTTCGCCCCTGGGGGAGGGCGAGGGGGACCGCATCGGACCCTACCGGCTGCTCCAGCAGATCGGCACCGGGGGCATGGGGCAGGTGTACATGGCGGAACAGGAGGTCCCGGTGCGCCGCCGGGTGGCGCTCAAGATCATCAAGCTGGGCATGGACACCCGCCAGGTGGTGGCCCGGTTCGAGGCGGAACGGCAGGCCCTGGCCATGATGGATCACCCCAACATCGCGCGGGTGCTGGACGCAGGCGCCACCCAGTCCGGGCGCCCCTACTTCGTGATGGAGCTGGTCCAGGGCATCCCGATCACCGAATTCTGCGACCGAAACCGCGTGGGACTCCGAGAGCGGATCCGGCTGTTCCTCCCGGTCTGCCGGGCGATCCAGAGTGCCCACCAGAAGGGGGTCATCCACCGCGACATCAAGCCCTCCAACGTCATGGTCACGCTGCATCACGGCGAGCCGATGGCCAAGGTGATTGACTTCGGCGTGGCCAAGGCGGTCAGCCAGCGGCTGACCGACAAGACGCTTTTCACGCAGTACGGGAACATGATCGGCACCCCGGCGTACATGAGTCCGGAGCAGGCGGAGATGAGCAGCCTGGATGTGGATACCCGCACCGACGTGTATTCCCTGGGGGTGCTCCTGTACGAGTTGCTCACGGGCACCACCCCGTTCCCGGCGGAGCGGCTCCGCAGCCTCGGCTTGGGTCAGATCCAGAAGGTGATTGCCGAGGAGGAACCGCCCACCCCGTCTACCCGCGCCAGCACCCTGCAGGGCGGGGCCCTCAAGACCCTCACCGATGGCAGCCGGCTCCCCGTGCGTCATCTGCCGGAGGAGATCCGGGGCGACCTCGACTGGATCGTGATGAAGTGCCTGGAGAAGGACCGGCGGCGGCGCTACGAGACGCCCAATGAGCTGGCGGCCGACCTCGAGCGGCACCTGGCAGACGAACCCGTCACCGCCCGCCCGCCCACCGCCGCCTACCGCCTCCACAAGGCCTACCGTCGCAATCGCGCGGTATTCCTGGGAGTTGCTGCGGTGCTGACCGCGCTCGTTCTGGGGATCCTCCTCACCAGCGTCCAGGCCGTCCGCGCCCGCCGGGCCGAGGCCCTGGCCATCCAGCGCCAGGAGGAAGCCGAGGCGATCTCACGGTTCCTGACCCAGGTGTTCCGCAGTCCGGATCCGGAGCGGTCCGGCTACTCCTTCACCGTGGCGGAAGCCCTGCGCTCGGCGGCCGGCCAGCTCGACCAGGACCTGTCGCGGATGCCCGAGCGACGGGTCGCCCTGCAAACCGTCCTGGCGGAGACCTACGACGCCATCGGGCTGCCCCGGGAGGCGGCGGATCTGCGGCGGCGCATTGTGGAGCATTGGCGGACCGTGGCGGGCGCGGAGGCGCCCGAGACCCTGGCGGCCATGTCCTCGCTGGTTTTCTCGCTCCTGGAAGCCAACCGGGTGAAGGATGCGCTGGCGCTGCAGGAACAGAGCGTGGAGATCGTGCGTAGAACTCTGGGACCCGAGGCGCCGAAAACCCTGGATCAGCGGGCAACGCTGGCAACGGTCCTGTCCTTTGCCGAGCGCCAGGGCGAGGCGATCCGGGAGCTGGAGGCCGTCCTCGAGAGCCGGCGGCGGGTGCAGGGGCCGGAGGCCCCGGAAACGCTGGACACCCTCCAGCAACTCGCCGTGATCTACGGGCAATCCGGTCGTCGGGACGACGAGCTTCGAATCCACCGGCAACTGTTGGACCTGCGTCGAAAGCTCCAGGGTCCCAGGGATCCTGCCACGCTCACGATGATGGCCAACACCGCGGCCACACTGTCCAACGCGGGCCGTCTCGCCGAGGCGATCCCGATGCAGGACGAACTGGTGCAACTCCGCCGCGAGGTGATCGGCCCGGAGCATCCGGACACCCTCATGGCGATGCATTACCGGTCCTATTTCGAGCAGCTTCGCGATCCCGCGGCGGCGGTTCCCAAGCACCGGGAGGTCCTCACCCTGCGACGCAAGGCCCTCGGACCGGAACATCGCGACACCATCCTGACCCAGCACTACCTCGCCAAGGCGCTGGAGGCCTCGGGACGGCCCGCCGAGGCCACGGCCGTGCACGAGGAGGTGGTGCGGTTGCGGGAGGTGGCCAACGGACCGGACCATCCGCACACCCTGGATGCCACCCTGAACCTGATGGACGACTACATGGATTCCGGGCGGTTGGCGGAGGCGCTGGTCCTGCTGCACCGGTGTTCGAGTCGGGTGGACGCCGGATCCAACATGCTGTTGGACATCGCGACTCGGGAGGCGTGGTTTGCGCCCGAAGGCGAGTTCGGAGCCCTGGTCCGCCGGATCCTGGATCAGGCGCCCCGGCTTGGTGATCCGGCAGAGATGGAGCGGGCCAGCCGCGCCCTCAGCCTTCGCCCCAACTCCGATCCCGCCGTTGCGGCCACCTCCCTGGAGCTCGCCCGCCGGGTGGCCAAGGCGGGCACCAACGCGGTGCCGGTCCGCAACTCCTGGTTTACACTCGGGCTGGCCGAACTGCGCAGCGGCCACCCCGACACAGCCGAGCCGCTGCTGGGTGCGGTGGTTGCCGGGGGCAGTTTGTCGAGCACCACCGTGAATGCCGCCGCCCACTACCAGGCGGTGGCCCTGGCGGCGCTCGGACGGCCGGAACAGGCACGCCAGGTATTCGATGCGGCGACGACCGCCATGCCGCCAGGTCCGCAGGACCCGCGGCACCCGCTCAAGGGAGAACTGCCCACCCAACAGCTTCTCCCCTGGCTGGCCTCCCGAGAGGCGCGCCAGGCCGTGGCCGGCCGAACCCAAACACCCTGATCCCGTCAACCGACCGCAGGGCGGGTCGGCAGGGACATCCAGCGGGATGTCCGTTTTCCAGAACGCCCGGCGCATGTGGGAGTGGTCCGAGGGTCTGATGATCCGCATCAGGCACTGACAGGGCTCAAAACACTCCCAATGCCATGACACCGTTCCAGCCCAGCCACCGACCCCACCCCGATCCGTCTGTCCCGCGCCTGCGGCGTCTCCGGAGAACGCTTGCCGGTCTCCTGGGATCCTGTGCCGCGCTCGCATCGATGCTGGGCGCCGCGGGACAGGATCTCCAGGCGGGCTTCACCCCGGTCGGAAGCCTCGTGGAATCCGTAGCCTCGCGGGTGCAGGTGGTGGGCCAGACCGCCTATGTGCTCAACACTGGACCCCAACTGCAGGTCCTTGATGTCCGAGACCCAGCCACTCCGGCCCTCCTCGGCGCCCTGTCCCTGAGCGGCGAACCCCGGGAACTCCAGGTCGTGGGCACCACCGTGTACATTGCGGAAGGGTTCAGCGGCCTGCGGATCGTGGATGTCAGCAACGCGGCGTCCCCCACGGTGTTGGGCAGCTTCAACACCTCCGGCCAAGCCGAGGACGTGCACGTCGCGGGAAACGTCGCCTATGTGGCCGACGGCGAATCGGGCGTCCATGCGCTCGATGTGTCCAATCCCGCCGCGATCCGCCGCCTGGGGGGCTTCAACTCCCCCGGCTTCGCAAACCGCCTGGAGATGGCGGGCTCCACGATTCTCCTCGCCGATGGCGACCGCGGTCTCCTGGTGCTGGATGCGTCCGACCCCGCAAGCCTTCGCCGCCTCACCAACGTGGTGACCAGCGGCTACACCACGGATATCTCCGTGGTCGGAAACCGTGCGTGCGTGGTGGACTCTTCCACCGGCCTGAGCCTCTTTGACATCACCGCGCCTTCAACGCCGGTATGGCTCGGCAGCAGCCCGGTGCCCCAAACCCCCGGGTCCGTCACGGCGACCGGCACGCTGGCCCTGGTGGCCACACTCAATCGAACCTGGGTGTTTGATATCTCGGGCGGCACCGTCCCGGTGCCCGCCGGCTCGCTCGAACACCGGGGCACGTCCTTGAACTCCCATCTGGTGGGAGATCTGCTCTACGCGGCGGAGAACTCGCAGGGACTTCAAATCTACCGGGTACGCTTGGGAATCCCGCAGACCTTTCAATGGGGCGGCCTGCCGGAGGCGCTGCTCCTTCCCGGGACAACCTACCCGCTGACGGTCACGTCCAGCAGCGGACTGCCGGTGGGCGTCGGCGTGATTTCCGGGCCGGCGGTGCTGGACAGTGCCGGACTCACGGTCACCAACTTCGGCACCGTGACCCTTGAGGCGCGCCATCCAGGCAACGACACCTATCTCCGTGCGGAGGAACAACGGAGCTTCAACCGCCCCACCGCCCGGTTCTCGAGAGTCGGCGGGCTCCTGACCGGACATTATGCGAACAAGGTCGTGGTCTCCGGAACGGTCGCCTATGTGGCCGACGGGTTCGAAGGACTGAAGGTGCTGGATGTCCGCAACCCCGCCACCCCCTTGCGCCGCGCGCATCTGCCGCTCCTTGGGGATGCCCGCGACATTCAGCTCCGTGGAGACATCGCGTTCCTTGCCACCACGGAGGAGGGGCTGCAGTTGGTGGATGTCAGCGATCCCGATCTTCCCCGTCTTGTTGGGGAGTTCCCAACGGAGGGCAGGGCGTTGGCCGTGGAGGTGGCGGACCGGGTCGCCTATGTCGCGGCCGGAACCGGAGGGCTGGTGATCGTGAACGTGTCCGCGCCGGCGGCCCCGTTGCTGCTGGGGCAGGTGGCGATCCCGGGTGAAGCCGCCGGGGTCCAGGTGGTTGGATCCCTGGCGTATGTGGCGGGCGGCGATGCCGGGTTGTCGGTGGTGGACATTGCGGATCCCAAGGCCCCGCGGGTCCTCGGCACCGTGGGCCTGGGCGGCTACGCCAAGGCGGTGGATGTGGTGGGGTCGCTGGCCTACGTGGCGGCCGGATCACGAGGCCTGCAGGTGGTGGACGTCCGCCAACCCGGGCGGCCGGTGCTGCGGGGAGGGGAGCCGGGAGGCTTCGGAGCCGCCTTCGGCGTCCAGGTGGTCGGCAGCATCGCGCTGGTGTCCGACCTGATCCGCGGAGTGCGGGCGGTGGATGTCTCCACACCGGACAGCCTGGTCGTGATCGGAACCTCGCCCAAATCGGCGGAAAGCTACGCGCTCCAGTGGGTGGACGGCCTGGCGTTTGTGGCGGATGGCCTTGCCGGAATCCGCATCCTTGATGTTCGGATCGGCCTGCCGCAACGGCTCACCTGGCTGGCGCCTGCCGAGGGACCCGTTGCCCTGGGTGTTCCCCATCCGGCCAGCGTGGTGGCGGACAGCGGACTGCCCGTTGAGGTTGTGGTGGAGTCCGGTCCTGCGCGGCTGGAGCAGGGACTGCTGACCGTCACCAATCTGGGAACGGTGGTCCTCCGGGCATCGACCCCCGGGGATGCGGGTCGGCTGCCGATCCTGGAATACCGCGTGTACAACCGTTCCGAGGCCCGACTCCTGGAGCTGGGCTCCCTGGCGGTGGGAGACTCGGTCCTCGGACTGGACCTCATCGGCACCACCGCCTACCTGGCGGCTGGGGAGGCAGGACTGGTGATCGTGGATGTCGCGAATCCGTCCGCATCGCGGGTGCTGGGACGGTTCAACTCCCCCGGCCTGGCATCTGACGTCCGTGTGGTGGGCTCTACGGCCTTCGTGGCCGACGGTGACAGCGGACTGCTGGTGCTGGACGTGGCCGATCCGTCCTCCATCCGCCGCCTATCTTTGGCCAATACTCCAGGATCCGCCCTGGCTTTGGAGGTGGCGAACTCGGTGGTGTACTTGGCGGACAAGGAAAGCGGACTGCAGGTGATTGATGTCACCGATCTCACGGCACCCCGAAGGCTGTCGGTGGTGGATACCCCGGACTGGGCTGTCGGGGTAGCGCTACAGGGCGCCGTGGCCTATGTGGCGGACGACACCGGCGGACTGGTGGTGGTGGATATCCAGAACCCCGCCTCCCCCGTCGTGCTGGGTGGGCTGAACACCAGCGGGCTCGCCCGGGACATCGCCGTCCGTGGAGACCGGGTGTTCCTGGCCAGCGGGAACGCGGGACTGCAGGTGCTCGACGTCAGCGTGCCGGCGTCCCCCAGGCTTCTGGGCGAAATCGCCATCGGGGGAGGGGCGACCACCGTAGAAGTCTGGGAAAACTGGGTCTTTGTGGGCACCCAGGGGAACGGAGTGCAGGTGGTGGACGTCCGCAATCCCGCCAACCTGAGCCAGGTCCCCAGCTCGGGAATTGCCGGCTTTGTGAGCCGTCTTCACGCCGTGGGCAACCGGCTGTACCTCGCGGCCGGGCCCTCCGGATTTCGTATTGCGGACTTCTTTCTCGGCCAGCCCCAGGCGCTGGAGTGGCGCACGCCGGTCAGCCTGAGCTATTCCGGCAGTCCCCTGGCCCTGGACGCCATCACCTCGTCCGGCCTGCCGATCCAATACTCGGTGGTCTCGGGCCCCGCCGCCGTGGAGGGCGCCCAACTGACGTTGCGCGGCGTTGGACGCGTCGTCCTGCGTGCGCAGCAGGCGGGCGATGGCAGCTACCTCCCGGCGGCGGCCGAATGGGTCATCACGGTCGGGCCGCCGCGTCTTGGAATCCGATCCGTGGAGGGCGGAGCCGAGCTCCACTGGGTCTCGGGTCTTGAAGGACTCACTCTCGAAGGGGCCTCGAACCTCCCCGCGACCGGCTGGGAGGTCGTCTCCCTCCCTCGCTCGGAAGCCCAGGGCGAGGAACGCGTGACGGTTCAGGACGACCGGCTCCGTTTCTTCCGGCTCAGCGGCCTCGGCGGCCTCCCGGAACCCATCGAAATCAATGGCTGGAACCGTGACGTGGTGCTGGAGAACCAGCCCGGGTTGCGGGCACTCGCCGTGGATTCCTTCGGTGGAACGTGGTTTGAGAGTGGCCTGGACGGCCGGGCCGCCGGCTTGCCGGCGAACCGGTTGGTGGCCAGCCTGCTGGATCCCCAGATCGAGTTCGCGCTCCAGCCATACAACGCCTCCAATGTGCTGTGGCTGAACAACGCAGGCCGACCGCAATCGCTCACCCTGCAGCGGCCGGCGGCGTACGCCACGCTCTACATCCTGGCCCATTCCGCCGGCGGGGGTGGCACGGCTTCGGTGAAGATTCACTACACCGACGGGAGCTCCAGCGCCCTGCTTCCGGTCGTGGCCCCGGACTGGTGGGACGGCAGCCCCCCGACGCCCCTTCGCCGCCCGGCGATTCGTGGTCTGGCCCGCAGCGTTTCGGCGACACGACTCGACTACGATCCGGTGCCGCCCGGCTTCAGCCTCCATCAGACGGATCTGGATCTGTCCACGGGACCCGACGCTGGCAAGCGCATCGAACGGCTGGAGTTCGTCCGCGCCAGTGCGGCGGAGGTGACCTGCATCTTCGCTGTCAGCGGCGTGGAGGTGGTCCCCGTTCGCTGAACACAGCCCTCACGGAATGACCACGCCGGCGGTCGGGAAGTCCCGGCCGCCGGCTTCTTTTTTGGGGTGCCCGCCAAAACGGAGGCGGGCGGCCCAGGACCTGACAAGCCGGCCATGTCCCCAATTCCCCCTCCAGCCCCCACCCCGTAGGAGACGAGGTGACGAGACTCTGACTTCCTCCCCCTTTCGTGTCGCCACCGCCCACGCCAACACCCATCCAGCGCTCTGCAGACACCAAGCCCGGGTTTACCCCGCCAAAGCCTCTGGCGAAGGCATCCGCGCACAGATAGAAGTCCTGTCCCCGAGTCTCCCCCACGCCAACACCCATCCAGCACGCTGCTGACACCAAGCCCGGGTTTACCCCGCCAAAGCCTCTGGCGAAGGCATCCGCGCACAGATAGAAGTCCTGTCCCCGAGTCTCCCCGGTGTGTGTTGCGGGATCTGCGGCGGCAGGTCTTTGGCTGACGCTGCACTCGCCCACCATCCCATCCGTTGCGCACGGCGCCAGGCCTCGGTGAAGGCTCGACTTGGGGTCGTGGAGGCCGGACGGCCCCCGATTGAAGGCGGAAGACTGGGCGGGGCTCCGCTCCAGCTTGGATCCAATCCTGCCACTACCATGCGCGACCGCCGCGAACGATTCCCTCCGCGAGTGAAGGCCGGATTCCTCCCGGCCTCTCAACTGTTGTCCTGTCCCTTGGGGACCTCATCTCCGGTTATTGAGGCACAAGTGCGTCGTCGCCGAGACCCTGGGGCTCGCTCATGATCCGGTTGCCTTTCACCACCGGCGAGGGAGGCGGCACTGAATCACGGCTCGACGAACTTCCGTGTGACGGTAAATTGCCTCTATGACGATTACGCTGGCCGGAGAGCAGGAGCGTTGGGTGGCCGACAAGGTTCGGGAGGGTTGCTATGCCAGCCCCGAACACCTGACGGCCGAGGCGTTGAAGCTGCTGGCAGCCCGCGATGAACGGGCGCGTGAATTGGACGGCCTGCGGGCAGACATTGCGGTGGGCTGGGACCAAGCCGAGCGCGGAGAGTTGCTGGCTGGACCAGCGGCGATGGCGGCCTTGGTTGAGCGCTCTCGGCGACGATTGTCGGCTAAATGAGCGGCTACTTCCTCACGCGGCAGGCTCACTGCGATTTGGAGTCGGCTGAAGATTTCCTGCTCCCGCGAAATCCCGACGCAGCCCATCGCTTCTTGATCCGGGCGGTCGAAGTCTTCGAACTGCTGGCGAAGAATCCTGAACTGGGCCGTCGCCGGTCCGATATCCGGGTGGGGCTGCGTTCGTATTCGTTGGGCAGCCACGTTGCCTACTATCGCATCGCCAAGGGCGAGGTGCAGATTCTCCGCGTTCTACATGGTGCCCGGGATGCGGCAGCTGTCCTCGCGATAATCGCAGAACTGGGCGAGGATTGACGAATCCCAAGGCTACGTATGGAAGGCCAAGTTTATCTCTGCGGCTAGCCCAAAGGGGACAGGGCAACTATCGGTAAATCTGGCGATGGCGGACCGTGCTTTCGGTGCGCGATCCTGGGTCCATGCGCCAGCGTCGCTTGAAGGCCCCCGTCTCGTTCCCCGTCGCCCACGACCACGGCATGTCGCGGGGGGTGAACCGCGACTTCGTCTTCGGCCCGCAGGAGCGCGAACACGTCGTTCGCCTGCTCCGCGAGTATGAGGGGTTCTGCGGCGTCCGCGTGCATAGAGACTGTCCGAAAACTCAGCGGGGTCCTGCGGCGAGGGATTTTGGTGGTGGCCAAGGCGGCGAGGCCAGCGCATCCCCTCAGCGGGCTGCAACGGCCGAGCCAACGCAGGCCACCGCCAAAAAAGCCGCCGCCCGGAGGGGGTTTCTGACGCACATCCGCGGCACGCTGGTGAAGGGCATGCTGGCGCAAGCAGGCCGCACTCAGACGAAAACGGGGCCAGGCCGGAGCCTGCCCCGCGACCGGCAGCATCCCTCCAGCCTGTCCGGACAGATGTCGATGGGTTTCCCTACGGAGCAGGCGCCACCGCAATGCCGCTCACCGCGTAGATGCCGGTGACCTCCGCCAGCGCTGCGGGCGGCTTCACGAACTCCAGGCGGGTGATCACCTTGCCCGCGTTGGGACCGGTGCTGAGGTCGATGTCCGTCTGGTGGAAGCTGAAGCCGGGAGGCACCTGGTTGTAGGTAAACGACGCGACCGTGGTGCTCCAAGCCAGGCCCTGAATCGCGGGCCGCCGGGTGGGCGACGCCGGGCTGCCGTCCCACCAGTCGGGCGCGAAGAACGGCATGGACGGGCTCGAGGTGCCGTCGGCGTAGTGGACACGCAGGGTCCCGTTGCCGCCCCCACCGGCGGAGTGGGCGAGCACAAAGAGCTTGGAGTAGGCGGACGGCGTGACCAGCACCAGCGAGTCGGTGCGCCGGGTGTTGTTCAACCACAGCGTGTTGGAGCCGGTGTAGGGCTGGAACTGGAAGAGGACCTCCGGCGTCACCCGGCTCAAGAAGGTCCGGTTCGTGGGCAGACCGTCCAGATGACCGCCGATGCCGCTCTCGAACCATGCCGACCCGTAGGAACTGAACGCCGTCGCCCGGCTGGGAAGCGCGTTCTCCAGCACCACATCGCGGTTCCAGCCGGTCAGTTCCAGCGGCTCGCCCTGACCCGAGAAGCCCTGCAGGCGAAAGAACCGGAACGGAGATGTTTCCACTTTCACGCGGACCTGTCCGTTGGCTTCCAGCCAGGGCAGCGTGACTTGTTGCCAGGGAGTGTCCGCAGCCAGCGATTCGCGTCCCTGCAGCCGGAGGCCGTTGAGGCCGGCCGCCCAGGAGACTTCCTGTGCCAGACCGGCCGTCTGTGCGTCCATCCGCGGCAGGCCGATGGCGACGGTCTGGTCCACAGTGGCCGACGCGTAAGCGGAGTCGCCGGCCTGGCTGGCACGAACCGTGACCCGGCCTGGACCCGTGACCGTGAGCTCGTTGCCCTGCACCGTGGCGGGGCCGCTCAGCAGGGAATAGGTCACGGGCAGGCCGGAGGTTGAAGTGGCGTCCAGCACCAACGGCTGGCCGGTGAAGGCGAGCGTGGCCGGCAGATTCCAAGTGAGCGACTGCGTCTGCACCCAGCGGACATCGAATATCTGGAGGCCGGCCAAGCCGTTGGCCAGGAAGATGCGGTTCCCCACGACCTGCGCCCCGTAGACTTCGGTGCCGGAACCGATCGCTCCCAGCAGCAAAGGATTCGCCGGCGTGCTCACGTCATACACCAGCAGCCCCCCCACTCCGGCAGCGGCGACGTAGGCGCGCTGCTCCACCACGGTGATGTCAATCGCCCGGACTTCCGTGGTGGTGCTGACCCGGGAAGGGTTCAGCGGGTCGCTGAGGTCGAGCACCTGGAAGCCCGCGGATCCGTCGGCCACATACGCCAGGTTGCCCGCGACCTGCACGGCGTAGGCCACGCCCGGGGTGTTGTTCCCCCCCAGACGCGAGGGGGTCGCCGGATCGGTGACATCGAAGAGCTGCAGGCCGAAACCCGCGTCCGCCACGTGGGCCACATTGCCCACCACGTGGATGTCGAAGGCCTCACCGGGGGTGTTGAAGCCACCCCTGCGGACCGGGTTGGCCCCGTCCGCCACGTCAATGATCTGCAACCCGGCGTGGCTATCCGCCACATAGGCCAGGTTGCCCGCCACCTGGACGGCGTAGGCGACGCCGGTGGTGTTGTAGGTTCCCACATAGGACGGCGCGGCCGGATTGCTCACGTCCAGGATCACCAACCCCTCCTCGGCCGCGGCCACGTAGGCCCGGTCACCGACCACGGCCAAGTTTTGCGCGGTCGCACCGGTGGCAAATACTCCGGTGGCAAATGCTCCCACGAGCACCGGCTCGGCCGGGTTGCTGACATTGATGATTTTCATTCCCCCCTGGCTGTTCGCCACGTAGGCGAGGTCGCCCACAACCTGGACTTTGAAGGCGTAGTCGCCGAGGGCGAGACCACCGACCCTTGTGAAACGGGCCTCCTGAGTTTGGGCGTCGGCGGGCAGCACACCGACGAGCAACAGGCCCAGGGTCGTGGCGATGAGCCGCCTCGGGCTCAGGCGACGCGGACACGAAGCCCGGCCAAGGGGCGGGCGGAATGAGAATAGGTGGTTCATGGATGAATGAGCGCGTTCTGGCATACGTGATCGGGGTTGCCCCTTTCACGAGGACGCCCTCCACCCACCCATGCGGAGTTCGCCGGGGAAAGCGGACAGGCCGGCGGCGAAAGCCAAGGGACAGGACAACCATCCGTAAATCCGGCGATGGTACATCGCGCTGGCCTGGCGCGATCCTGCTCCCGTGTGCCAACGCCGCCTGAAGGCCCCTGCCTCGTTCCTGATGCCTTGCAGCGCATCGGCCGCTACAAGAAACTGACCTGTGCCGAAGAAATCCGGGTTCGCACCTCCGGCGACGAAGCCTCCGTTGAGTTCGTCTTTACCCAGGCCGACGAAGTCCAACCCGAGGTCATGGTCGACTTGGTCTTCTCCTGGATTCTTGGGATCGGCCGCCGCGTTCGCTTCAACGCTGGCCGCAACGCCCTTGTCTTTCGCAACAGCAACCTCGATTACCCGTTCGTCACCCAAAAC
Organism: Verrucomicrobiota bacterium; assembly: GCA_039796255.1. GTDB lineage: Bacteria > Verrucomicrobiota > Verrucomicrobiia > Limisphaerales > UBA9464 > UBA9464. Next base: position 11,479 of record JBDKKE010000331.1, on the reverse strand, counting down.
GAAGAGCTGCACAAAGCCATCGGCGCCCAGTTGGAGGCCGAACTCAAGGAGCGCAACTCCGGCGCCGATCTGGGCGCCCAGGTCAACCAACGGATAGGAATTTGGCCTTTACGCTTCGCCGGGAGATGCCGCGACGCGCGCCAACAACCGGATCGGACTGGAGTACCTCCAAAATGCCTTTGCCCGCACGGGACTCGAATACATCCCGAGCCACGCCAACTTCGTCATGGTCCGGGTCGGGGACGGCGCAAAGGTTTTCGCGAAGCTCCAGAAGCGCGGAGTGATCACCAGTCCAACGGCCGCTACGCCCTTCCCGAATGGCTCCGGGTCACCGTGGGGCTGCCATCCGAGAACCACCGCTGCGTCGATGCCCTCCGCGAGATCCTCGGCCACTGAAGTCGGCAATGGCATGGGCCAAGGCGCCAGCCGATCTCCAGATTGTCAACAATGCAGATCTGACCCCTTTGCGTTCATTCATGCCAGCAAGGGCGTTCATCTGCCTGGGGGAAGTCTCTCCGCGGAACCGCTAGCCACGGTCTCTCGTCCTCCTCCATCGCCCCGGTCGCGGAAGGGTCAGCAGGATGCTGCTGATCACCGGGGAAACTGTGGGAAGAAAGGAGCAAGATGGGGTTCGGTTGGGCCAAAATCGGAGCGTTGATCAAGCCGTAACCGTCAAAACCACAGTCCCACAATCTCTCAGTTGGCGCGTGCCTTTTTGACTGTTTTTCGCTATGACCCTCCGACCGCATGAGATCTGACATCAATTGTCCCCTTCGACTATGGCGGGTGTTTTTCTGCCTGGCTTCGGTCGGGCTGAGCTTCATCACTCAGGCTCAACCCAAATTGACCGTCGATCGCCTGTCTTCTGCCGTGCAATTAAGCTGGCCGGGTGCGGACACAGGCTTCCAGCTTGAAGCCTCCAGTCAGTTCGGCGCGTTGGCAGCCTGGCAGGCGGTGACGCCGGCTCCCGCGCTCAACGCGGGCCGTTTCACCGTCACCGTGCAGCCGGCGGAGTCCGTTCGTTTCTTCCGGCTGCGGTCGTCCGCGATGGTGTTGACATCCCTCCTCGAAAGTTCCCCCGCCTCGGGCGAAGTCGGCGTGGCGGTGACGCGGGAGACGATTCTCCGGTTCAGTGCCCCACTCGAGGCCGCCCCCAGCCTCACGCCGGAGCGGTATTATGCCGAGTCGGGGGGACGCCGCCTCCTCTCCCGAGCCGAACTTTCCGGGGACCGCAGAACGGCCACCTTGTTCTATTTGGAAAACGTTCCGGCGGACTCGCGGGTGGTGGTGCATTTCAAAGGCACCGGCCTCAAGGACAACGCCGGGGCCGAGCTCGACGTGGATGGGGACGGTCTCGCAGGCGGCGACTTTCAACTCACTTTTACCACCACCGGCGTCACCGGACTCCCGACCACGGCGGTCGTCGGGCGGGTGTTCGCTTCCGAGAAAAACGCCGATGGATCAAACATTCCGCTCGAGAACGTGACAGTCACCGTCGATGGCGCAGAGGAGAGTTTGAGAGCAACGACGGACGCGACGGGCAGCTTCAAACTCCAACCCGCCCCGGCGGGACGGTTCTTTGTCCATGTCGACGGGCGCACGGCGGCGGGTTCGCAGTGGCCTGGCGGAGCGTATTATCCGTTCGTCGGCAAGGCGTGGGAGGCCATCCCGGGTCGCACGAACAATCTCGCGGGCGGCACGGGGGAGGTTTTTCTCCCGCTCATCGAGAGCGACGTGCTGAAAGCGGTGAGCGCGACAGAGGCCACCAAGATCTCCTTCAGCCCCGCCGTGCTGGCGGCGAATCCGGCGCTGGAGGGCGTTGAGCTCAACGTCCCGGCCAACGCCCTCTTCAGCGACAACGGCGTTCGTGGTGGGAAAGTGGGCATGGCACCGGTGCCTCCGGATCGGTTGCCCGAGCCATTGCCGCCGGGGTTGAATCTCCCGCTCGTCATTACAATCCAGACAGACGGCGGGTCGAACTTCGATGTGCCGGTGCCGGTGAAGTTTCCCAACCTGCCGGATCCGGTCACGGGCATCAAGCTCCTCCCCGGCGACAAGACCGCGCTCTGGAGTTTCAACCACGACACCGGCCGCTGGGAGATTCAAGGGTCGATGACCATTTCCGCCGACGGCAACTTCGCTGTGAGTGACGCGGGCGTGGGCATCCGCCAGCCCGGCTGGCATGGCAACGCGCCCGGCACCCAGGGAGGGAGCGGTGGCTCCGGCCCGCCGAATCCACCCCGTCCCGGCAATTGCCATCCGGACCAGGAACTCAAGACGTGGTTCTCGGTTGTTGATCTTGGGACGGACGTGGCGTTGCTGCCATTGAACATGGCACCCGGGTTGGGCTGTGCCTCGGGGTTCGCCCTGAGCGGACTCCGCACCGCGCGGGATTGCGCCTTTCTCGACTTGAAAGAATGCCCCACGAGCGGGCGGAACAATGTCATCAATGGGGCGCTGGGTTGCATTCCTGTCTTTGGAGCGCTGCTGGGAACCACGTTTTCTGCGGCCCAGACAGCCCAGGAAATCGACAAGTATTACGACGATTGCGCCGGAAAGGCTGCCACCCTGGCCCGGGCCCTTTCCGGAAAATCCTCGGATTCGGTCGTGCCTCCGTTTCTGCCGGAATTGGAAGAAGCCCTGGACCTTTTGCTTCTCCAGGATGAGGTGAACCAGGCGCTGGCCGACTTGAATGCGTTGATCCTGGGCTCGCCTGCCTGGAAGCCTGTGGAATGGCGGACGCCCGGACTTGAATACATCCAACTGCTCCAAGCCGTGCGCGCCGCCGTCAGTCCTTCCAGTCTGCTCGCCGAGGCGATTTCACCGGATGAACGCGCGGCCATTTTGCAGATGGCCCGCCCGGTGGGCATTTCACTGACGGACGTCGAGGCCCTGGTCAATCGCCTTGCGAACACCGTTCCGGACGGGCTGACCATCCCGGCCACACCCGCGAACGTAGCGACCTTCGACAGCGCGACGGATCTTCTGGATCAGGTATATGCCAACGGCTGGCGGAATCCCCACGACGGGGCGATTCAGGCGATCAGCATCCTCAGCCGCCTGCTCGAGCCGCTGCCGCCGGGCTCCCTGGTGTTGTCTACGGGAGGAGCAGACGCTCCACGCGTGTTCCCGACAGGAAGCCACCATTACCTGCTCGTGAATCTCGAATCAGGGTTTGCAACGCGGGGACGGACCTCGCCGCAGGGCAAACTCCAGAACCTGATCCTGTCCCCCAACACTCGCTACAGCATCAGCTACTACACGACCGAAGCGTCGGTGCCTGGCGGACCCTTGAGCTCCGAACCCCACATCGGCCTGGCGATGTTCACCTCCCAGACTGCTGGCAATTTCACCCGGATTCCCTACGCGGTGCTGATCAAGGACGAGTTCCCGGACTCCGATGGCGACGGGATCTCCGACAACGCCGAGGTGATCCTGGGCACGGGGGCGTACGGAGCGGACAGCGATGGGGACGGCATCAAGGACGGACAGGAATTCCTCAATGGCACCAACCCGCTCGACGGCACCCCCGCCGCGACCGGACTGATCGCGGCCGCCGATACGCCCGGCAACGCCCTGGATTTGTACGCGAAGGGGAACCATGTTTTTGTGGCGGATGAAGGCGGAGGACTGGCCGTCCTCGCCCTGAATGGAATCAACAATCCCACCCTGGTAGCGCAGTTCGCCGTGGCGGGCGATCCCCACGCGATTGCCGGCGTGGACAACACCGTGGCCCTTGCCACGAAGACGGGAGCGACCCTGGTGGACATCAGCGACCCCGCCGAGCCCAAATTGGTTGCGACTCTGAACCTGGGCAGCGGAGCGCTGGCCGTTGCCGCACGCGGCGGGGAGGTGGCGGTGGCCCTGCGCAACGGCACTTTGGTGCTGGTGGATGCGTCCACGGGGGCGGAACAGCAGCGGTTGGTCGGGTTGGACACGGAGCTGCAGGATCTGAAGTACAGCGGAGGGCGGCTCTTCGCACTCTCAGCGGATGAACTGATCGCCCTGGAACGGGTCGATGGCCACTGGGGCCCCGTGGGACGGGTTGCCGTCGCGGGCTTCACCGCGCCGTTGGAGGTCGGGCGCAAGCTGGTGGTGAATGACGGCCTGGCCTGGGTCGGACACTTCAATGGGTTCGCAATCGTAGACGTGAGCAATCCATCCTCCCTGACCGTTCTCGCCAACCAGACGCAGGCGGCCATCCACGATTTCGCGTTGACCGGTTCTGGCTCTCTGGCGGCCGTGACCAGCTTCAACGGTGAAATCAGCCTGGCTGTGTCGCTGTATGATGTGCGGGATCCTGCGAAGGCCCCCATGCTCCAAGCCTCGTTTCAGACAGCTGGATTCGAGCGCGCCTTGACGGTTCATCGCGGCCTCATTCTGGTGGCGGCGGGGACTGCCGGCCTGCAGATCGTTAACTTCCTTCCACCGGACCTGGGAATCATTCCACCCACGGTGTCGCTCACGTCGGAATATCCGGGTCAGTTGCCCAGGGGAGAGTTTGGCGGGCTGCTTCCGGTCGCAGTCACCGCCACTGATGACGTGGGCCTTCGGTCAATTGAACTCGAGGTGGACGGTGTTGTGGGCAACATCGAAGGCGGACTCCCCTTCAACGCCGGTGTGGCGCTTCCGCCCAAGTCCAGCGGCAAAACGAGCGTGACCTTGCGCGCCAAGGCGACGGATCTGGCGGGGAATTTCACCTGGACGCCTCCTCTAACGGTGCCACTCGTGGACGATGCCACACCCCCGCAGATCCTTTTCTTCGACCCGGGCTCCGGCTCCAAGATTGTTCCGGGTGCGGTCAGCGAAATCAGTGTCGTCTTCGCGGATCCCCTGGTTTCAGCCGTGTCGAATGACACGCTCACGCTGCGGTGGAGCGGTCAGGACGGACAGTTGGGGACGGCGGACGACACCCCGCTGACCGGGGATGTCAGCTACAACCCGGCAAGCCGAACCCTCCTGCTCACGCTGCCGGGCCCGATGCTGGCCGGAAAATACATCGCCACGCTCGCCTCTGGCCTGGCCGATGCGGCAGGAAACGTTCGCGTGGAACCATCCCCATGGCCGTTTGAAACTGGTCCGTTGCCCCGCGTCCTCACACTCTTTCCGCCTCAGGGTCTCGTCCGGGTGGGCGGTACGCTGGAGGAACTCGTATTCACCTTCGACCAGCCGGTGCCGAAATCTGTGGCGGATATGTACGTCTGGAACGTGACGCATCGGACGTTCCCCGCCGGCACGGACGGAGTGCCCGGACCGGCGATGGACGTCGCCCCCTTGCAGGTTCTCCGCAGCGTGGACAGGCGCACCTTCACCCTGCGCGCCGACGGCCCGTTCGCGCCCGGCCTCTATACCGTGACCGGCTCTGGCCCGAACGCGGAGAACACATTCTATGAATTCTCCTTCCGCGATGTCCCGAACGAGGCCGTGGAAACCAGCCCGGGATCCACCGGCTGGAAATATTATCCCGGCCCGGGCGGTGCCGGGACCACGGGCGAGGAAGTTATCGTGAACCTGCCGGGCCAGCTCGCCACCGTCCCCATGGGCGGCGTGGAATCGCTCCTGGCGCACACGGACATCCGTTTCGCGCGCACGATCATCAACGTCCTGGAGCCGATTCAGGCACTGGCGGGCCTGGAGATTTCCGACACCCGCTTTGGCCCCGGTGTGACACACGTTTACGGTCCGATCAAATTCCTCAATCAGTTTGGCAATGTGCCCACCGAGATTGGTCCCCACACGATCAACACCTACGGCGGCGGTTACATCCGGGATGGCGAGCTGCGGTTTTCCGATCCGAAAGGCGTACTTTTGAATCATCCCGGGAGCCTGCTCGTGGTGAGCAACGGTGCGGCCATCGCCGAAAGCGGCATCAGCTGGACCAACTCCGGACGCATCATAAACCTGGGCACCCTGCGTGCGCTGGGCGCTGCAGAAACCATCCGGCTCGAGGACGTGCGCGTGCGCAACGACGGACGCCTCGAAGTCGCCACGGGTCGTCTGAAAATGAACAGCCTGGACAACGAGGGCGTGCTCGACATCAGCGCCGGCGCACAACTTGCCCTGCCGCTGCGTGCACGCGGCGGCGTTTCCTCGCGCATCACAGGTTTGGGCACGATCGAGTTTGGCGAATTCAACAGCAGCACCCGGCGGGTGATCGCATTCGCCGACGCCGAGTTCAAAGGCGAAGTGGATCCCGCGGTCTCATTGAAACTCGTGGCGGGCATGTTGACGCTGTGGAAGCCGTTGTTCCAGCAGCCGACCGCAACCCTCTCCCTGCAAAACGGCAGCACGCTGCGCCTCCTCTCCTCGGCCCGGCTGGGCACCGTGGCGTTGTTGGACAACTGCACCCTGAGCCTGAATGCCGACAGTCAGATCGCTTCGCTCTCGCCGGGCAGTGCCGGCACCTTGGAAGCCGCCGCCGTCACGCGCATCACCGGCGACGCCACGATGTCCGGCGTGAACGTACAAGGGCAGGGGGCTGTGGTCTTCGAGGGGGTGACGGTCCTCTCCAACGGCACGCGGACGGCAAACCTAAGCATCGGCCACGCCACGCTCCGCAACCTGGGCACCTGGCGGCATTCGGCCAACGGCGCAGGCCCCTCGCAGTTCAGCCGCCGCCGCGTGGATGGAGAGGATGGCCGGGGAACGTTTGAGAACGTCGGACGCTTCGAGCAGACCACGGATCGCGGCCTGGCCATCAATGTCCCCTTCCGCAACGCCGGCTCCGCCAGCCTCCGTCGGGGACCGGTGGTGTTCGATGCGCGGACGATCACAGCCACCGCGGGCGCTTACCTTCCCCAGCCCGGCTGCGAACTCGTCCTGAACAACACCGACCTCCAACATCACACCGCCGGGACCCTCGACCTCGCCGCCGGAACTCTGCGCGGCACCGGCACCATCGGGGCAGTGGACGCCGCGACCCGTCCGCGCGTCATCAATCGCGCGATCCTGCGCCCGGGAAATCCAACCGGTGAACTGACGATTCGGGCAACGGGCGGCTTCGAGCAAACGGCGACGGGTGAACTGGCCGTGACGCTGGCCAGCAACGATAGCAGCCGGCTCACACTCAACGACACCACGGCCTCCCTCGCGGGGACTCTCCGCGTGGAACTCGCGGAAGGCTTTTCACCCGGGGCAGGCCAGACGTTCACCGTGGTTTCGTGCAACTCTCGAACCGGAGAGTTCGACAATGTGATCCTGCCGGATCTTGGCGCAGACAGGCGGTTGGAAGTGGTTTATCGCCCCTCCTCCGTGGTGGTGCGCGTCGTTCCCTGACCCGGGCCCATGGCCCCCGGAGCCTTCAGACGATTGGGCGCGTGCGCTGCTGAAAGGCGGAGCGCCACTCCCTGAGTCTCAGCGACGCGGGATTGGGCAGCGCGTCGGACTCAGCCATGCGCATACTCAGCAGGCAACTGAACCACTGATCGAAATTTTGTTTTTGCGCTTCGCCGCGAGAAACAATGGGCGAGAGGAAAAGCTTCCGATTCCTTTTCTTCTTCCTTTTCCTTTGTCAAAGGCGGGCCGCCGCTGACCCCGGGGCGCGCACGGGCCCATGGCATAAGAGCCCGTCTGGCCCCCGCCAAGGCGCCCGCTCCTCGTCAACACTCTGCGCTGGCGCGAACGGTCTCACCGCCTTGCTCGTCTCAAATCCCCCGGGATTCCGTGGCAAACTCCGGCGGTGCCCAATCTGTCTGTCGCGGATCAGCGGGTCCAAACCTGGACATTGACCAAAGCATTGAGGGGGAAACCTGCGTTCACTGTGACTTCCGCCGGATTGACCGCGGTGTTGACGATGTTCGTGTCGTAGGAAATCGGGTCTCCATTTGCCGGAATCAGCGACACCCGGATGGGCACATCGGCGCCAAAATTCCTCGCCCGCACGGTGATCAGCTGGTTGGTGTTGGAACCAAACGGCAGTTGAACCTGCACGGGAGCCAGAGCGCCCTCGGCAATCGCCTGCCCGGCGGCACTGACAATGCTGAGACTGGGAACACTTGGGGGAAAAACAATCATGGTCGAGCCCACCGACGCACTGGGGCTGGGGACAAAGACCAGGGAGAGATTCTCCCCGGCGGGGTTGGTGGGTTCCACCTTGAAAATGGAGTCCACCCGAATCCGGCCCGCGCCTCCCGACCTGAATTGATCGTTGACAGTCGAGGTGGTGCTTCTCACATCCAGAGTCCCAGTCCCATAAACCCGGGGTGCCACCAATCGAACCGCGCCGCCGCTACCGGAATTGTACCGGCTGACCTCCACGGCTTCCCCACTCCGGGCGACAATACTGCCCGTCGAACTGACCGTTATTCGGGTGTTCGAGGCAACCAACACCGCCCCACCCCCGCCACCGCCGCCCCGGTTGGGGTCGCCGTTCACCCCACCACCACCCGAGCCGCCGACCAAGGGGATCAACAGTCTGGAACCGTAAGCGACACCATCCAAAGCGTTGGCCGCCGGAGGCCGGGCCCCATACGCGCCGGCGCCAGCGCCGTTGAAATTGTAGTTTCCCCCGGGCCCGGGTAGTCCACCGCCGGGTCCCATGCCCGCTCCTCCCGGCAGCACGTTGTCGGCACTGGTAAACCCGCCAGCGCCACCATCAAATCCCCCCGGCCCGCCCAGGCCACCTGATAACGGCGCCACGGATCCCGTCCCGCCGTTCACATTGATGGATCCATCAATCACCACGTCCCCGGTGGCCAGCAGATAGACCGGTGTGTTCAAAACGTTCCGCTTGAAGGTCAGGGAATTGCTCACTCCCACGGTAATGGTGGTATAATTCAACACACCGTCGGCGGGTAGCTGCACCACCGTATTGGACGTGACATTCAAAGGCCCGTCCGCGCCGGTACTTCCCGAGGAAAAATTGGCAGCCGACGCCTCGAAAACAGCCGCGGAAATGAGGGCGGCTGCAGTCAACCGCCGAACAGGGTGCACAGGATTCTTCATAATACGAAAATCGAATGATTGCTGGGTTAGCGCAAAATCTTCACTTGCACGGGTGGGTTGCCCACCATCGTTCCTACAGGTACGGAACCACTCGGCGCAGGTCCTGGGAGCACAACCCCCACTGACGGACGGGCCACCACCGTCGAAAGGTCGCCGGGTTCGAAGGTCGGTAGACCCGGAACGACCACGGATAACGGCGGTTGACCAACCATTGTCGACAGACTCCCGAGAACGAAGGACGGCAACCCCGGCAGGACCACCGCCACCGGCACCTGGCCGACCACCGTCGACAACTCGCCGGGCTGAAACTCAGGCAGACCTGGCGCCACCACCCGGACGGGAGGTGTGCCGACCAGCCACAGTTTCGGCTTGGAATTGGAATCCAATGGATCGCTGCCACCCGTCACTTCCGATTCATCCGGCCATCCATCGCCATCGCTATCCGCCACCAATGGATTCGTGTGCAAGGCGTGCTCACGAAGGTTGGTCAGTCCGTCATGGTCAGGATCTTCCTGTCCGTCTGGGACCTCATTGCCATCGGTGTCCTTGGATTTTGGATCGTAGCCAAAAAGTAATTCCCAGCCATTCCTCAAACCATCCCCATCAGAATCCTCATCTCCATCCAAGATCCCGTTTCCGTTGGAGTCCGCGTTGTTGGGATCCAAGCCGAGAGCTGCTTCGACATTGTCAGGAACCCCATCGTTATCGCCGTCTTCCCAGCCCAGAATCCAGAACTGCCAGGAAAACGGCTGGAGCAGCGGGTTGCCCGCAAGGTCGGAAACGGGCGGTCTCAAGGAGGCTTGATAGAGCCCCGGAGGGAGGTTGCCGGGCAAAGTCAAAATGGCACCATTGACGCTGGAACGCCATGACACGGCCCCGTCGGTTACGTTGAGATCATCCCCCGATCCCATTAATCCGTCGGCACCCGCGGAAACCAGGGTGAAAGTAGCCTGGCCCAGTGTAGAGGTATTGATGGGCTCGCTTAGATAGGCGATCAGCGTGTCGGCGGTTCCCACAATGGCACCTGCGATCGGAAAGGTATTCTTCACCCGCGGCGGGGTGGCGTCCGGAACCAGCTTCACCTCATATTCTTCCGTCCACACAAAATTTCCGCCCGTGTCGGTGGCTCTGGCCTTGAGCTTGAAGGATGGCGCGGTCCCCAGGGAGGGGCTAATGAATCGTGATTCAAACGGGAAACTGCCATCAACGCCGATCAGCGTGCCGTTCAGATAGAACTCAACATTCCGAACCTGGACGTCGTCTGAAACCGTGGCGGTAACCCGCACCAGCTTTCCTTCCTCAGCCTGCGCCGGGGTCAATGGAAAATTGGCGGAGAGCTGAATGGTGGGGGGAGTCTTTTTGGTATCAAATGGGAGGTAGTTGACCACTTGCAGGCCAGAAGCGCCGTCAGCCACGTAGGCCAGTCCATTATAGATGGCCACCGCAGTCGCCAATCCGGGAGTGACAAAGGTGGTGATGAACTGTGCGTTGGTCCCGCCCGGGTTCAAATTGTAGGATGACACGTCGTGCTGACCGTCATCCGTGCTGTTGGGACCGACGCAGGCAATCCCCAGACCGGAGCCGTTCGGAACGATCTGGATCCAGCCAAAGGAGGAGGTGCCGTTCCGCCGAATCAGCGTGGGCTGACCCGGATTGGTGAGATCGAAGATATTGAACCCACTCAAAAAGGTGCTGTAAGCGAGATTCCCTCCCGCAGAAAGGCGCAAGCGCCGCCCGCCCGCACCCACACTCCCGGGAGCATCGACTCCGCCCAAGAGAGCAAGCTCACCACCAGTCGTGTCCAACGCATAAAGATGACCGACCACCATGACATAGAGAATGTCACGGTTGAGGGTCAAATCCTGAATCGGTGCCGCTACATTCAGGCGTTGCAAAATCCTGCCGGAAGTCATGTCCACTGAAACCACTTGGCCGGAATCAAGTCCCACGTAGGCCAGACCGCCTCCGGTGGCCACCGCTTGGGCGACTCCGCCAAGATTCACCTGATGCAGAATGCGGGCGGCGGGCGGATCGGTGATATCCACCACCGCCAGACCGGCCGCACCGTCCGCCACCGCGACCAGGTTGCCATCGCAGGCAACCCTCAGGGCATTGCCAGGAGTATCGATCTGCGCGATGCGGACAGGGCCTTGGGCACTGGCAACATTGACGATGATCACCCCGGCTCCGGAGGCAGCAACCACCGCCCGGTCGTTGAAGGCACAAACGTCAACCGCTCTATCGGGCGTCGCCACGGACGCCACCACACCCGTACGGACCGCGAGATTGCTCACAGGATCGCCCCCCTGCTGAACCTCGGGACCATCGAGGATTCCATCCTCATCGGAATCCGCGTTCCTAGGGTCGGTCCCCATGATGGCCTCAGCATCATCCGTCAAGCCGTCGCCATCCGAATCGCCCGCTCGAGAGGGCTTCAACAGAATGGCTGGCAGTTTGATGCTGGCCCCACTGTCCGGCGTGGTAAACGACGCGCTCCCGAGGTCGAGCGTGGCGGCTTGGAGAAGGAACACGCGAT
>JBDKKE010000330.1:0-4375 GCA_039796255.1 Verrucomicrobiota bacterium | reverse complement strand
TGGAAGGTCGAGGGGGTGTGGATTTTCTTTCCGCCCCGAAGGTGACCACGGTCTCGGGTCGCGAGGCGCGACTGCAGGTCGCCGACGTGCGGACGATTGTGACCGGGGTGAACGCCCGGGTTGATAAAGCCACGGAAGCGGTGGGCTTTGATGGGGTCCTCGTTTCCCCAACCAATTCACCGGCGATTGAGTACCAGGTGGAGCAAATGTATTTCGGTCCAGAGTTGGAGATTCTTCCGATCGCCGAGGGGGAAGTATGGCAACTGGGACTGACGGCCCGCATGACGGAGTTCCTGGGGTACGAGGATCCGGGTTCGGATCAACCGGCCATCCGGGTGCCGGGAGCCAAGCCGATGACGGCCCAACGACCGCTGCCCCTGGTTCGCCGCCGGGAGTTGACGGCCAATACCCGGATTCGCTCCGGGGAGGTTGTCGCCCTGCGTGGTCCGATGGTGGAGAATTTGACGGTCCGCAAAGGAGGCGTTTTTCGGCGCGGCTCAACCAACGTGCTCCAGAAGCGCCTCTATGTTTTTGTGGTGCCGCAAACCGACCCGCCCGAGCAAGCCGGTGCGCTGACACCGGCGCGGACGGCCCAACCGGTGATTGTTCGCGCCTTGACGGAGACGGGGCGATTCCTCGTCGGGTCCCGTGAGGTTCAGGAGTTCGAGCTTTCCGGTGTCCTGCGTTCTCTGGCGCTGACCCGTCCGGATTTGGTGCTGCTGATCCGCAAGGATTACGGATCGCCGGAATCCAATCTTCAGTTGGTGCAGGAGGTCGCGGCGAAGGCGGGCATCCGGAACGTCACCTTGCCCTAACCCAGGGCGGAGGGGAGCGATTGGGGACTCGTGAAACTCGTCCCTCCGGTGGGAGGTGGTGGGGCATGGAGGGGCGAGGTGTCCGAGTCCGTAGCGTCCTCCGCAGCGCGTGTGGTGTCGCCCAAGGGGAACGTGGGTAGCACCGGGCGTGTGGACTTCCCACGTTCCCCGTTGGGATTCGCCGGAGCGTAAGCGGGGGGAGATGGGGACTCGTAAAACTCGTCCCTCCGGTGGTTGGGGTAATGGAGGGACGAGGTATCCGAGTCCGTAACGTCCTCCGCAGCGCGTGTGGTGTCGCCCGAGGAGAACGTGGGTAGAGTTGGGCGTGTGGACTTCCCCCGATCCCCGTTGGGATTTGCCGGGGCGTAAGCGGGGGGAGATGGGGACTCGTAAAACTCGTCCCTCCTGTAGGGGGGGGATGGAGGGACGAGGTATCCGAGTCCGTAACGTCCTCCGCAGCGCGTGTGGTGTCGCCCAAGGGGAACGTGGGTAGCGTTGGGCGTGTGGACTTCCCCCGATCCCCGGTGGGATTTGCCGGGACGCAATCGGGGGAGGATGGGCACTCGTAAAACTCGTCCCTCCGGTGGGTGGGGAGCGGGCGGGTTAGGCGGCGGGGACGTCTTGGACAGGACCGGCGGGGGTTACGGCGAAGACGTGGGCGTGCCATTCGGGGACGTCCAGGTACAGGCCCCGGTTGGCGAGATCATCCCCGTCGCGCTCATAAACCGCGGCGCTGAGGTGATCCTTCAAATGAATCTGCGTTCCGCCCAGATCGGACCAGGGAAGACGCAGGTAACACTGGCTCGAGTGTGGCGCAAAATTGACCGCGAGCAGGACCCGCTCTCCGTCAGCTCCGGTCCAGGCAAAGGCCAAAAAGTCCTCGGAGGTGGGATTTCCGTCCCAGGCGGCATTCGTCTCCAGGAGTTGCCAGTGGCCGTTGCGCAGGACCGGTTGGCGAAGGATCTCCAGCAGGGAACCGTAGAAGTGGTGGAGCGTCTCGTTGGTGGGTTCCTCCGGGCCGCGCACCAGGTGGGGGGAGATCCGCTTCTGGAAGCCCTCGAGTTGCCCCTGATGGAAGAAGCGCAGTCCGGGGCTCAGGAAGGTAACCACGGCGGCGGCCCCGTGGCGTCCAGGCGGGAAGGCGGCGGCGGCGCGCGGTTCATCGTGATTTTCCAGGAAGCGTGCGAGTCGCCCCTGGTAATCGAGTCCGGCGCGCAGGTGATCGCGAACCGGCGTGGCGGGACCCTCCCGGAGACGGTCGTAGAGCCGTTTGTCATAGCAGTAATTGAAGCCCTGCTGCTGAAGGGTCCATTCGAGGTCCCAGTACACTTCCGCGAGAAAGACAAAGTCTGGATGCTGGGCGCGGACGGCCGCCGTCGCCGCCGGCCAAAATTCCGGCGCCTCGAGTCCCCAGGTGCGCCGGAAGACCTCCGGAAGAATCAGCATGGCCATGTCGCAGCGGACGCCATCGCACTGCGCGGCGATCCCCAGCAGTTCGGCCTGCATGGCCTGCTGGACCGCGGGGTTGGCGTAGTTGAGTTGGACGGTGTCCGGCCAGCCGGGGAAGTAGGGGTCCCGTCCGTGAGCGAGAATCTGCTGACTGCCGTTCGCCAGCGTCAGGCGAACATAGTTTTCCGGGGTGCGGGCAAGATCCTCCTCGGTGCCGGCGACGAAACGGTCCGGATGGTCGTTCACCCAAGGATGATCCGGGGCCATGTGGTTGGGGACGAAGTCGAGCAGGAGCCGGAGATTGCGCTTGGCCAGCCGCTGGCGCAGTCGTTTCAGGGCGGCTGGACCTCCGAGGGACTTGGCGACCGTATATGCGGTGATGGCAAAGCAGGAGCCGCCGATATCCTCCTCGGTCAGGTCGGGCAGCGTTTCCTGGAACTCCCGCCGCCACCCGGCGTGGGAGCGGGAGATGGCGCGTCCGGCGGCGCCCGTCTGCCAGACCCCGAGCAGCCAGACCCACTCGAAACCTGCGGCGGCCAGGGCGTCCAGTTCGGCATCGGGGAGGTCATCCAGGGTGACCTGGCGTCCCAGTTGGCGGGCAATGCGGGTGAGCCAGACGCGGGTGTTGGCCTGGAACAGGACGGGGTGCAGGGACGGAGTCATGGGAGGAGGGATTCCGGAACGCTGGGAATGGAGCCAGTCAAAGGATTGCTGGTGGAAATGTCGCTCTCAAAAGCGGGGGCGGATCGCACAGGAAAAGCCCGGTCGTAAGGCAATGAAGGTGACGGCCTGCTGTGGCGCAAACTCTCCTGGCCGCGTTCCGGATTTCCTCTTCGGCAATGCCGGGGTAGTCTCGGTGCATGCCAAGTTTTGACATCGTTTCGCAGGTCAGCTCGATGGAGATCGAGAACGCCGTGAATCAGGCCAAGAAGGAACTGGCGACCCGGTTTGACTTCAAGGACAGCGGCGCGGAGATCGTGCTGCTGAAGAATGAGATTCAGTTGAAGGCCGGCGACGGCTTCAAAATGCGCCAGTTGTCCGAGATGGTGGTGGGCAAGCTCGCCAAGCGGGGAATCAGCCTCAAAAACGTGGATCAGGGCGAAGCGGAGCTGTCACCTCTCGGACACGCGCGCCAGGTCATCAAGATCAAGCAGGGCATTGAAGGACCGGCGGCCAAGGAGATCTCGCAGTTTATCCGGCAGAAGGGATTCAAGGTCACTGCGGCCATCCAGGGCGACGAGGTGCGGGTCACCGGCAAGAATCGGGACGACCTGCAGGACGTCATCGCCGCGGTGAAGGGGGGCGAGTGGCCGGTGGCGGTCAGCTTCGTCAACTTCCGGGATTGACCGCCAACACCCCGAGTTTCAGCGAATTCGGGGGGTGACGACGCGGTAGACGTGGCTGGTTTCCGCGTCCAGCGGGAGGTCGATGGACAACGGGCCACTGGCAGCGGAGGGCGGCAGGTTAGTGAGAGTGGCCCAGGTGTTCTGCTGGAGGCTTGCGCCCGACTGTACGGCGTAGGTCTGACCCGCAGCGGCCTCGAACTGGAGGACGAGGCGGGCCAGTCCGCTGTCGGAGACCCAGCGTAGGGACACCCCGTGGAGATCCGCTTCGGGGACGTCATTGCGTCCGGGCGTGCCGCCCGCGACGGCACTGCGGTCCCAGGCGCCGGGCTGGTTCCAGTCCATTCCCGCCACGGCCGGAGTGCGGGCGGTGAGGGAATAGCCGCGGCCGTCGGTGGCCGGCTGCCAGCGGTCGCTGAAGGTGAAACTCTGGATGGGTTCCTGGAGCGGACCGGTAAGTTGTAGGTCTTCGCCGGAATTGTCGATGCGGCCCGTGTAGGGACCCAACAGCCGGACACCGGTGCCGTAGCGGTTGGTGAAGGCGTTCAGGTTCCGCGGAATCACCAGGTTCTCCCCCGGCCAGAGTTCCCCGGCATCGGCGGGCGCGGTGAACTGGATGCCGCCGGAAATCCGGAATCCGGACAGCGCGATCGGGGTCTCCCCGACATTGAGCCATTCGATGAACTCGAAGTCCTCGTCGTCAAACGGACTGCCGGGAGGAACGTCCGGAGGGTGGTACATGATCTCGCTGATGCGCAGGTTGGGTAT
>JBDKKE010000329.1:0-12399 GCA_039796255.1 Verrucomicrobiota bacterium | reverse complement strand
AAGGAGATCGTGTACGAAATGCGCTTCGATGAGGTCAGCGCGCGCTACGGCGAGTTCGGCCCCTTCTACATCAATATACGCCTGGGCCCCGCCGAACTCTGGTCCCACCTCCGCCTCTGATCGCCGATCGTTGATCGTTGATCGCCCGGCTTCCCTCGGTCACACCACTTCTCCCTCCCATCCGCCCAGCGCCAAAACACCCATGCCCCGAATCTCCTTAAGCGTTGTCTGCTGCGGCCCCACGCCGGCCCACTATTCCCAAATCGTGGAAACCTCGCTCGACCAGTCCGAGCTCGACGCGCGGGTCCTGAGAACCGTGGAACAGAACATTGCCGCCGGTGAAGCGCGTGAGCTGCACAATGCCGCCCATGATCCCGAACACGGTCCGGTGACCTATCTGCAGCAGGTCAACGAAGGCGGATTCTCGGTTTTTGCCGGTCCCCCGGACCAACTTCGCGAAACGTTCTTTGGACCCGGTTCGTTCGTGTGCTTCATGGACGATCAAGGCCCGGGACACGCCTCAAAGGTGGGACCCGATGGCGTCCGGCGCACCCTCAGAGTCCTCAGGGGACATCTGGCTGTGACTTGAATGACGCACCGCCTTGAACGCGGGGCGGGTGGATGAGCCGTTTGCCCGGCACCGACCGTAACCGCAGAAAATCCCTACCGGCCCATGCTGCATCATCTGTTGAAGCGAACCCTGGAGGCGGACCCTCAGCGAAGGGTTCTGGAGTTCCAGGGAAGTACATGGACGGCGGCGCAGTTGGAGGAGTCGGCCTGCCACCTGGCGGCCCATCTGATGAGGGCGGGGGTCGAGGCCACTGACCGTGTGGCGGTGCTTCTGCCCAATTGCCAGCCCACCGTTCTGGCCTATCTCGCCTGCTTCAAGGCCAACTTCGTGATGGTGCCGCTCGACTACCGGCACCGGGCCGCCCAGATCGCTTACGCGCTCGGTCACAGCGGCGCCACCGTCCTCATCGTCCACCGGGATCGCCTCGACGACCTCACCGCGGAAGGAGCCCTGGCCGGAGTGTCCCACGTGGTGGTGGTGGGGGGCGAACCGGCCAGTCCGCGCCAGCGCAGCTTTGACGAACTCATCGCGCCCACCGCCTCCCCGTCGTTTCCCGATCCCATCGACGACGGGGATCTGTGCCTGATGATCTACACCTCGGGAACCACGTCGCGCCCGAAGGGGGTCACCATGACCCGCGCCGCCATGGTGGCGGGAATCAAGAAGTACCTCGCCCGGGTTCCCCTCGGAAAGGACGACACCGCCCTGATCGCGGCCCCGATCACCCGCCCGATGGCCCTCCGCTCCCAGCTGCTGCCGGTCCTCTACGCCGGCGGCTGCGTCTGCCTGGTGGAACAGTTCACGCCCGGGGCCTACGTGACGGCGCTGCAGCGTCCGCCGGCCAAGACCTACCTGGCGCTGCTGCCGTCCGCCCTGGCGCAAGTGTTGGCGCATCCGGACATCCGCCAGTGTGACTTCAGCGCCCTGCGGCTGTGTGTCGCGGGCGGAGACCGGGTGCCGCCTCAACTCCAGGAGGCCTTCGAAAAGATCACCGGCATTCCCGTCACCGAACAATGCGGCGCCTCTGAGGTGGGCCCCTATGCCATGAATCCGCCCTTCGGACGCAAGAAGCCGGGCTCGATAGGACTGCCCATGTACGGCACCCAGGTCTGCGTGGTGGATGAGCGCGGCGACGACGCGATGACTGGGGAGACCGGGGAGATTCTGGTCAGCAGTCCGATGATGATGGAAGGCTACTGGAACGACACCGCGCTCACCCGCAAGGTTCTGCAGGGCGGCTGGGTCCGCACCGGCGATCTCGGCCGCTATGACAACGATGGGTACCTCTGGTTCATGGGACGCAAGAAAGACGTCATCATGCGGGGGGGCAGCAATATCTCCCCGCTGGAGGTGGAATCCGCTCTCTCGGATCATCCCGCCGTCGCCGAGTGCTGCGTGATTGGCGTTCCCGATCCGCACTGGGGACAGGTGGTGCACGCCTTTGTCGTCCCGAAGCCGGACCACGGGGTGACTCCCGAGGCGCTGCGGGAATTCCTGAAGGGCCGGCTGGCGGCCTACCAGGTGCCGGAGGGAGTCCGCTTCATCGAGCATCTGCCCGTGAAGGGTCCGGGCAAGATCGACCGGGAATTGCTGAAGATGCGCGCAATCATCCATCCGCTGATCGAGAAGGTCCCCTTCTTCCGCAGCGCGAGCGCCGACTTCATCCGCGACATCGTCCCGCGCCTGGAATGCCGGCAATTCGACGCGAAGGAGACCCTCATCCGGCAGGGCGAAGTCGGAGACGCCATGTATTTCCTGACCCGCGGACAGGTGGAGGTGGTGCAGGAGGACACGGGAAAGCAACTGGCCCTCCTGCGCGAAGGAGCCTACTTCGGCGAGGTGGCCATTCTCATGGACGTGCCGCGCACGGCCACCAACCGGGCCATCACCGACTGCGAGGTCTACGAACTGAAGCGGGCCGGCGTCCTCGGCCTGACCCGGACCTACCCCGAATTCGCCCGGCATCTTCAGGAGGCACTCAACACCTACCGATCCCCATAACCTGGAGAGTTCACACTCCTGGGGGGTGTCCCGCGGCGGACGCGCCGCCAAAATTGTGGCGCACCGGGGACCGGTTTCCCATAGAGTCGGGAATCCTATGGATCAACGGACGGCACGGGGCGGGATGGCAGGGGTGGGATACGTCATCGGCGTGTTGGCGCTCGTGGGCGGCATCGCGGCCGGGGCGTGGTGGTTCTCTGGACGCAACGGTCGCGGGGACAATTCCGACACGGCCTTTGCCGACATCATGTCGTCGGGCAAAACCCTCTACGAACGGGGCGAGCCCGCCCGCGCCATCGAAGCCTTCCAGCGGGGACTGGTCCTGAATCCCGCCAATCCAGACGCGCGCCTCAATCTGGCCAACGCCTACCTGCTCGCCGGACAGGCCGTTCCCGCCGCCGCCGAGGCCACCGAGGCCCTGCGCTACGAACCCGGCAATGCCGCCGCCCTGTACGTTCTCGGCTGCTCGCTGCTGCGGCAGAACCAGTACTCCAATGCCGTCCAGTCCCTCTCCGACGCCAAGGCCGCCGATCCGACGGAGAATCCCGTCAGTTTCCAACTCGGGCGCGCCTACCTCGGTTGGGGACGATTCGAGGACGCCGCGGGCCAGTTCCGCGAGGTACTCCAGTTCGACACCAATCATCCAGCCGCGAATTACCTGCTGTCCCAATCCCTCCTCCGCCTCGGTCAGCGCGAGGAGGCCCAGGCCGCCCTCGCCGAGCACCAGCGCATCAATGCCGGCAAGGTGGGCAATGCCGACAATCCCGCCCTGTACGAGCGCAGCAAGTACACCGCCATCCGCGCCCCCTTCTCCTTGGAACAGCCGGACCCCCGTGGGGTGCCGGTACGCCTGGTGGACGACACCGCCCGCGCCTTCGCCGGAGCCGCCGCCACGCTGCATGGCCCGCTGGCGCTGCTGGATATCAACCGGCGCGGAGCCAATGACCTCCTCCTCGTATCGCCCGCCGGTGCCCGCGTCTTCCTGAACTCCAATGGCGTGTTCGCTCCCCGCGACGAAGCGGTGTCGGTGACCGGTGCCTCCAACGTGGCGCAGGTCCTCGTCGGTGACCTCCAGAACGACCGCTTTGAGGACACCCTCATCCTGACTCCGGAAGGGGCCAGTCTGCTCCGCTTCGCCACCAACGGTGGATTTACCGACGTCACCGGATATTCCGGGCTGCGACAGGCCAAGGTCGCCGGACGGGCCGGCGCGCTGGCCGACCTGGATTTCACGGGCAAGCTCGGACTGCTCATCGCCGATCCCGACGGACGCCTGCGCGGATTCACCAACCTGGGCACCGGGGTCTTCCGCGAACGGCGTCCGCCCGCCTCCGGACCGGATCCGCTGGCCGTCACCGCCGTGACCCAAATCACCGTCGACGACCTCAACAACGATGATCTCCCCGATGTGCTGCTCACCCGGAGCAACCTGCCGCCCCACCTTCTGCTCAACCTGCGCGGCGGCGGTCTCAGCGCCACCAATCAGCCATCGGACTGGCCCATCGCGCGCGGACTGGCCACCGGCGATTTCAACAACGACCTGCGCACCGACGTCGTCCTGGCCACCGCGGGGGCGGTCGAACTACGCTTCGGCGGACTGAAGGAACCCCGTCGCCTGGCCGCCCGGGGCAACCAGATCGAACGCGTCCGCGCCCTCGACTATGACAACGATGGCTGGCTCGACGTGGTCGCCTGGGGTGGCGACGGACTGCATGTGTGGCGCAACCGCGGAAGCCTGGGCTTCGAGGACACCACGACCGCCCTGGGACTGGATTCCCTCCAGGGACACCCGGTGCTGGATTTGGCGGCGGCGGACTTCGATGGGGATTGTGATCAGGACTGGATCGTGGATGTCGGCGGGGAGGGATTGAAGTTCCTGCGCAACGACGGCGGCAGCGCCAACGGTCTGCTCAAGCTCCGACTGCTGGGTAACCGCTCCAACGCCAGCGCCCTCGGCATCAAGGTTGAGCTGGCGTCCGGCGGCTGGCACACCCTGCGGACCGTCCAGCAGCTGCCGATGGAGATCGGCATCGGCAAGCGGTCGCAACTCGACCTGGTGAGCACCCGCTGGTTCGACACCAAACTCGACACCACCGAGGTGACGACCGACTGCAAAGTTCCCCTCACCGTGTTTGAACTGGTGCTGCCGACGGGGTCGTGTCCGTACCTGTACGCCTGGGACGGCACCCGGCACCGTTTCATCACCGACCTGCTGGGGGCCGCGCCGGTCGGACTGCCGGTGGCTCCCGGCCGGTTCATCGAAGCGGATCCGGATGAACTCGTACGCATCGGCAGCGAGCGGGAATTTCAGCCGCGCGACGGACACTATGAACTCCAGTTGACCGAGGAACTCCGCGAAATCCTGTACCTCGACACCGCGCGTCTGCTGGCGGTGGATCACCCGGCAGGAACCGAGGTATTTTCGACCGGCAAGCTGGTTCCCGGACGTCCCTTCCCGAAGTCAGAACTGCTCCAGCTTGGCGGGCGCCAACCGCTGCGATCGGCCGTCCTGTCGCCCACCGGCTCGACCGACGCCCGCGACGTCACCACCGACCTCACCGAGACCGATGGAGTCCGGGTCTCGCCGCTGGCCCTGCGCGGCACCCACTATCGAGGACTCGCCGAACCCTTCGGCATCACGCTCGACTTCGGTGAACTGGCCACGGATCGCCCCCTGGTTCTGGCGCTGACCGGATGGCTCCGCTTCGGCGGCGGCATGGCGAACATCGCGGCGGCGCACAACCCGGACTTCCCCTTCCCCTTCCCGGTTCTCGAAGCCGAGACACCCCGGGGCTGGCAGCCAGTGGACGTCACCGTGGGGGCGCCGGCGGGCAAGACCAAGGGCATCGTCGTGGATCTGACCGGACGCCTCCCCGCCGGTGCGCGGCGTCTGCGTCTGAGTCAGGCCTTTGAGATCCATTGGGACCGCATCGCCCTGTTCACCGAGTCTGCGAAAGCGAACGCCACGGCCCTCAACCCCACCTCCAGCGATCTTCATTGGCGCGGGTACAGCGAGTTCGAGAACCGGCCCTGGACCGATCCACTGACGCCGGACTACACCCGGGTGAAGTCCTCGCCTCCCTGGCGCATCACGCCCTCGGGTTGGGCGACCCGGTACGGTCCGGTGGATGAGCTTTTGGCCGAGGACGACAACGGCCTGGCGGTGATTGCCGGCGGCGACGAGCTGACCCTGAAATTCGCCACGGCGCAGGTGCCCGCGAAGGCGGACGGTGTCGAACGGGATTTCTTCTTGTTCACCACCGGATGGGACAAGGACGCCGACTATCACGTGGCCCGCGGCACCACCATCGAACCCCTGCCCTGGCGCGACATGGATGACCAGCGTCATGGACAGGAGTCACGCCCGGGTTTCCCCAGCGACGCACTACATGAGCGCTTCAACACCCGCTGGGTGGGAGAAAAGACGTTCTCCCGACGCGGGGGGAAGTGACTGGGGATAGCCGATAGCCGATAGCCGATAGGCGATAGGCGATAGGCGATAGGCGATAGGCGATGGGCTATTGGCTATTGGCTATTGGCGCTTTGGAATCCGGACTCCCCACGCGGCCTAGTCCCGCGATAGGCTTCGGCATGCGACTCCTTCTCCGTCGGGCGTTCCTGGCGGTCTGTCTTCTGCCGCTGGCACTGACTCTGGCGCGGGCCCAGGGCTCCCTCCGCGTGGCCACCTTCGACGTGGACGCCACGCCGCCCATCGGCAGCCGCATGGCCTACGACCCGGTTACCAATGCGTGGGATCTCGGTCTGCGAGCGCGGGGGATCGTCCTGCTCGGATCCGGACAACCCATCGTCCTCTGCGCCGTGGACTGGCTCGGCATTGCCAACGAGGGGCACGATGCCTTCCGACGCACGCTCGCCGATGCGGCGGGGACGGTCCCCGAACGGGTGACCGTCCATTCGCTGCATCAGCACGATGCGCCGGACTGTGACTTTGGGGCGGAGCAGATCCTCAAGAACGCCGGACTCGATCTGTTGAACTTCAACGGCACCTTTCAAAGGGAGGTCCTGCGCCGCCTCGACGTGGCAGTCCGGGAATCCCTCCCGCTTGCGCAACCTGTGACCCATCTGGGACTCGGACGCGCTCCCATCCATCAGGTGGCGTCCAATCGCCGAATCTTCGGTCCCGACGGCAAGGTCCGCGCCGTCCGCTACACCGCCACCACCGACCCCGCCCTTCGCGCCGAACCCGAAGGCACGATTGATCCCGAACTCTCCCTGGTGAGCCTGTGGAGTACCAATCGTCCGGTGGCGGTGCTCAGCTACTACGCCACGCATCCGCAGAGCTACTACCGGACCGGCATTCCCAATCCTGATTTCCCGGGAGTCGCCCGGTTTCTCCGCCAGATGGCCGTTCCCGAGGCCCTGCACATCCACTTTAACGGGGCGGGCGGCAACATCGGCGCCGGCAAATACAACGATGGCTCGCCGACCAATCGGTTAGTGTTGGCCGAACGGGTTGCGGACGGCATGAAGCGCGCCTGGGACAACACCCAGCGGCAACCCGTCACGTCTTCGGACGTCTCCTGGCAGTCGGTACCGGTGCTCCTCCCTCCCTCGAAGCATCTCCAGGAGGCGGAACTCCTGGCGGAACTCAAGGGCCGCTCCGGAGCCTTTCTCACCCAGGGCGGCGCATCGCGACTCGCCTGGCTGCGCCGGTGCGGAGCGGGGCATCCCATCGACGTGTCCTGCCTGCGCATTGGCAACGCCCGGATGCTCCACCTTCCCGGCGAGCTGTTCGTGGAGTACCAGTTGGCCGCCAAAGCTGAGCGCCCTAAGCGCTTCGTCGCCATGGCTGCCTATGGCGACTACGGCCCCTGGTACATCGGCACCGCCCGCGCCTACACCGAGGGAGGATACGAGACGGAGCCCCGCTCCTCCAACGTCGCCCCTGAAGTCGAGACGGTGCTCATGGGAGCCATCCGGGAGTTGTTGAAGGAATAAGCCTGATCCCTGGTCAAATCCCCCATGCTCCCCCGCCCCTTCCGCCTGAGCCGCCGCCACCGCGCTGTTCTCTATTCCCTCTTCGCCCTTCTCTTCACCAGCGGGCTGATCTGGTGGCTGGGGGATGAAGCTGCGGAAGAGGCAGGGAAGCCCGTAGCGTGGGCCGAATTATGGAAACCCCGGCTCATGCGGGTGCACGGGGGCGCCGCCATGGCCTTCCTCGTCACCCTGGGAACGGTGCTGGCCGTGCACGTCCGTCGTGCCTGGCCGTCCGGCACCAATCGAATCAGTGGAACCGGGCTGATCGGATGGTTCCTGCTGCAGGCGGTCACGGGATACGGTGTGCTCTACTTCGTGGGCGACGGTCTCAGGGACTGGAACGGACAGATCCACGTCACCCTGGGTCTGCTCGCCCCCGCCGCGGTGGCCGGACACGTTCTCTGGGGAAAATGGATCATGCGACGACGCGCCCGGAGCGGGGGGTCGCGGCCGGCAACTCCGCACCCAGGGGAAGTCGGACCACTGCGGTGATCATTCCGACCGGCTCAGCCACCAACTGAATGCTCCCACCGTGGGCCAGGACGATCCATCGGGCGATGGTAAGACCCAGGCCGCATCCCTCCACCTGCCCCTGGGCATTCTCGCCGCGCACAAACCGTCCGAAGATGTTCTCCAGGGTCTTCGGGGCCATGCCGCCGCCCGAATTGGTGATTCGCAACTCGGCGGCCCCATCCTTCCGGCGAAGGGAAACCGCGATCCTTCCGCCCGCCTCACTGTACTTCACCGCGTTGTCCGTGAGGATCAAAAGCAACTGCCGCAGGCGGTGTCGGTCGCCGGAGACCGTCGATCCCTCGCAGGCATCCAGGGTGACGGTCAGCCCCCGCGGTTGCGCCAGCATCTGGGCGTCCTCGAAGGACTCCTCCACCAATTCGTCCAACTTCACCGGCAGACGCTCGAGCTCGACCAGTCCGGAATCCGCTTTGGTCAGCAGGGTGAGCGCGTCCACGATTTTGGTGAGTCGTTTCACCTCATCGATTTGACTCTCGATCCATTTCCACTGCTCCGGCACCGGGGGCGGAATCTCCCGCAGCACCGTCTCCAACTGCGCCCGCATGACCGTCAGCGGAGTCTTCAATTCGTGGGAGGAATGAAGCGTGAACTCGTGGATATGCCGGATGGACTCGTCGATCCGCGCAATCATCCCGTTGAACCCGGCGGTTAGTTTGTCCAGTTCGTCCCCGTTTCCGCTGCGCACCATGGGTTGCCGCAGATTGTTGGAATCAATCGTCTCCACCGTCTCCGCCAACGTCCCGAGGGGGGCGAGCACATGCCGGATCCACCACCATCCAGCCCCCAGCAGGAGGGGGACACTGGCCAGAAAACAGACGGTTAACAGTTCAGCCTCGGTATCCTTGTGGACGTTGGTCAACCCCATCGCTGCAAACTCCGCCGGCTCCTCGACAAATTCGTGGTACCCCAGCCAGGCCACCAGCAGCAAACAGACCCCGCTGATCCAGGCGTAGCCGATACCCAGCCGCCGGAGGATGGTCATGTCGTGGCCTTCATCATGTAGCCCTCGCCGCGCACGCTATGCAGCAGTCGCGGCCCCGGGTCGGCTTCGATCTTCTCGCGAAGCCGCCCCACATAGACATCCACGACATTCGATCCGGGATCGAAGTTATACTCCCAGACCTTCTCGAGAATCATCATGCGACTGCAGACGCGGCCCGCGGAGCGCATCAGATACTCCAGAAGTCGGAACTCACGCGACGTCAGTTCCACGTGGCGCCCACCCCGTGTCGCCACGCGCGAGATGGTGTCCAGTGTCAAATCTCCGACGGTGAGAACCGCCATCTTCGAATCACCGCCACGCCGGGACAGGGCGCGAACGCGGGCAACCACCTCATCGAGCGCAAAGGGTTTCGGCAGGTAATCGTCGGCGCCGGCATTCAGCCCCTCCACCCGCTCATTGAGCGCACCGCGAGCGGAAAGCAGGAGGACCGGCGTCCGATTCCCCCGCGCGCGCATCTGCTTCAGGACGCTCAGTCCGTCCCGTCCCTTCAGCATGATGTCGAGCACCACGCCATCGAAGGGCGTGGTCGACAACACCGCGAGCGCCTCGTCCCCGTCGTCCAGATGATCGACGGCAAACCCCTCTGCCCTCAGAGCCTTGGCAATAAACGCAGCGGTTTTCTTGTCGTCTTCGACGAGCAGCACGCGCATGGGCCGAGAGTCGCAAGCAAGTCGCGCCGCGCAAGGCTCAAGACCGCACCATCGCAAGCCCAAATCTCCCATGAACCACCTCCATTTCAATGAGTTGCACACTGTAATCTCCCAAAGCCTGCCCTCGCCGGAATCGATGGCGACGCGCGGGGCGTCACCCCGGGGGAGACCTCAGCCGCCAATAGCCGGAGGGCGGCAACGATGTCTCGACGGTCCGGGATCGGGAATGAATTGGCCGATTGTGAACGAATGTTCATTCCCACCACCGCGCTCCATTCATGAAGGCGCCCTACCGTTCGGGAAGTTAGCGACTGCAGTGCCGCTGATTCCGACCCGCCCGAAGCGGGAGTTACGGCGGCTCGAAGGAACGCGAAGAACGAATCAAAACAAGACACCGAACACGACGCTCGAAAGCACTCGCCATGAATACCACCAACCAAGGAATCACCGGCTCCTCAACTGCCGCCGGGATTCGACCCCACCTTCAGACGCAACACCAAACCTCGGCGGCCACCGGAGCCATTCCCAGGGGAAAGCTCGCCAACTGGGCCTCCCGACTGCTGGGCATCGCCTCCTCAACCCTGGTTCTGGCGCTGACGCACTCCGCGCAGGCCAGCTCCGCCTACGGCACGCTGAACAACTTCGATTGCGTCAACGACACCGGGGTTGAAGCCCACGGATTCGAAATCGAGTTGGACGACATCCACAGCCGGGACATCACCTACACCTACGACTACAATCACTACGGCATCCCGAAGATCACCGAGGACAACTCGGACCCGCTGCACCCCAAGGTGTTCATCCGCTATGCGGGCACCCGCCAGCCGAACGGGACCTGGACCGCCTACACCGCCATTCCGGCGGGCCCGATTAACCCGACCGATGGGCACCAGTTTACGGACCCAAGCGTCAACTTCGGTGGCGAACACTTCGGCGCCGGCTACTACGGCGCCCCGTCGGCGGTAAGGTACAATTGGCTGATCGACGACGGGACAGGAAACCTGGTCCGCGGTCTGCCGGTCTATGTCGCGACGCCCACCTTCACCTACTATCCGCCGGCAGCCGCCCAGCCCCTGCCCCAGGTGCAGGCGGTGATTGTGCCTCCGCCGCCGCCGGCCCCGCCCGTGCTGCAGTTTGGTCAGGCGACCTGGGTCAAGGACATCAAGACCTCGACCCACAACACCAACAAGGTGGAGCTCGTCGACCTGAGGGATCCGGACCCCGCCGATCCGGGAGCAAAGAACTGGGCAAACGGTGAACCCGCCGAGGTGGAGACCGAGTGGCGGATCCTGCAGACGGAATTCGCCAACGCGGGAAACGCCAAGGGCGAGTTGAAGGGACTTCCGGAGGACCTTCCGGGTGGGGATGAAGTGATCACCCGCCGGTATGAGTTTTACAAGTATGTCGGGCCGATCGACGCCGAATCCGGTGAGGCGATGGGCGATACGGTAGGAGCCGACGGCATTCACGGGGTTGGCACCGTCACCTACATCGACTCCTTCGACGCCTTGGGCGAACCGGTTGAGGTCACCGTCGACCTCTCCACCGTGGTGATCGTGGGAGAATTTTTCGGGGCACAGATGGCCGGATTCGATCTCGCCCCCGCCCTGGGATTGATCGACCACATTCCCGACGGTGAGCTCAACGTTTCCTATGCCGAGCGCACCGTGGTGATCGGGGGAGGCGCCGCATTTCTTGCCACAACCACCGGCTCCCTGCCGGACGGAACGACGCTGGACGAAGTCACCGGCATCTTCTCCGGCACACCCACGGTGGCCGGCGTCTTCACCTTCACCGTCAACGCCGCGGACTTCAACGGAGCCGTCCTGTCGAAGGAATATACCGTCACGATTACGGGCGACGCCGTCGCGCCGGTCACCCATTCAGTTTCCACTTTTGCCTCGCCGGTGGCCGGAGGCAGCACTGCCGGAGACGGGGAATATGAAAATGGAACGATGGCCACCGTCCTCGCGACGGCCAACCCGGGCTATTCTTTCCTGAACTGGACCGCGGGTGGCGTCGAGGTCAGCGCCTCCGCCAGCTACAGCTTCACCGTATCCGCCAATCAGAGCCTGATCGCCCACTTCACTCAGTCCACGTTCTCGGTCACCACCAGCGCCTCGCCGATTGCCGGCGGCACCACCAGCGGTGGCGGAACGTTCAACAGCGGATCGGACGTCACCGTGATCGCCACCCCCAACGCGGGCTACGCCTTCGTGAATTGGACCGAGGGCGGTGCTGTGGTTAGCGCCCTGGCCAGCTACACGTCACCGATCACTGCCAACCGCCTCCTGGTGGCGAACTTCGTCCCCGTCACCTATTCGGTGTCCACCAGCGCCTCGCCGATTGCCGGCGGCACCACCAGCGGTGGCGGAACGTTCAATAGCGGATCGGACGTCACCGTGATCGCCACCCCCAACGCGGGCTATGCCTTCGTGAACTGGACGGAGGGTGGTGCTGTGGCCAGCGCCTCGGCCAGCTTCACTTCACCGGTCACTGCCAACCGTCTCCTGGTGGCGAACTTCGTCCCCATCACCTATTCGGTGTCCACCAGCGCCTCGCCGATTGCCGGCGGGACCACCAGCGCTGGCGGAACGTTCAATAGCGGATCGGACGTCACCGTGATCGCCACCCCCAACGCGGGC
>JBDKKE010000328.1:0-9215 GCA_039796255.1 Verrucomicrobiota bacterium | reverse complement strand
GAACTCTGCCACTGGCCGGTAGGGCAGGATGGCAGGGTTGTCATTGGTGCCCACCTGCCAGACCGTTCGCAGGACGGCGTCAGCCACCTCGTTGACGGCGATGGAGAATCCGGTCTCGGCGCTGGTGGGTGGTATCCCGCTGTCGGTGACCCGCACTATCACTGGGTAGGTGCCCGGGCCTTGGAGTTCCGTCGGCATCCAGAGCAGTACGCCAACGGGACTTACCGTCAAACCTGCCGGTCCGCTGACCAGGGTGTACGTCAGGGACTGCGCCGGCAGATCCGTGTCCGTGGCACTCAGCGTCAGCGAAAATGGGCTGAGTTCGTCCACGGTCTGGTTGGCGACCGCCGTAAACACTGGGACAGCGCTGCCTTCCACCACCAGGATGGCAAACTCGGTCTCGGCACTTCCGGGATGAGCTGCATTGTCGGACACCCGTACGACTACCGGATAGTTGCTGGACCCCTGGGCCTCGGTTGGGGTCCAGGCCACCAGTCCTGATGCGGTTACCGTGAGGCCGTCCGGTCCGCTAACCAGCGAGTAGGTCAGGGTCTGTTCCGGCAGATCCGTATCCGTAGCCGTCAGTGACAGAAGCAGTGGGCTGAGTTCGTCCACGGTCTGGTTCGCAACCGCCGCAAGTACCGGCGCTGTATTCGCCTCGTTGACGGCGATGGAGAACCCGGTCTCGACGCTGGTCGGCGGGGTTCCGTTATCTGTGACCCTCACCACGACCGGGTAGGTGTCAGGACCCTGCATTTCGGTGGGGGTCCAGGCCAGTTCGCCCTGTTCACTGACCATGAGGCCGTCCGGTCCGCTGACCATGGCGTACGTCAGGGACTGCGTGGGTAGATCGGTATCCGTGGCGCTGAGCGTCAACGCGATCGGACTGAGTTCGTCCGCGGTCTGATTTGCGACACCCGCAAGCACAGGTGCTGCGTTGACCTCCAGGGCCCAGACGAAAATTCCCGCTTCGGCGCTGGCGGGCGGAGTGCCGTTGTCGGTGACGCGCACCACCACCAAGTAGCTTGCGAGGGCCTGATCCTCGGTTGGGGTCCAGGTCAGTTCCCCCTGTTCACTGACCGTGAGGCCGTCCGGTCCGCTGATCAGCGAGTAGGTCAGGGACTGCGCGGGCAGATCGGTGTCCGTGGCGCCCAGCGTCAGGGAGAGCGGACTGAGTTCGTCCACGGTCTGATTTGGAATCTCCGCGAGTGACGGGTTGGCGTTGACCTCGCCTACCGAGATGGAGAATTCGGTCTCAGCGCTCCTGGGGATTGCGCCGCTGTCCGTGACCCGAACCACGACGTCGAGGGTTCCCGGTCCCTGATCTTCGCCGGGAGTCCATGCCACACGACCCGTCGGACTAACCGTTAGTCCCGCTGGACCGCTCACCCGAGAGAAGGTGAGGGTCTGGGCCGGCAAATCGCTGTCGCTTCCGGAAAGGTCCAGTATTAGCGGCGACAGTTCGTCGATGGTGATGGGATCGACGTCTTCCAGCGTGGGCAAAGCGTTGGGGGGGTGTACCGACAGATCGAATCGTCCCAGCGAATGAAGTGCAGAGGGCGAGTTATCGGTTGCCCGAATGACCACCGGTACCGTGGATCCCTCATACGACGGGTTGGGAGTCCAGGCGACCTCTCCTTCAGGACTGACCGTCAGTTCTGGGGGGCCACTGATCAATTGGAAGGTGAGTGTCTGCGGATCAGCGTCCGGGTCGATGCCTGTCAGGGTCAGAACGAGTGATTCCTGGGATTCGACGGGTGAAGTTCCTGACGTCGACAATTGGGGGAAGCCTGAGGCCTCGAATCCAGGGAGGAGTCGACCGTGCAGGGTGAGATTGTCGAAGAGGTTGTCACCGGCGATGCCTCCGTCGCCGGCAGCAAAAGTGATTCGTACTGCAAATTCAGGGTTGTTGTCGGTCGCCGGTAAATTCGAGAAATCCAGTTCGACCAGGGAGGCTGTGTTATCCGCCACTGGAAGGATTCTCAAGGGTAGGAACGCGGAGCCGTCCGCGGTGTACTCAATCTGCTGGATTCCCGGGCCCTGGTTGGATCTATGGGTCTCATAACGGACAACCGTGTCCATCACGCCCGTTGTCGGCAGGCGGAGGAGGATCTCCGCCCCGATGGGTTCGAGGATGCGCAGATGGGTGGCCGTTTCACTTCCATTCTGGGAATTGAAGCCCTCAAAGGCAGGTTCGTTTCCGGACTGCACCGTGGTTGTGGGGCCGGGAAGCACGGTGATGCCCGCTGCTCCAGCCCCCTGTTGTGGGCTCAGGAGGGCATTGGTTTCATTGAAGCTCCAGTATTGGCGCAGGACCGGACGGGCTGCCACTTCGTCGACGGTAATCACGAAACCGGTCTCTGCGGTCTTGGGTGGAATGCCGTTGTCGCTGACCCCCACCACCACGTTGTAGGTACCGGGTCCCTGGGCCTCGGTTGGTGTCCACGCCAGTTCCCCCAGTTCAGTGACCGTCAGGCCTTCGGGTCCGCTGACCAGGGCGTAGCTCAGGCTCTGCACCGGCAGGTCGGAATCCGCGGCGTCCAGACTCAGTTGAAACGGGCTGAGTTCGTTCACCGTCTGGTGGGCAATCTCCGTCAGGACTGGCGTTGCGTTGACCTCGTTGACGGTGACGGAGAACCCCGTCTCAGCGTTGAGGGGCGGTGTCCCGTGGTCCGTCACCCGAAACACCACGGCAAAGGAACCGGGGCCTTGAGCCTCGGTTGGTGACCAAGCGAGGTCTCCGGTCGGACTAATTGTCAGGCCGTCCGGTCCACTCAATAGTGAGTAGGTCAGGCCCTGAGCCGGCACATCGGAATCTGCGGCACTCAGGGTCAGTTGGAACAGACGGAGTTCATCCACGGTCTGGTCCACGACTCCCACCACCACCGGAGCGGTATTTACCTCATTAACCGTGATGGAGAATCTGGTCTCGGCGCTGGCGGACGGTGATCCAGGGTCGGTGACCCTTACCACCACGGGGTAAGTTCCGGGTCCCTGGGCCTCGTTGGGAGTCCAGATCAGTTCTCCCTGTTCATTCACTGTCAGGCCGTCCGGCCCGCTGACCAGGGAGTAGGTCAGTGTCTGCTCCGGAAGATCGGCGTCCGCGGCATTCAGGGTGAGGGAGAAGGGGCTGAATTCATCCGTAGTTGGGTCCGGGACGGCCGCCAACACCGGGGCGGAGTTCACCTCGGTCACTTCGATCCAGAAACTGGTCTCGGCGCTGGCGGGCGGGATTCCCTGGTCGGTGACTCGCACCACCACCGGATAGCTGCCGGGGCCCTGAGCCTCGGTGGGCGTCCAGGTCACCGCGCCGGTTGGACTGACGGTCAGGCCCTCCGGCCCACTGACCGGGGAGAACGTCAGCGTCTGTGCGGGTAGATCGGCATCGGAAGCGCTTAGGGAGAGGTCCAGAGGAGCCAATTCTTCAACGGACTGATCGGATGGGGTGGCCAGGGTCGGCGCGGTGTTGCCCACCGGACGCGATTCCAGACGGAGGTAGTCGTATTGGATCCAGTAAAACACGCCAGGCACGGTGGGACCGGTGCGGACGATCTCAATGGTATTGGCTCCCACCAAAGCTCCCACCGTCGAAGCGGCAAATTCGATCACGATGTTGGTGGTCTGATTCACCCGTTGGGCGAGCAAGGGGGTGGTCTCGCCGACGGGGTTCTGGAATCTCACCACGAAGTCGTGGACGGCAAATCCCGCCTGCACCACTCCGCCCACCGAGGATCCCCCATTGACCAATTCCAGGCTCAGTTTGAATGAGGACTGGGCGGTTACCTGGGCGGTTTCGAGCAGGAAGTGGACTCGGTTGGTCGTGTCGTTTCCCGTGTGCGCTCGTTCCCAGGCCAGCGGGGGCTCATCATTGGGGACAGCGAGGGGCGTCGAGAGCCCATTGAAGCCCCCCGGATAGGCACCCCGGAAATAGAAGTCATCGTCCGCGGTCGGATTGCTGAGCGCGACAAACTCAGGATCTCCGGACATCCGGGTGACCCTTCCGGGGCGGGGATCGTTGCGATTATTCTCCTGGCTGAACTCAGCCGACGGCCGGTACGGCAGGACCGACGGGTTGTTGTCGCTGCCGACCTGCCAGATTGTGCGCATCACGGGATCGGCGATCTCATTCACCGCAATCGTGAACTGCCGGCTGGCGCTTTGATGAGGATTCCCGTTGTCGGTGACCTGCACGACCACGGAGTAATTTCCGGGTCCCTGGGCCTCGGTGGGCGTCCAGGTCAGGGCACCTGCCGGACTCACTGTCAGTCCCTGCGGTCCGCTGACCAGCGAATGGGACAGACCCTGCAGCGGTAGATCAGAATCCGTGGCGCTCAGGGCCAGGGAAAGCGGGCTGAGTTCGTCCACTGTCTGATCCGCGACGGCTGCCAGCACCGGGGCTCCATTGGCCTCGTTCACTGCAATGGAGAAGCTGGCTTCGGCGCTGGCGGAAGGGATCCCGTTATCGCTCACCCGCACGACTACCGGATAAATGCCGGGTCCCTGGGCCTCAGTAGGCGTCCAGGCCACCGTTCCGCTGGCACTCACGGTTAAACCCGCCGGCCCGCTCACCAGCGTGTAGGTCAGCGTTTGGGCCGGGACGTCGGTGTCGGTCGCACTCAGGCCGAAGGTCAGTGGAGCCAGTTCATCGGTGATCCGATTCGAAGGTGGGGCAATGATCGGCGTGGTGTTGCCCACCGGACGCGATTCCAAGCGGAGATAGTCATATTGGATCCAGTAGGAGACTCCCGAGACGGCCGGGCCGCTGCGCACAATTTCGACGGTGTTGGGTCCCTCCATCGCCCCCACGGAGGATGCGGCGAAGGTGAGGGTTATGTTGGTGGTCTGGGACACGCGCTGGGAGAGGAGTGGCGTGGTGTTCCCGGCCGTGTTCCGAAAGCGCACGACGATGTCATGGTCGCCGAAGCCCGGCTGAGCCGTTCCCCCAATCGCCGAACCTCCGGACACCAGTTCGAAGCTCAGTTGAAGCGAAGACAGTGCGGCGATCTGGCTGGCGGACAGTATGAAATGAATGCGATTGGCCGTATCGGCCGCCGTGTGAGCCCGCTCCCAGGCAATCGAGGGCTCATCATTCGAAACGTTCAAGGGAGCCAGCAGCCCATTGAAGCCTGCGGGATAGGATCCCGCGAAGTAGAAGTCGTCATCCGCCGTCGGATTGGTCGCCGAGGCATACTCGGGATCCCAGGTTTGGCGGGTGACTTTTCCGGGAAGGAGGTCGTTGCGACCGTTCTCGATGCTGAACTCAAAGGATGGCCTGTAGGGCGAGCCCGCCGGGTTGTCGTCGATGCCGACCTGCCAGAGGGTGCGCAGTGACGGGTCCGCAACTTCATTGACGATGATCGTGAATTCCCGAGTGGCGCTGTAGGAGGGGGTGCTGTTGTCGTTCACCTGAACGGTGACCGTGTAGGTCCCCGGTCCCTGGCCTTCATTGGGGATCCAGGCGAGCGTTCCGAGGGGGCCAACCTGCAATCCTGGAGGTCCGGAAACGAGCGAGTAATTTAATCTTTGGAGTGGAACATCGGAATCCGTGCCGGCATTGGCCAGTGACAGGGACATCGGGCTCAGTTCATCGATCGTTTGGTTGGGAATGGGGGCGAGCAGGGGCGCCGTATTCGATTCCAGAGCCGAGATGACCAATCCCAGGCGGAATGCCGACGGAGGCGATGCCGTGTTGGTCACCTGCACAATCACCTGATAAGATCCTGGTCCCATGGCTTCTGTCGGGGTCCAGGTCAACACCCCGGACGTGCTGATCGCCAACCCCGCGGGTCCCTGCAGCAGCGAAAAGGAAAGTGTTTGTGTTGGGAGTCCAAAAAAGGACGCACTCAAGGTTTGAGTGAAAGGCCCGAGTTCCAGGGTCGAAAGACGTTTCCATTCGGTGGAGGTGGGCCAATTGTCGGTGCGTAACGGCGATGCGGGCAGGAGGGCGGAATTGGCGAGATTGATCACCGGATAGTCATTCCACCCATACCGTATGGCGACCGGCATGCTGACCTGTGGACTGTAAAGGGTGATCTCATTGGTGGCGGAGATTCTGGCGAATGCGGGGTAAAACCCCCGATTCGCGCCGGCCAGCGTGAAGCCGGAGGGCAGGGTGCCGTCGAGAGTGGTAAGGCCCTGCTCCACGTCGGAGAATCGCAGCACAGCATTGGTGCCATTCACGGTCAGCGATTGGAGGCGTGGACCGCGCGATGGAATGCGGACCCCGTAGACCTGGGAAAGGGCCAGACCGGCCAGACGCTCGCCCACGGGTTGCTTTCTCAGGGGATGCAGTACGTCCTTCTCACTGAGGTCGGTGATGATGGCGACATCCATTTTGGGTAACTGCGAAACCGTTTTATACTGGGCCTCACGCAATTCCGCCCATTCAGATTCCCCTATCTCCGCTGCGATGACCGAAAGGTCGCGCATGCGATCCCTGTCCCAGCCAGGCAATTGAACGGCGAAGAAACTGAAATCGCCCTGGCCCCAGGATTGTCGCCAATGGCGAATCAGGTCGGCAAGGAGGCGACGGTAGAGCCAGGCGCGTCCGACATCGGATTCGCCCTGGTACCAAATGGCCCCCTGAATGGCATAAGGCATCAGATTGGTCAGCATTCCGTTGTAGAGTTCTGCCGGTTGCCAGGGTCGATAGGGGGCAACCTCAGTAAAGGACTCGCCGACAGCCAAGGCGGCGTTCTTCCGAACGTTCCAGGCGTCATAGGAAACCTGCCAGATCGCCAGTTGGGATACTGCCGGGTTCACTAGGTGGGTGGTATATTCGGGGTCGGCGCGGAGCACGTCTTCGCGGATCCAGGAATGCGCGGAGGAGCCGCTGGCACTGGTGTGGATGATGCCCACCGGAACTCCCTGGTCCCGGAGCATGGACTCCAGGTGGCGGCCGAAGTAATAGCCCACTGCGGAAAATGTCCGAACACTCACCGGGGAGGCGACTGACCAGGCGTGTGCTGCATAGTCCAGATCGGTGAGTGGCGTTGGGGAGTACCGTTTGGCGACGTGGAACAGTCGGAGATTTGAATTCGCGCTTGCGGCAATGTTAGCCTCGGGTTGGTAACTGGCCTGGAGTGACCATTCCATGTTAGATTGTCCGGAGCAGATCCACACTTCCCCGACGACCACGTTCTGGATCACCGCCTCGTTCTGAGGCCCCACAGCCCGGAGCGTCGCTCCCTGGTTGGAGGTCTGCAACGGGGCCAGCGTCACCCTCCACCTTCCCTGAGTCGCCACGGTGGAGACACTCTGGCCGGCGAACATCACCGTGATCGGTTCGCCTTCTGCCGCCGTGCCCCAGATGGGCACGGGCATCCCCCGCTGCAGCACCGCGTTGTTGGAGAAAGTGGGATGCAGACGGACGGCGGCCTCCGCCCGCGGCGTTGCGCAGACCAGCAGGAGAATCGCGAGGGTCCATCGAAGTGGGTTCATGCCGCTCAAAGACGCAAACATCACCCGCGAGCAAAATTAAGTCGATGCTCTGGTCAATCAGTGTTTAGCGGATGTGGTATTAAAATCGGCAAGTCAGGGGATGGTAGGTAATCGCATCGGCGTTATCGGTATAAATGAGTAATACTATGACGGGCCCAATGGTTAAGTCGTGTTCGCGTTAAGTGGCTGATTTGGAATGAGAAAGCCTGCGGGTTTGCTCGTGGATGGGCGGTGAAATCGCTACCATTCGATTTCGCGATGGATGGAGGTCGCTGGTCTCTGCGTTCTCCCTCGGTCGGGGAATGCGAATCACTCCGAAGATACCGACGGGACCGGCCGTAGTGCGGACGGAGAAGGGGCAGGCGCGATTTCGCGCCGTACCCGCAGGAAGCGGGAATCTGATGCGCCGATAGGGACCCTATCGCGCACTGTGGTGGAGCGGTGATCGTGGAAGGTTTGGATGCCCAGGAGTTCGACGGAGGCCTCCGACCAGTGGATCAGATCGGGAGTGGCTTCCGGGAGGTCGCGTATTCCCGGGGATGGTTCCGCTGGTTCATCGTAGGTGAGTGTCAGGTAGTCCACCCCCTGAATGGAAACGACGCCGTGACGGAGGGACGCGGCAAGCGCGTGGTCGTTGGCGGAGGCCGGATTCCTGGAGGTGGATGGGCCCGAAGCCAGGGTCAGACCCAGGGTGCCGGTCGGGGCCGAACTGGAGAGGCTTTCCAGACGGAGGTAGTCGAACTGGATGAAGTACGAGGTGTTGGGGAGGGCGGGTCCGGTGCGGACGACTTCAAGGGTATTCGGACCGGCGGAGGCGGCCACGCTGGCGGCGGTGAAGTTGAGGACGATGTTGGTCGTCTGGGAGACGCGGGCGGAGAACAGGTCGGTGGTGACCCCGGTGGCATTGCGGAAGCGGACCACGATGTCGTGATCGGCAAAGCCGCTTTGCAGGACACCCCCGACGAAGAAGCCGCCGGTGACCAGTTCGAAGCTGAGGCGAAGCGATGAAGCGGTGGTCACCTGGCCGGCGCCGAGCAGGAAGTGGATCCGGTTGGTCCGGTCCCCATGGGTGAGGGCCCGCTCCCACGCGAGGGCGGGCTCATCATTGGGCACGTTCAACGGGTTCGGCAGTCCGTTGAAGCCCGCCGGATAGAGTCCCTGAAAGTAGAAGTCGTCGTCGGCAGTGGGGTTGTTGGTCGGGACCAGTTCCGGATCCCCAGTCAGCCGGGTCACCTTTCCCGGGGGCAGATCGTTGCGATAGTTCTCCGAGCTGAACTCCAGGGAGGGACGGTAGGGAAGGATGGCCGGACTATTGTCGGTGCCGACGAGCCAGACGGTGCGCAGGGCGGGATCGGCAACCTCGTTGACCTGGACGATGAACTGTTGGTTGTCGCTCTGGATGGGGAAGCCATTGTCGGAGACTTGGACCGCCACGGGGTAACTGCCG
Organism: Verrucomicrobiota bacterium; assembly: GCA_039796255.1. Lineage (GTDB taxonomy): Bacteria > Verrucomicrobiota > Verrucomicrobiia > Limisphaerales > UBA9464 > UBA9464. Next base: position 328 of record JBDKKE010000328.1, on the reverse strand, counting down.
GATCCCTGAGCTTCGGTAGGCATCCAGGCCACCACGCCTGTCGGACTCACCGTCAGACCGTCCGGTCCACTCACCAGCGAGTAGGTCAGCGTCTGCGCCGGCAGATCGGTGTCCGTGGCCGCCAGGGCCATGGTGAACAGAGCCAGTTCATCAATGACCCGATCCGGTGGCGTAGCGAGTATGGGTTGGGTGTTGCTGAGTCGACGAGATTCGAGACGGACGAAGTCGTGCTGGATCCAGTAGGAGACTCCCGCTACCGCGGGTCCGGTGCGGACAATCTCCAGGGAATTGGCCCCTGCCATCGCCCCAACCGAGAAGGCGGTGAAGG
>JBDKKE010000327.1:0-4535 GCA_039796255.1 Verrucomicrobiota bacterium | reverse complement strand
CCTGAGGCGATGCGCGACGCCCTCGCCGCGAGCGGCACGCAGATGGTCACCGTGGCGTTGCGGCGAGCCGACCTCACCGGACGCAAGGATCCCTTCGCCAACATCCTGGAGTTCGTCGATCCGTCGAAGTACCTGCTGCTGCCCAACACCAGCGGCGCGATGAACGCCGAGGAGGCCGTCCGCCTGGCGCGCCTGGCGGTGGCCGCCGGGCTTCCCAAGTGGGTGAAGCTGGAGATTCATCCCGACCCGCGTTTCCTGCTGCCCGATCCCATCGAGACACTGCTCGCCGCCGAGCAACTGGTGAAGGAGGGCTTCGTGGTTCTGCCCTACATCAATGCCGATCCGGTCCTGGCCAAGCGGCTGCAGGAAGTCGGCACCGCGACGGTCATGCCCCTGGGTTCCCCGATTGGCTCCCATCGCGGTCTCCAGACCCGGGATCAGATCCGCATCATCATCGAACAGGCCACGGTGCCAGTGGTGGTGGATGCCGGGATCGGCGCCCCCAGTCATGCGGCGGAGGCGATGGAACTCGGAGCGGATGCCGTCCTGGTCAACACCGCCATTGCCGTGGCCAGCGATCCCAACCGCATGGCCGTGGCCTTTCGCCAGGCGGTGGAGGCGGGGCGGACGGCGTTTGAGATCGGACTGGGAGAGGTGAGGCACACCGCGAGCCCGACCAGTCCGCTCACCGCGTTTCTGGACTGAGGGCGACCGGCGATTCTCGCCGAGGCTAAGGGATTCAGATCGGGTGGGTGGGGCGGACGCAGCGGCACCTTCAACAATGCAGTCGTTTTCGTTTGTGGAGGTGGTAAAGACTGGAGCATCCCCATCGAATTCAGGCACCATGGAGGTTGTGCGCGAATGGAATGCCATTCACCGGTCAGCGATCCGCTATTGGGAGAGGCGACGCATTGTTTACAATATCGCACTGGTACCGCCGGCAGTGCTGACTTACGTGTTGGCCGCGGGCGTCATGGCGGCTGGAGATGAACGGCAGATGCACCCCTTCTATGCCGTTCTCTGGTTTGGTTTGTCTGCCCTCGCAGCCAACGTCTGTTTCACATTCTGTTACGCTCTGGAGTTCATATTCGGTGGCGATAATCCTGGGTCCCGCTGGATCCGGATCGGGCGTCCGTTAGCTTTTGGTTCGGGCCTTCTGCTGAGCCTTATGCTGTCGATCCTTGGCGGACGAAACATCGCATGGATGGAATTTTCCCATCGGTGAAGCGCCCCTGGAGGGTTGGCGGATTTGTTTACCTGCTCCTCTGGCTGATCACCGCGTGGTGGGGAACGACGGCTGTGGATCGGTCCTTCGATCAGGAGATGGCCGTAGGGTCCAGATCGTTCTCGGGAGGGTTGGAACCGTCGGCGCGCATTCCCTATGTGCCCGAGATGCAGGGTCCCACCGGAAACTTCGCGGTTGGCAATCCAGTATGGCGGGCGCGTACCCGGGGTATTGCTGTGGCGCCACTGGTCATTGTCGATGCGGCGGCTTGGCAGGAAGCTCCATTGGCCGGCTTCTCCGGATATCGCGTCTCACTCTGGTTCTTCGGCGCTACCTGGTGGTTTCCCCTGAGGGTATTCTGGGTTTCCTGAGGCTGAAAACCTCCCTTTCTTGGAATGGCGCCCTCGCCGTCCGTGTTGAGTGTGTGGAGTCTCCACCACTCAGTGATCCGTTATGCGCACCGGCCGAGGCGAGAGCGCCTCGGCCAGCACACGGGGGCGCGTGCGCTCCCCAGATATTGCAACTGACTGGATACGTATTGGGGCTGCCCGCGTTCCCCAATGGGTGATTCCTCAGCGCAGCGGGATTGAAGTGGGGCGTGGGTGGAACGCGCCCCTACCGTGTCGGGTTCGTTTCGCGCGCTTGATGACGCCGCCGCTTGGGTCATCGTCCGGCATGCGCTGCCGAGCAATCCTGTTCTCAATGCTGCTGGGATTTGCCAGCGGGGATGCCAGCGCGGACTGGCCCGCGGCCCGCGGAAACGGCGGGCGCACGGCGGCGGTGGAGTCCGGTCCGCCGGCGGTGCTGGTCGAGGGATGGACGCTTTCCACGCCGCCTCCCACTCCGGCGTGGACCGGCGAGGCGCGGGGTAGTCTGTGGCAGCACATTCCCCAGGCTCTCACCGCCCGCGCGGCGGATGACCAGGCCCCGGTTCCCATCCTCGCCCGGGGACTGGTGGTGTTCGCCACCACCCATGACGAGGTGCGGGCCGTGGAACTGTCCACCGGACGCACCCGCTGGCGCTACTTCTGCGGCGCACCGGTCCGCTTCGCCCCCGCGGCGGCCGGGGATCGTGTTTTTGTCGGATCCGACGATGGCCTGGTTCACGCCCTAGACCTCGATTCCGGGAAGCAGGTTTGGACCGCGCGCATCGGACCCGATCAGCCGTGGATCTCCGGCAATGGACGTCTCATCAGCCCGTGTCCAATCCGCACCGGATTGCTGGTGTCCGAAGGCGTGGTGTATGTCGGCGCCGGTCTCTTCCCGCTCGAAGGGACCTATCTGGCCGCGCTCGACGAGGGGGATGGGCGGGTTCGATGGCGACGAAGCCTGGAGTCGCTATCGCCACAGGGTTATCTGGCGGATGCCGGGTCCGAACTGGTCATTCCGCTGGGGCGCGCCTCACCCAAGATTCATCGCAAACGCGACGGCGCCCCGGTCCGGGATGTGCCGTCCGCCTCCGGCACCTTCGCCGTCGTCTCGGAGAATGAAACGCTCGCCGGACCCGGTCCCACCGGATCGATCCAGGGAGGCGATTCCCGCACCGGCGCCAAGCTGGTGTCCTATCCCGGCCGCCAGATGGCGGTCACCCCGGGGACGGTTTACTTGGTCAATGGATTCGAGCTCACCGCCCTGGACCGCCGGATCCTGCGCGAGTCCCGGGGCAACCTGGAGAAGGCGCTGCGTTGGAAAACAGAATGCGGTGGCGGCGCTGCGCTGATCGTGGCCGGTGATCGGGTCTACGCCGGGACGCGCGAGGCCATCGAGGTGCTGGACGCGAGCACGGGCACGCACCGTCAGACGCTGCCAATGCCGGGTCCAGTCGCCGCCCTGGCGGCCGATACCAACGGACTGGTTGCCGTCACCCGCGACGGGGTGATCCGCGCGTTCCTGCCGCGCTTCGATCCCCCGGCTCCGACGCCCCCGCATTCTCCGGTACGCGCCCCGGCGACTCTCCAGTCCAGCGTCGCGGAATGGACGGCGGCGTTGTCGTCCCCGCGGGGCCTGGCCCTATGGACCGGACCCGGGGACCCGTTACCCACCGTGGCAGCGCTGGTGGCGGCCACTTCACTGCACATCGTGCTCGCCATGCCGGAGGCTCAGGTGGCCGCGATGCGTCAATCGCTGGCGGACGAAGGATGGCTGGGCGTGCGCGCTTCCGTGGTGGCCCGGCGCGGCGATGGCTCGGTGCCGATCGCGGATCATCTGGTCAATCTGGTGATCGCTGGCGACCTGGGTGCCCCAGAGGCCGTCCGGCTGGCCTGTCCCGGACCGTCGGGAGTCATCGTGTCCGCAGGCCGGACGGCTACCGCGCCTCCGGAGGCCGGGTCGGGATCGTGGACCCATCTCTATGGCACGGCCGCCAACGTCTGCGCCTCCGCCCAGGCGCTGACGGGATTTCCGCGGCTGCAGTGGTTCGGGGGCCACGGACCGGAGCGGATGCCCGATCGCCACACGCGCGGACACGCGCCCCTGGCGGCCGGCGGACTGCTGGTTTCCATGGCCGAGAATGCCCTGATCGCCACCGACGCCCGCAATGGGACGGTGCGGTGGCAGGTAGAACTTCCCGAGTCGATGCGCTACGCGATGCCCTATGACGGGGGATATGCGGCGCTGCGGGACGACGGCAGCCAGGCGTTCGTGGCGGTGAACGACACCTTGTGGGAAATCGAGGGGCGCACAGGCGTCATGAACCGGCGAATCCCGGTTCCGATGCCAAGTCTGCACTGGGGATGGCTGGCCCTCGAAGGGGCGGCGGTTTATGGCAGCGGTCAGTCCGCCACCGCGTCGCGCACCGTGAAGGAGTACGACCTGGTGGACCTGGAATATCGCTCCGAGCGGCCGTTGGTGTGTTCGCGCGGCGTGTTCCGTCTTGCGACGTTGGAAGGTTCCGCCGGATGGGTTCACGCCACCGCGGGCCTGCTGGTGAATGCAACGCTCTGTGTGTCGCAGGGCCGCCTCTACGCCGTGGAAGCGCGCGGTCCGGCGGCGCGCACCAACGCGGTGGGTCGCCTCACCTGTGCGCAGATTCTGGAGGACGCCGTGGTGGTCTGCCGGGATGGCGAGACCGGAAACACGCTGTGGGAACAGCCGTTGAGATGGCCGGAGGCGCGGGACATTCTGGGCCTTTCGGTCATGGGCGACCGATTGGTGCTGTCCGCCGCACGGAGCGTGGGGGAACAGGCGGCCTACCACTTACGCTGCTGGTCCACCCGGGATGGTCAGGAACTCTGGCGGAACCGCGGGCTCAACCCCATCAAGGATCTGTTCCACGGCCAGCAGGTGAAGCGACCGGTGGTCCTGCGCAACC
>JBDKKE010000326.1:0-5839 GCA_039796255.1 Verrucomicrobiota bacterium | reverse complement strand
AGAGGCGCCAGACTCCCTGGGTGCGCACGTGCTGCACTTTGGCGATGGATTCCTCGATGTGCTCACCGGGGCGAAGATACGCCGGGCGCACGAAGAAAAGTTCAATGGTCCGATCGGTGAACACCTTCTTTCCACTCGACCGAGTCGTTGTGGCAAAGTTTGCCCGTCGCCGCCAGTTCCAGCACCAACTCACGCATCTTCGCCACCGCATCGGGTGTGTCGGCGAACTGGTCGAACTTCTCGAAAAACGTTTCCAGGGTCATGCGTTGGCCCACCCCTTCAGGGCTGGGGATGAATGGGGGACCGTGAACCCAGGGCGATGCCCTTCGGACCCAGGGCGTTGCCCTGGGCTACCATAGGCCGCGCCGTTGGCGCTCCGAATCTGCGCCCCAACGGGGCACACCAAGGCAGCCCAGGGCAACGCCCTGGGTATGGCGTCCACAAACGAAGCAAGCCCTGAAAGGGCGACCCATCTGCTGGGATGCAAACCCCGGATCGCATCCGACGACAACGCGTTGGCCCGCCCCTTCAGGGCTGGGGATGAATGGGGGACCGTGAACCCAGGGCGTTGCCCTTCGGACCCAGGGCGTTGCCCTGGGCTACCGTAGGCCGCGCCGTTGGCGCTCAATTCTTCAGCCTCGAAGAGGCGATCTATGCCAGCCCAGGGCAACGCCCTGGGTATGACGTGATTTAACGATTCAAGCCCTGAAAGGGCGGTCCAGGCTCCTGGATTCATCGGTTCAACGCCTCCATCAACTGCGCCTCCAACTGCCCGCGCGTCTCCGCGATCTGGGCGAGGAGCTTTTCGTATTTGGGCAGGAGGTGGTCCACGTCGCCAGGGCCGGTGTCGGCGTTATGCGGGTTCTTGAGGTCGAGGTTGAAGTTGCCGGCCTTGAGGAGCTTCTCGTAGATGTCGCCGAACATGTGGCGATCGTCGGAGGCGTTGAAGTCGATGCCGTTGATCTTGTTGATGACCTGGCGCATCAACGTGCCGTTCTTCATGTAGTTGTTGGCGTCCTCGAAGGCGGAGCGGATGAGCGTGGTGATCGGGGCGCCGCCGCTGGTGAGGGCCTTGAGCTGGGGCAGGAGGGTGTTGTTGACGAAGCCGAGCAGGGCTTCGCCGGTGATGCCTTCGTCGTCGGTGGCCCACTGCGACCAGCGGAGGTGCTGCGGGAGGGGTGACTTGTAGTCGTCGCGGAGGAGTTCCATCTCCTTTTCGCGGTCATCGAAGATTTTCAGGAAGAACATCCAGCCGAGCTGTTCGAGGCGCTGCGCGTCGCCGTAGGTGCCGGCGTCCTTGCGCATGATGTCCCGGATGGTTTTGACGAGGTTGGAGACGTTGGGCATCGGGAAAGGATGACGGGTGAAGGCTGAAGGAGGAGGTCACCGCGGCGAAGTGGAGGCGGTGCGCACGGCGGTGACCGAGTGGCCGGCGGCGAGCGTGTCGGCGATAAACTGCAGGAAACCACCCTTGGGACGACAGGGGATGACGTCGAACGGGATCAGGTCGTCCTCGAAGCGCACGAGGTTCTTGGTGTGGGCATCGAAGACGCCAAGGTTGTCGGCCGCGCGGTAGTAGCCGCAGGTCGTGATTTTAGCGAACCCCTGGGCGGCGAACCAGGCGTCGATCTCCGGCTGGGTGCCCGGCACGATTTCAAAGCGCGGCTGGGATGTGACGACCGGCAGGTCATCGCCCTGGTCGATGATGCCTTCGAGCCGGTTCAAGCCGGGAACGAGCTGGTTCTGGAGCAGCAGACGTTCGAGATACTCCAGCGGAGTGGCTTCCCACAGGTGAAAGCGACGGGCGTCTTCGTGGGACGACACCAGGGCGAGTTCAATGCCTGGCGAAAACCCGAACATGCCGTCGCGGGTGACTTTGAAGTAACGGTCGGTCGCCTCGTCGTGAAACAAGTCATGCTCCTGACCGCCGCGGATGATCCGGGCCGGAAGATCGGCGGGGCTCAGCAGCAAACCCAGACTTCGCGCCCATTCACGAAGGTTTTCCTTCTGCCGGGCGACAGTGGGCGTCCCAGATGCTGCGCCATCTGCCGGTAGGCCTCCTCGGACGTGATCGAACGCCGAGCGGACAAGATCCGGGCCATCCGCTCGGGAGAGAGCAGCGGCTTTATGGGCGGCGGATTGGAAGTTGTCGTTGGCATCCGATGACATGGCGAGCGTACGCGGAGGACGTGGGTTTGCAATCCGTCAGGCAGCTTCCTGGTAGAGGGCGGTCTCGAGTTCGCGGATGGCGGCGAGGTAGGCGGGTTTGCCGCCGAAGAGGGTGACGATCTCCACCGGCGTGCCGAAGGTGCTGAGCGGTTCGACCTTGAGGATCTCGAGGGATTCGACGCTGCGGATACCGCCGTCCGCGTACTTGGCAAGGAGAGCGTCGAGGACGGCGCGGACCTTGATACCGTACCGGGCGAAGACGTCGCGCTTCTTTACCTGGGCGGCGCGCTCCTGCCGGGTGCGGGGAGGCCGGTCAAAAGCGACGTGGCAGATGAGGTCGAACGCGTCGTAATCCCGACCCACCAGCGCGGCGAGTTCTTCGAAGAACACGCCCTGCGTGCCGAGTTCGTCGAGGAGGGCCTGCTGCATCCCGGCCCCGACGGAGTGGTGGTTGTCTTTGGCCTCGACGACGGCCAGCGGGAGGTTTGGTTTGTAGGAGAGGAGGTAGTCCGCCTTCTTGGCCTTCCCGCGCGTCACGGTCTTTCCACGCACAATGACGCGTCCCCGGGTGACGAATGCCTCCTCGCGGACCTGAGTCATCAGGTTCCACTTGCCGCCGTTTAGCCCCACCAGCACCGGCGTGATGAACTTGGACCGGATGTCCGCCTCGGTGAGAGCCTTTTTGTTCATGCGGCCAGCGCGAGTTGCACCCCATTTGAGTTCGGGCCGTGGGATTCGATGAATTGTTCCGACAGCACGAACATGCCCCCAAAGCCGCAGGCGGGGCCATGGGTGACGGGCGCCTCTGCGCCCGCCCTTCGGGTCGGCTTCGACCGTCTGTCTCGCTCCGCTCGGCGGTATTCCGCCGCGTCCATGTTCTTGCGCAGCTTGTCCGCGGCGAGCCAGACCTTGGCCTCGAAGCCGATGGTGGCGGTCGAGTCGCGCAGTGAGCCGGATTGGGGACGGGCCATTGGAGTGAAGGTAGGAAGACTCGCCCCTGCGGATCGAGAACTTCCACGCCGAAAGGTGGATCGGGATTCCCATTCATCCGACACGCGTCTACCGCCCGCCCCCCCCGAGGTATGCCTGTCATGGGCCTCGTGTAGAACCTGCACACGCCCTGCACTCGCAGCCATCGCGAGATTTAGTGACCGGCCACCAGCGGAGTCCGCGGGCATCACGCCCAGGAACGAACCGTCACCCTGGAGTCACAAGGAGGTTCAGCAAGCGCATGCACAACCTGCCCCCGGCGAACGGCAGTCCCGTGGGTCCGCATCGAGCCGGCGTTGAAGCTGGAGGCGCTGCTCCGCCCGGAGTTTGAGGCCGCGGCGAAGGAGGCTAGGGTTCAATCTGGCTAGGAGACTGGACGCGGGAACAGAAAGGTTCCGCAGGTGCCTGAGGAACCTTTACAGTCCTCGCTTCCGTCCACCAGAGCAGAGTCCCGCGCACAGTTCGCGGCGACCGCATCGGTTTCCCACGACACTCTGAAGAAGGCACATGCCCCATGTTCAACGACCCGTCGGAAACTGGGAGTCGCTACTGTCGGAAAATGGGCGTCGCTGTAACCGGGTCCCTCCTATCCCTTCGCCACCCCGTCGACCTGCGACCCCACCCCCGCCACCTGGGTAGGCCCGGAAAAAACAGGGGGGTCCACGACCAAAAGCATGCTTTGCCGCAAATACCCTGGCCCCTGGTCGCCCCGTGACGCGGTCTTGATTGCCCGGGAGGATGTCCGGCGGAGGTGACCGACAACGGGCCGTCCTGGGGCATCTGGACGTGGGCGTGGAACTCTCCGTTTCGGTGGCTGCTACAGTATTTGCTACAGTGTCGTCCCGTGTCAGTGCCGGCGTGAAAACCGTGTAAACCTGCCGGTTTGAAAGCCGATGTGCCAGGGACCAAAACTTGGCTCAAGAATCGCTAGTAGGCCAACCCGCCACCCTCAAAACACCAATGAATGACAGGGGGTCAGAAGAAGGAAGAAGGGGCTGATGCCTGTGGGGAAGAAAACGCCTCCAAGAAGACCCATCCAATCATGGTTTTCAAACCGGCAGAATCACACGGTTTTCGGTCTGGCACTGACAGGTGGACCACCTCCTCCTGCCGGTCCCCCACCGTCACGTCGTCCTCGCCCTGCCCAAAGTGCTGCGCCCGCTCTTCCGACAGGATCGCGGCCTCCTCCGTCGCCTCTGCACCGTCGCCCAGCAAACGGTGACCCAGCAAACGGCGACCCAGCTCCTGCGCACCGCCCTGGGATTGCCTCGCGGACACCCCGCCTTCTTCCTGACCCTCCACACCTTCGGTGAATATCTCGACTTCCACCCCCACATCCATGCCCTGGTGGCCGAGGGGCTGCTGGATTCCGAGGGCCAATGGCATCCGGCTCCCGAGATCCCCCACAGCATTCTGGAGTCGGTCTTTCGGGACCGGATCTTCGCCGAACTGCTGCGGTTGCGTCGCATCTCCCCGCAACGGGTGGAGCGAATGCGCGGCTGGAAACACACCGGTTTCAACGTGGACGCCACCCGCAGTGTGCCCCCGGAGAATCGCGCCGAGCGGGAGGAACTCTGCCAGTACATCCTGCGCAACCCGTTCTCCACGGCCAAAATCACCCTGGAACAGCCCGGGGACGTGGTGATCTATCGCTCGCGGCTCAATGCCAAGATCCACCGCAACTTTGAGGTCTTCGCCGCGGAGGGCTTCCTGGCCGCCCTCTCACAGCACATCCCCGACCGGGGTGCCCAAATGGTCCGATATTATGGGCTGTACTCCAACAAGAGCCGCGGCTTCCGAAGCCGCACCAATCCCGCCGCAAAGGCCACCTGGCCGAAAGGATCTCCCCCCCCGCCGACCCAGCTGCCCAACCGCAAGTGGCGGGACCTCATCCGGCAGGCGTGGCATAGCGATCCACTCCCATGCCCCGAGTGCGGCAAGGCCATGGGCTTCATCGCCCTGATCGAAGAGCCAGTCGCCATCGAGAAGATCCTCCGCCATCTCAATCAGTGGTGTGGACCCGCCCTCTTCGCCCCGGCCCGGCCTCCGCCCGCTTCGAAAGGGAGGGACGAGGAATCCGAATCCCCATCGTCCGCAGACTCCGCAGACTCCGGCAACAGTCCTGCGTTGCTCCACGACGGTGAATTCCTGATCGAGACCTCCCCGATGTCGGACTTGTCCCGCCAAAGCCTTGCGAAGGAGGACTACGAAAAGGCCCTCACCGATTGACCCGGTCCCCCCGATCCGGAAAGGCCCAGCCGCAGGTAAAAACGACTCAAAAGCACCCAGAAAACTGAGTTGAGCCCCCCAAAACCGCCTCGCGGCTCCCGACGCCGTCGTCATCGGCTCTCATCCTCCCGAGCCGCCTCAAAAGGGCCCTCAACCCTCCAAAACAGGAGCGGATTCTAACGAAGAAGACCACACCACAAAACCAAATCTCCCTCTGGCGGCGAAGGGCAAAAACCAAATTCCTAACATTAGTAGTTGCTTACTTATTTTAAGATTTTTAAGAGTAGTTGTTCTTGGTTAAAAAAGTCTCAAAAGCACCAAAAAACTTGGTTGAGCCCTCCAAAACCGCCTCGCGGCGATCAGTAGTATCAGTAAAACCCAATTCCTATCAGTAACTCGAGGTCTGCCCGAATTCTTACTATCTTCAACCCCCTCTTGAGATACATCATAT
>JBDKKE010000325.1:0-8203 GCA_039796255.1 Verrucomicrobiota bacterium | reverse complement strand
CGATACAGCGGCAATTGAAACCCCGGTGCAGGCGGTGTCCTCCCGGCGGGGACTCGTGCGAGTGACAGGACTCCTGTGCGGATGCCTCCTGCTTCTCAGCGGGCGCACCGCTGCCGATCCGGTACTGGGACCCTGGGTGCCGATCTTCCAAGGCATTGACCAATCGTCGGCGACCAATGACACGCGGAGCACCGACTTCTCTAATCTCATGGTGACTTACGCGCTGCGCGTGGACCTGCGTGAGCCAGGCATCCAACTCCTGCCGTCTCCCCGCATTGAGAACTATACCGTCAACTTCCGCGAAACCGCGGGAATGACCGTCAGCCGCTATGTGAAGAACAAGGGGGTGCAGGTCGCCATCAACGCCGGGTTCTTCCGTCCCGGGGAATACTACCTGCCCGAAGGCACCCCGATGGGGGTCTCCGGACTGCTCATCAGCCAGGGCGAGTCGGTGTCCCCAGCCAACGCCAGCTATTCCGCCTCCCTCCTGGTGGACAGCGCGAACAACGCCCGAATCCTGGCGACCAACTGGCCGGCCGCCAATACCGACGGCATCCAATCGGCGGTCTCCGGCGACTATCCGGTGCTGGTGGACGGTGTGAACATTGGACGAAAGTATCTGGGGCAGGGCGGCATTCATTCCATTCATCCCCGCACCGCCATTGGGCTCTCCCAGGATCGCCGGTTTCTATACCTGGTGGTGATTGACGGACGGCAACCCGGCTACAGCGATGGCGCCTACGATTACGAGACTGCCGCCTGGCTTCAATTGATGGGAGCCCACGATGCCATCAATATGGACGGAGGCGGATCCACCACCATGTCCATTCAGGACGTCACCGGGAATCCCCGCCGCCTGAACAGTTCCAGCGCCGTTGCCGATTCCGGCAGGGAACGGACCGTGGGCGGCCATCTGGGGGTGTTTGCACGTCCGCTGGAGGGCTTCATACACACCATGGTGACCCGCCCCGACGACGATGCTGCGAGCATCACCTGGCGAACCCAACAGCCGGCCACCACCCAGGTGGAATACGGTGCCACTGCGGACATGGGCCAAGTCACGCCGCTGGACAACACCCTGCGAACCGAACACGCCGTGCGCCTGACCGGCCTTCAGCCTGGCACCGGCTATTACTTTCGCGCCGTCTCCTCCGAGGGCGGCACGCGCCATCTCTCGGCGGACCTCTACTTCACCACCTTGAGTTTCCAGTCCACCAACGAGGTGATCTCCCTGACCAATGCCTGGAAGCACACCACCGACTCGCAGGACAATGCGCCGTGGACCATTCCCAGCTTCAACGACTCCGCATGGGGAGGACCCGACCCCGCACTGCTGTGGACCGACGTGCGGGCAACGGGTCCCAACCCCGAGGTCTTGCTTCGGGAAACTGAACTGGCCTTCGATCCCGAAACCTTCCTTCCCTACATCACCTATTACTTCCGAACCCACTTCAACGTTCCGGAGAAGGCAGCGGGCGTGACCCTGAATTTTTCCAGCTTTGTGGACGACGGTGCCGTGGTGCACCTCAACGGAAGCGAGATTCACCGTCTGCGGATGGAGGATCCGCCCGCGCCCATCCTGAACCAGTCCCTGGCCGTGGGCTATCCGTGTGATGGGGACGCCACCTGCCCGGACGAGTTTGCGGTCGTCTCACCGGCCTCAGACGCCCTGGTGGCGGGCGACAACGTTCTGGCGGTGGAGGTTCACAACTACAATCCCAACAGTGCGGACATAACCTTCGGGCTCTCCCTGGTTCTCAGCCAGACCGTCTCCGTGCCGGCGCATCTCAGCATCCTTCCGGGCAACCCGACCCCCACCCTGGCCTGGAGTCGCGGCGGGTTTGTGCTCCAGCAGGCGGAGGTACCGGACGGTCCCTGGATAGAAACGCCCGGCCCGGTAATCCTCGGTCCCTACACGGTCCCCGACTCGGCCACTCAGCGCTACTATCGGCTGATGAAATAGGGACGAGCAGATGGGGGACTCGTGCCTCGGAGGGACGAACTTCGTGAGTCCCCATTGTGATCCCCTGACTTCCTCCCCGACGCGCGTGAAGTCACCCGCAGGTCGGACTCAGGCGTCGGGCGATGGCCTCCAGATCGTACACGCATCCGCCCCAGGTTCCGCCGCCGGCTCCCTGGAGCAGGGCCCAAAGCCGGGTGTCTTCAGGAAGATCGGGATGAGGTGCCAGTCCAGGATGGGTTGGACGCGCTGCCAGTCGGACCGCCCCTTCCTCGGGTGAAAACCGCTGGTCGCCCTCACCCACCACATCGATCGATCCGGTGAGCTGATTCCGATCCACCACCAGGCGCACCATGTCCCCATCCCGCAGGCGGCCCAACGGACCTCCCGCCAACGCCTCCGGTCCCATGTGCCCCAGACAGGCACCGGTGCTCACCCCGCTGAAGCGGGCATCGGTGATGAGTGCGACGTGGCGTCCGAACGGCAGATGCTTCAGCGCGCTGGTCAGCTGATACGTTTCCTCCATTCCCGTGCCCAGCGGTCCGGCGCCGATCAGGGCCAGGACATCGCCCGCCCGGATCTCTCCACGCTTGATGGCGGCGATGGCGTCCCGTTCGCGGGTGAACACCCGTGCCGGACCTTCGTGGCGGTAGACGCCGTCCGCATCCACCACCGCGGGATCGATGGCCGTGGATTTGATCACCGAACCCTCGGGCGCCAGATTCCCGCGCGGGAAGGTCACCGTGCTGGTCAGCCCGCGTTCCCGGGCCCGGGCGGGGGGCAGAATCACGTCCTCCGGATCCACGCCATCGAGTTCCATGAGCAGCTCACGAAATCGTGTCCTCCGCTCGCTGCGCTCCCAAATCTCCAGCACCTCCCCCAGACGCACGCCCCCCGCAGTGAGCGCCTCCAGATCGAGCAGTCCCAACCCGCGCAGATGCAGCATCACCTCGGGCACCCCTCCGGCAAGGAACACCCGGACGGTCGGGTGGTGCACCGGACCGTTGGGCAACACGCTGACCAGTCGCGGCGTGGCGCGGTTTACGTTGGTCCAGTCCTCCACTCCCGGGCGGCGCAGTCCCGCCGCATGGGCAATGGCGGGAATATGCAGGAGCAGATTGGTGGATCCTCCAAAAGCGGCATGAACCACCATTGCGTTGCGGATGCTGGCGTCGGTGAGCAGGTCGCCAGTGGTTCGTCCTGCATCCGAGAGTGCGACCACGGCCTGTGCGGACTGCACCGCCAGATCGCGCCAGACCGCCTCTCCGCTGGGAGCCAGGGCGGCGTGTGGCAGGGAGAGTCCCAGCGCTTCCCCCACCACCTGGGCGGTTGCCGCGGTGCCGAGAAACTGGCAGCCGCCCCCCGGACTCGCACACGCGCGGCATCCAAGATCGGCCGCCTCCTCGAGAGTCACCAATCCGTGAGCGAACCGGGCCCCGAGGGTCTGAATCCGTCCTGCATCCTCACCCTGTTCCGGCGGCAGGGTCACCCCGCCGGGCACCAGCACCGACGGCAGATTCGGGACCCCAGCCAGGGCCATCATCATTGCCGGAAGCCCCTTGTCGCAGGTGGCGATGCCGACCACGCCGCGACGGGTGGGCAGCGAGCGGATCAGTCGACGGAATACGATAGCCGCGTCGTTGCGATAGGGCAGGGAGTCGAACATTCCGGTGGTCCCCTGCGTGCGCCCGTCACAGGGATCCGAGACATGACCGGCAAAGGGAACCTTCTTCAGGCGTCGCAATTCCCCCGCCGCCGCGCGGACCAGTTCGCTGATTTCCCAATGGCCGGTGTGATAGCCCAGCGCGATTGGGGAACCGTCTGAGGCCCGCAGTCCGCCCTGTGTGGACAAAATCAGGAAAGGGTCTCTGCCCACCTCATCCGGATTCCATCCCATGCCGGCGTTCTGCGAGAGGCCAAAGAGGTTCCCGCTCGGCTCATCCCGCAGCATCGCCTCGGTCAGCGGGAGCCGGCCAACCGGACCAGGTGCGCGGGACCGGACCCGGTACAGCTCCGGGGAATCACTGTTCAAAAACTCACGCAACGGCATGCCCTCAGGAAATCACGTGCCCCGCCCCGCCGCCAGTCCGGGCTGACCTACGCAACGATGCGGGTGGCAGAGACGCTCTTGAAATACCGCTTTCCGGCGCCGTTCCCTAAGCCACCTGGGACAAGGGGAGCGGTCGAAGCCCCTTGAGTTCCGGCGCCAGCCGATGTTCCGCCTCGCGAAGGTCGTAATGCGCCTGGAGATTGACGAACCACTGTGCGTCCACGTTCAGGATGCGCGCCAACCGCACCGCAGAATCGGGTGACAGCGGCCGGCGACCGTTGACGATCTGGGACAGCGTGGGCTGGGAAATTCCAGTAGCCCGCGCCATCCCTGCCACCGTGAGATTCAGCGGTTCAAAGAATTCCTCCCGGAGCAGCACGCCCGGATGCTTCAGTTTCAATGCATTCATCGTCTCAATGGCAATCCACAATTTCGACGCCGTGCGCGTTGCCGTCCTCCCAGCGAAAGCAAAGACGCCACTGCTCGTTCAACCGGACGCCATGCTGCCCCCTGCGGTCCCCCTTCAGGGCCTCCAGTCGATTGTCAGGGGGCACCCGCAAGTCTTCAAGCCGGGTGGCCGCATGGAGCAATTGCAGCCGGTCCAACGCCTTCTGCTGGATCCCGG
Organism: Verrucomicrobiota bacterium; assembly: GCA_039796255.1. Taxonomy (GTDB): domain Bacteria; phylum Verrucomicrobiota; class Verrucomicrobiia; order Limisphaerales; family UBA9464; genus UBA9464. Next base: position 3,568 of record JBDKKE010000325.1, on the reverse strand, counting down.
ACGGCAGCCGGCGAGAGCGTTCTTCCCGCCAAATGCGCTCGGTCTCCTTGTCCGCAAAGCTCACGATCACCCGAAATCACCGTTCTCCCGAACGACCTATTCGTCAAACGAATAGAGCCTCGCACCGCGAAGCCCCATTGACGCCCCGCGCCGGGGGGAGTAGCTCAGCAAGATTCTCCAGACGAATTCCATCTCCATGCTCAGTTCTCTGCGCCCTTGGAACTTCGCCGGCCTGGCGGGTTTATTGTTTCTGAGCGTCCTCCCGGTCCTGGCAGCACCGGCAAACGATGCCTTCACCGCAGCCCGTGTCCTGTCGGCCGCATTGCCCACCACGGTGGCCGGCAGCAACGTGGGAGCCACCCAGGAGGTCGGGGAACCTCGGCCGGAACTGATCGCGCGAACCGTTTGGTGGTCGTGGAAGCCGGCGGCTGCCGGTTGGGTGCGGATCACCACCCAGGGCAACGACATCGACACGGTTCTGGCCGCCTACACCGGCTCATCCGTCGATGGACTGACCCCGCAGACTTTCAATGACGATGCCGGCGACAATGAGGGCACGTTCGGCCCCAGCGAGCTGGTTTTCCTGGCCGACCCGGGAGTCACCTACCGCCTCCAGGTCGGCGGCTACGCCGGATGGGAGGGGGCATTTTCACTCCGCCTCGAGGCCGTTCCGCCGCCGCCTCAACTGACGGCGGTCAGTTTCACGCCGGCGGTATTGGATGTCACCGGCCAACCCGCCGCAGCGACGTTCGACCTGCAGATCACCCATCCGGGCGGATTCCGCCAGGGGGTCCTCTCCCTGTTTCGTCCCGATGGCCGACAAGAGGACCGGGTCGCTTTCCTTGCCGGCCAGCGCATTTCAGGGGACTCCAAATCAGGAACCTACCGCGTCACCGCGACCGTGGCTCAACACGTCCTGCCGGGACCGTATGCCCTGTGGATCCACCTCGGTGGCATCGACGGCCGCCGCGCGACCTATGGAGAGCGCACCCCCTTTCCGGCCCAACTCTCCCCAACGATTCCTGTCGTCAATACCGGGATCGTCGACGGCGAACCACCCCAACTCGCCTCGTTCACGGTCACAGCGGTCGCGGTGGATGTGACCCTGGCGCCGCAGACGGTCACCCTGACCCCGCACCTCGTGGACGCCGTATCCGGCATCCCTGATTTCAGCAGTCGGCTGGAGGTGCGTAACCCGGCGGGGGAATCCCTGGCTGAGGACAACCATATCCTCAGTCGACGCAACCGGATCCAAGGCGATGGATTCGACGGCACCTACAATGTGGTGCTGACCATTCCGGCCGGGGCGATGCCGGGCCAGTACCCCATCCGGCTCCACCTGGAGGACGCCCTGGGCAATGATGTCGTCCTTGGACCGGATGCCGACGCCGGAGAGATTCCGATGCCCGCCGGATTTCCCGCAGCCCTGACCGTCATCAACACCGGCACTGTGGACACCCAACCGCCGACGCTCACCGGGGCCACCATCAATCCCGGCACCGTCAACGTAGCGGAATTTGAGCCACTCCGGCTGACCCTTTCCGTCCAGGACGCCCAGAGCGGCGTGGCGTCCGCGAAACTGGAGGGACCTGTCTACGGGCTGCGCCCCATCGGCGGCGGCCCCGTGATCCAGGTCGATATGGGCCTGGACCTCAGCGCCGGAACTCCCATCGACGGCACCTGGCAGGGGTCGGCACTGCTCCCGGATACGCTGAAGGCTGGCGACTATCTTCTGGTGGGAATTCAACTCACCGACGCTCAGGATAACGCCGTCACCTACGGCCCCGTCGACCTCGGCCTGACTCCCTACCCAGCGGGAATCCAACCGGTCGTGACCATTGTCACCCAACCGCGGGAGGGTCCGTATCTCCTCTGGCTCAAGAACTATCCGGAGCTGAAGGGATCGGATGCCCGTCCCGAGGCGGACCCAGACGGTGACCGACTATCCAACCTCGCCGAACTAGCCCTGGGCACCCATCCCGGAATCCGAAGCGTCCCCGGGGGTACGGATCCACACGCGGCCAACGCTCTCCTGTTCCGCCGCAGCGGCAATCGCCTCTACCTTGATTACACAGTTGAACGCAACAATTTGGGCACCGGCCCCAGGGCGATCAGCGTGTCCGCCGAGCAGTCCACGGACCTCGAATCCTGGTCCGGCGCCCAGCAGCTGATCCTGGGCGGGGGCGCCGTCAGCGCCTTCATTTCAATCAGTGACGACCCGATGCAGTTTCTCCGCCTCTACGTTTACGACCCCACCCACTATTCTGCGCCCTGAGAGGTGATCGTGTGGATCCGCAGTGGCATTGCCGGCTTGGACTGGACGCGATGAGCTGATGCGGGCTGAAAACCCGAAAGGGCCCGGACAAATCCTTCCCAAGTTCCCGACCTAAACGCCAGTCGCCCAATGCCGCCGGTCAACGTCCGCGTGGACCGTCGGCAATGTGCACGTAGGCTGGCGGCACGTTGGCCCACACCGGGGCGCTGTGGGTTACGAGGTTGAAGCGCTCCAGCAGCAGTCGCCGGGTGGTCGCCACACGCCCGAGGGAACGGCTGTGGATGTAGTGAAAGCTGACCATCCGAGCCCCGGGCGCGAGATAGGGGGCGAGCGCGTCCAGCACCCCCACTTGACGGGCCTCACTCCACAGAGCCCAAGGAAGTCCGCTGACCACCCGGTCGATCCGGACAATGCCCAAATCCGCGGCAACCTTGGGTAAATCTTCAACCGCTGCGGCCACCACCTGCGCGCGGGGAAAGTCGCGGCGGAGTCCGGCGGCGAGGTCCGCCGACAACTCGAACACGGTGAGCGGATTGTCCGGATGACGGGCTAGAAGCTCGCGGGTGAAGGACCCGCTGCCTGCGCCCAACTCCACCACGACGTGTCCCGGACCCACGCGGGCCTCGTTCACCATCGCCCGCGCCAACTGCCGGCCGGAAGGCGCGATGGCGCCCATCTGGACGGGACTGCGGGCGACGTCGCGGAGGAACTGCAGGGTCGATACCGCCCTACGGGAAGCGAAGCGACCCATGCCAGCGGTCTTCCCGTCCCGGGAATCGTCACTCTCCTTGGATGCCAGCGCCGGTCGTTCGATGGCCAAACTGCGGGGAAGTTGGTTGTTGGTGGCGATGAGGTGAATGGGCTTCCCGAGGACGGCCGGTGACTCCGCTCGAGGTTCGTTTTCCAAATGGACGGTTACCGGAATCCGGAGGTCAACGTCTTTTCTTGGTTCGGATGGAACCCGAGCAGGATTTAACCACAGAGACACAGAGGCACAGAGAAGTCATCGGGCATCAAACAAGTCGCCAGAGAGGGCAGGCTGGGTCCACCAATCATCAACATGACAACGCTCATTCCCATCACCATCTCCTCCTCCGTTTTCCCTGTGTTTCTGTGCCTCCGGGTGAAGTCTCTCCGTGGTTCCCTACCGCGCGCAGGCGGCGGCCAATTCTGGCCACAAGTGCGCGCTCATGCGCATCCCCAAATCGTAGGCGTCGAGGGAGAATTTTTCGTTGGGTGAGTGCGGATTGTCATCCGGCAGCGCCATTCCCAGCAACAGGGTGTCCGCCCTGA
>JBDKKE010000324.1:0-26511 GCA_039796255.1 Verrucomicrobiota bacterium | reverse complement strand
GCCTACGCAACCCTCCGCTTTCGCCGGCGTCCCGATGACGATGATCGGGAACCGGCGCAGATCTACGGCAGCAATCCGGTGGAGGTGGCGTGGACGACGGTGCCCCTCATCATCGTCGTCGTCCTCGCGCTCGCCACGGCGCGAGTGATTCAGGACGTCCAGAACGCGCCCAAACCGGACGCCGCCGTCGAGGTGGAGGTCATCGGGCACCAGTGGTGGTGGGAGATCCGGTATCCCAAGCTGGGCGTGGTGACCGCCAACGAGCTGCACGTGCCCGTGAGTTCCGCCACCCGCCGGCTTCCCACCTTTCTCGAGTTGCGGTCGGCGGATGTCATTCACAGTTTCTGGGTGCCGCGTCTGGCGGGGAAGACGGATCTGGTGCCCAATCGCCGGAATCACATGTGGATTGAACCCCTGCGGACCGGCCTGTTCCTGGGGCAATGCGCCGAGTACTGCGGCACGCAGCACGCCAAGATGATGCTCCGGGTTTACGTGCACACGCCGGAGGATTTTGATCGCTGGGTCCGGGAGCAGCGGGAACCGGGAACATCCGGTACCGGTGACCCGTCCACCTCGGCCGGACGACGGGTGTTCGAGCAGACGGCCTGTATCAACTGTCACGCACTGGGCGGTACGGTGGCCGATGGGCGATTCGGTCCGGATCTGACCCACCTGATGAGCCGCACCACCCTGGGCGCCGGGGCGCTGAGCAATTCTCCGGCGGGGCTGCGGGAGTGGATTCGGAGTCCGGATCAGTTCAAGCCCGGGGTGCTGATGCCGGCGATGAATCTGTCCGAAACGCAGCTGGACCAGTTGGTGTCCTATCTGGCGACCCTGAAATGAAGACGACGACCTCCCCCTCTCTCGCCGTCGCCGCGCCGCTTTCCGGGCCCGATGCCGGTCGCCGGACCGCTCTGGAGCACCTGCATGAGTGGGTGGTCACCGTGGACCACAAAAAGCTCGGCCTGATGTACATCCTGTACGGGCTGCTTTTCTTCGTGGTGGCGGGCCTGGAGGCCACCCTGATGCGGCTGCAGCTCGCCGTTCCCAACAACACCTTTCTCTCCCCCCAGGTCTTCAATCAATTGTTCACGCTCCACGGAACCACCATGGTGTTTCTGGTGGGTATGCCGCTCCTGTTCGGCTTCGCGAATTACCTGGTTCCGCTCATGATCGGGGCGCGTGATCTGGCGTTTCCGCGCCTGAACGCCTTTGGTTTTTGGCTCAGTGCCCTGGGGGGGATTCTTCTGTACTTCAGCCTGATCGGCGGCATGGGCATGGCCGGGGCGGGGAGTGCGCCGGATGTCGGCTGGTTTGCCTATTCGCCCCTCACCTCCAAGGCGTTTTCCCGCGGCCACAGCACGGACTACTGGACCATTGGCATCCTGGTGGGCGGGTTCGGGAGCATCGCCACCTCCGCGAACATCGTCACCACCATCCTCTGCGGGCGCTGTCCAGGAATGACCCTGGGCCGCATGCCCCTGCTGGTCTGGCTCAATCTGGTGATGTGCGGCATGGTTCTGATGGTGATCAGTCCGCTGACCGCCGCCCAGATCATGCTGCTGCTGGACCGGTATCTGGGGTCCCATTTCTTCGACACCCAGGCGGGGGGATCCGCCGTGCTCTGGCAGCACTTCTTCTGGATCTTCGGACACCCCGAGGTGTACGTGCTCATCATTCCCGGATTCGCCTTCGCCTCAGAAATCATCCCGGTGTTTTCGCGCAAGGCCATCTTCGGCTATCCGGTGATGGTGGGGGCGACGGTGGCCATCGCCTTCGTGAGCTTTGGCGTGTGGGCGCACCACATGTTTACCGTGGGCATGACCTCGGTGGGCAACACGTTCTTTGCCATCTCCACCATGCTGGTGGGTGTGCCCACAGGCATCAAGATCTTCAACTGGATCGGGACCATGTGGGGCGGCAAGATCCGTCTGGCGACCCCCATGCTCTTTTGCATCGCCTTCCTGTTCCAGTTCCTCATCGCGGGACTGACCGGAATCATGCTGGCCGTGGTGCCATTCGACTGGCAGTTGAGCGACTCCTACTTCGTGGTGGCGCACTTTCACTTCGTCCTGGTCGGCGCGCTGCTCTTCACCATTTTTGGAGCGGTCTATTACTGGTTTCCCAAGGCGACGGGCCGGATGATGAGCGAGCGGTTGGGGAAGTGGCATTTTTGGCTGTTCGTCATCGGATTCCACATCACCTTCGACACCATGCATATTCCGGGGCTGCTGGGCATGCCGCGGCGTATTTACACCTATGATGCCGGGCGGGGCTGGGACGCCTTGAACCTGATCTGCACCCTGGGCGTCGCCGTGCAGGGAGTGGGGATCCTGTTCTTTGTGGTCAATGTCCTGCGCTCCCTGGTGAAGGGAGTTCCGGCGGGAAATGATCCTTGGGACGCCTGGACGCTGGAATGGGCAACCACTTCACCGCCGCCGGAGTATAACTTTGCCGCCATCCCGGTGGTCCGCAGTCGCCGGCCGCTGTGGGATCTGAAACATCCCACCGATCCGGACTGGAAGTACGAGTGATCGGCTGAACCACTTCCTGAATTTACTGCATGAATCTCGCCACCGCCCAGCCCGCCGCTTCCGCGCCGGAGGTTTGGACACCTCCCTCCAAGGGCAAGGTCGGAATGGCCTGCCTCATCCTGGCTGAGAGTGCCATCTTCATCATCTTCGTGGTGGCCTATGTGTTCTATCTCGGACGTGACATCTCAGGTCCGACGCCGCGTCAGGTGCTGGAACTGCCCATCCTCAATAGCATCTGTCTGCTGGCGAGCAGTGCGACGATCACCGTTGCCGTCCGCGCCCTGCAGCGTGGCGCGGTGCGCGCCTTTGCCATCGGATGGCTGGCCACTCTGCTGCTCGGCGGCTACTTCCTGGTGGGAACGGCGCTGGAGTGGAGAAAGCTGATCGAGGTTCACGGTCTGACCCTCCAGACCAACCTGTTTGGCACCACCTTCTACTCGCTGGTGGGTCTCCACGCCTGCCACGTCATTGTCGGACTGGTCCTGCTGCTGATTGTCTTTGGGCTCACCCTGGCCGGAACGGTGCGGCGGGAGCACGCAGGTCGCACAGAGGTGTTGGCCCTTTACTGGCATTTTGTGGACGCCATCTGGATCGTGGTTTTCACCGTGGTGTATGTGATCGGTCGTTGAATGCCCGGGAGACCCGCCATGGAAACCAAAACACAGCCTTCGCCGAATGGACGCATCCGGGTGCCCGCCTCGGGAGGATGGCCGTTGGTGGCGGCGTTTGGGTTGTCCATGATGTTCGCTGGTCTGCTCACCCATTGGATGGTTAGCGCTCTCGGTGTGGCCTGCCTGGCGGCCGGACTCGTGGGCTGGTTTCGTGAGGTGCTGCCGGAGGAGGCCGAGGTCGAAGTGGCCCTGGAGCCGGCCCCGGCCCCGGTGGCGCCGGCAGCTGCGGGAGTGCGTCATCTCCGGGTGGGGGAGCAGGGACACCGCGGACGCTTCCCCCTGGAGCGGCATCCGTATTCGGCGGGACTGATCGGCGGCCTGGTGGGCGGGGTGGCGATGGCGGTCCTCGCCCTGCTTTACGGCATCATCGCGCAAGGCAGCCTCTGGTATCCCATCAATCTCCTCGCGGCCTCCGCCTCGGCCACTCTTTCGCAGATGGGAGATTCCGAGTTGCGCGCGTTTCATGCCTCCGGACTGATTCTGGCCCTGATCATCCATGGCTGTGGTTCGGCGCTGGTGGGCCTCCTCTATGGCATCGCCCTGCCGATGTTCCCGCGGCATCCCATCCTGCTCGGCGGCCTCCTTGCTCCGATTTTCTGGACCGGCCTGCTGCACTCCAGCCTCGGGATCATCAATCCGGCGCTTCAGGAGCGGATTCAGTGGATGTGGTTTCTGGCGGCGCAGTTTGCCTTCGGCCTGGTAGCCGGAGCCGTGGTGGCGCGGCGGGAGCGCATTTCCACCCTGCAGCATGTCCCCTTTGCGGTGCGGGCGGGCATCGAGGCTCAGATGGAGGCCGGCAACGGGACCCGGGAGGAAGGTTCTCGGAAATGATCACCCTGTCCTCAATCCGATTGTCACTCCGGGCGTTGAACTCCGCGTTCGTCGTCGGATCGGCCTTCCTGCTGTTGAGCGCTCTGCTCGGGACCGGATGCGGCCGCCTGCCCGGAGAGCCGACTCCGGCCGCAGTTCCCCTGGAGCCAAGAAATGTCACCAACTTTGTCCGCCTCTACGCCGAGAACTGCGCGGGCTGCCACGGAGTGGATGGTCGCGGCAACGGCGCCCTCGCCCTCGCCAATCCGGTTTACCTGGCCTTGGTGGACGATGCGACCCTGCGCCGGGTAATTGCGCAGGGGATTCCTGGATCCCTCATGCCGGCGTTTGCCCAGAGCTCGGGTGGATTCCTGACCGAGGCGCAGGTCGATATCCTGGTACGCGAAATCCGGTCCCGGTGGGCGCAGTCGGGGGGTGTGCAGGGGGCCGGCCTTCCACCGTATGCGGATGCGGGTCTCGCCGACGCGCGCCGAGGCGCCACGGTATTCGCCAAGTTTTGTGCGACGTGCCATGGGGCGGAGGGCCGGGGGACCGGCAACGTGGGGTCGATTGTCGACGGATCCTATCTGGCGCTGGTGAGCAACCAGAGCCTGCGGACGACGGTCATCGCCGGGCGGCCGGATCGGGGACATCCCGACTGGCGTCACTGTGTTCCGGGCGAGGCGCTGTCCGGTGCCGAGGTCAGTGATGTGGTGGCGTGGCTGGTGTCGCAGCGTCCCGCCCTGCCGGGTCAGCCGTATGTCCCCACCCCCTGAATCGTACGCGAAGGAGACTTCCATGGCCAAACCGACTCCCCCCACCGCCCGTTCGGACTCGTCCGTTGCGACCCCGTCTGCCGCCCGCAAGGTGTCCCGGCGGAAATGGCTGATGCCCCTCGGCATTGCTCTCAATGCGGTGGCCGGCGCACTGATCGCGGTCCCCATTCTCGGCTACCTGCTGGCCCCGGCGGGACGCCGCCAGATGAAGGCCGATCTGGACTGGGTCACGCTGGGGGATCTCGCCCAGTTTCCGGTGGGTGAGACGCGTCTGGCCACCTACCGCAATCCGTTCGTGCGGCCATGGGACGGCGATACCGGGGACATCGCCTGCTGGGTGCGACGGATCGCCGCGGACAAGCTTCAGGTGTTCGCCATCAACTGCGCCCACCTGGGATGTCCGGTGCGCTGGTTTCCGCAGTCGGAGCTCTTCATGTGTCCCTGTCATGGCGGCGCCTACTACGCGGATGGATCCCGGGCCTCCGGACCTCCGCCGCGGGGACTCTTCGAGTACACCTACAAGATTGAAAGCGGCCGGCTGTGGATCAAGGCCGGGCAGATGCCCACGCTGGCGTCGCCCCCGAGCGTTGCCTCCAGCGGTGGGACAAAGAAGGGGTGCGCATGCGCCTGATCCGCCTGCTGGCGGAGTGGTTTGATCGCCGCCTCCAGTTGGGGAAGCCCATTCAGGAGGCGATGAGTCATCCCGTGCCGCGCAGCAGTGCTAGTTGGGCCTACGTCTTCGGCAGCGCGAGTCTCACCCTGCTGATGCTGCAGTTTGCCACCGGCATCTGCCTGGCCATGGTTTATGTGCCTTCCGCAGATGAGGCCTGGAACAGCCTGCAGGTGCTCAACCAGCAGCAGACCTTCGGATGGTATCTCCGGGCCCTCCACGGGTGGGGTTCCAATTTCATGGTCGCCATGGTGCTGGTGCACATGGTCCAGGTCTTTCTCTTTGGCGCCTTTAAGTATCCGCGGGAGCTGACCTGGATGGTCGGCGTGCTCCTGTTGCTGATGGTGTTGGGAATGGCCTTCACCGGACAGGTGCTTCGCTTCGACCAGGACTCCTACTGGGGCCTGGGCATCGGAGCCTCAATCATGGGGCGCGTCCCGCTGGTCGGGGCCCAATTGGTCAAACTGATGCTGGGCGGACCAATCATTGCCGGCGAAACCCTGTCCCGCTTTTTCGCCATCCACGTGTTCGTCGTTCCGGGCGCTCTCATCGGCTTTGTCGGGTTGCATCTGCTGATGGTGCTGAAACTCGGAGTCAATGAGTGGCCAGTGCCCGGTCGCGTGGTGCGCCGGGAGACCTACCTGCAGGAGTATCATGAGCTGACCCATCGGGACGGGGTCCCCTTTGTTCCGGATGCCTTCCGCAAGGACCTGGTTTTCTCCGGGATCGTCCTGTTTGCGGTGGCAGCCTGCGCCGCGGTGTTCGGTCCCTTCGGTCCCAACGGAGCTCCGGACCCCACCGTGGTGCAGACGGTTCCCGCGCCGGATTTCTTCTTCCTGTGGCTCTATGCCGCTCTGGCCCTACTGCCGCCGAACATGGAGACCTTCCTGCTGCTGGTCGGGCCAGCAGTGGGCATCGGACTTCTCCTCGCGCTGCCTCTCATCTCCGGTACGGGTGAGAAGAGTTGGCGTCGGCGTCCGGTGGCGGTGCTGACCGTGGCGCTGACCCTGGTGGTGCTCACCGCACTGACCCGGCTGGGGCTTCACGCCCCGTGGTCTCCGGTGATGAATGCCTGGAGTTCCACCCCGGTTCCCGACGCCTTCCTCAAGGGGCGCAGTCCCTTGGAAGTCCAGGGCGCCGTGGTATTGCAGGCCAAACAGTGTCGCAATTGCCATTCCCTGGGTGGACAGGGCGGAGAACGGGGGCCGGCCCTGGATTCCGTGGCCACCCGGCTGACGGGGGACCAGTTGTTCCGTCAGATCCTCCAGGGCGGCGGCAACATGCCGGCCTATGGCAAGAATCTGAGTCCGCCGCAAGCCACCGCACTGGTGGCCTTTCTCAGGACGCTGCATCCGGCGGGGCAGCGTCCGGCAACCGATGCCTCCCTGTTGGGAGACGCTCCCATAAAGCGTTGAGCCCGCCGGGCTTCCAAGACGTTTCAAAGCAGGATTCGGCAACACGCTGGCAGGAGTCTTCGCTGCTTGGTTGTCCCCCCTGAACTGCCTCCGTCCGAGTGGGATGAGCCTGTTAAATCGTCGGGAGAATCGGCGCCGGTTTGGCGTTTAAATCTGTGATTGCAATCCCCTCTGAATAGGACCACGTTGCCGACGTCCAACTTCGCAAGTGTGAACGTTATGTTCCCATCGGAAACCGGTTCTGTCGGCGGGGTGGCGCGGGTATCGCGCGGCCCCGAATGATGTCATCGGTCGCCCGACCCAAGCACTCCATGAAACCTCTCCTTCTGTCCGTGGTCGGTATCTTTTTCCTGACCGGGTGTGATCTGCCGGAATCCTCGGCCATCGCCCAGGCCCAGGCAGCAGTCGAGAATGCCCGATCATCCGACGCCACTTCCGTGACGGGAACGGCGACCAATGCAGTGACCGCGACCTCCCCGACCCCGGCCGTAACTCCAACCCCGGCTCCGGTGCCTGATTTGCCGCCGAATCTTCCCGAGCCCGCCCGGGAGGTCGTCAAGCTGGCCCATGGGCAGATGGGAGAGGGCGTGGTCACCAATTTCATCGCGAACATTAAGGAACCCTTTCATCTGGATGCCGGTCAGATCGTCTATCTCCGGGATCTTGGCCTCTCCCCGGCCATTTTGGAATCGCTGCTGTCCCGCGAGCAGGATCTGGCGCGGTTGGCTCCCCCGACGCCCACTCCGGCGGCCCCGGCGCCGACGGTGGTGCTGGCAACCATCAATACGACCAACGTGACTCCGGCGCCGACCGCCTACCCGGGTGGGCCGGTGGAATACACCCAGCCCCAGGTGGGTCCCGCAGTGGCGTCGGCTCCGTCGGACCCACCGCCGGATCAACCGGAACAGGTCAACTATAACTTCTTTTACAACTCCCTAGCCCCCTATGGCAATTGGCTCACCGTTCCTTCCTATGGCTATGTGTGGCAACCGAGTTGCGCCGTGGTGAATCCCGGATGGCGTCCCTATTGGAACGATGGATGCTGGAACTGGTGCGATTCCGGGTGGTATTGGAATTCGTCCTATTCCTGGGGTTGGGCTCCCTTCCACTATGGCAATTGGGTGAACGCCCCGGGGAATGGTTGGTGCTGGGTCCCGGGCCGGACTTGGGCTCCCTCCTGGGTTACCTTCCGGTCCGGCGGGGGCTATTGCGGATGGGCTCCGCTGCCTCCCGGCTGCGGATGGTCCGGTGGCGTTGGGCTGACCTGGGCCGGCTCGGGTGTGAGTATTGGATTTGGATTTGGATACTCCGCGAGTGATTACTGCTGGACGCCCACCAGTTACTTCACCGCTCCCAACTGCTTTGCCTATGGCGTGTATGGGGGAAGGGTGAATCAATGCTACAACGGCAGCACGGTGATTAACAATTACGTGGTGGGAAACAACAACACCATCATCAATAATGGCATTGATCCCGCCCACATCTCTCCCAACGCGCGGAATGAGATTCGCAAGGTTCAGTTGGCGGATGTGAATTCACCGTCGGCCGCGGGTTCTGCGGCCGGGCTGCGCGGCCGACCGGGGAACCCGGCCCAACTGGCGGTGTATCGACCCACCGTCAGCGGAGGTTCGACTACGGCAGGGGTACCCAATGGCCGCAGCGAGGTTCGGCCAACCCAGGTTGCCAGCAGAAGCAGTGGCGGCCAGTCAATCAGCTCCCGCCTTCCCGGACGTCCCTCGACCGTGACTCAGCCGGACCGTTTGCCCGCGCCCAATCCCCGCACGCCGGCCATCGGACTGCATTCCGGAGCCGGAGTTTCGGGTGGATCGACTTCGTTGTCGGGCAGGAGTGGCGAGGTGCGGCCGGTGACTGGGTCTGGATCTTCCCTCGGGGCGATCTCCCGTCCGGGCGGCGTCCGGAACCCGGGGGTTCCCGGCGGACCGAATTTGGCGTCCCGCAGTGGAGCGGCCTATTCGACCAGCACGACCAGCATTCCCTCCGGACGGCTTGAGCCCCGCAAGGCTCCCTCAATCGCGGAGAGCGCTCCCGGTGCCCCTGGAACGATCACGCGCGGAGTCGGCGTTCCGCAGGGAAATCTGACGGCCCCAGGGAGTGGCGTCCGCACACAGGTCGGGGCCGGGCGTCCCGCCCCGGGGTCCTTCTCGGCGCCGGCCCCCCGGAGCAATCCCCGTCCGTCGATGTCCGCGCCGCCCCCTGCGTCCAGTGTTCGACTTCCCCAGGGCCCACAGATGCAGCGGATGCAGTCTCCGGCGCCTGTGAATATGTCGCGGCCCATGCCGTCCTTTAATTCGATGCCGGCCCGGGGTGGGGCTCCTGCTGGGGGTGGGGGTGCGGGTCTTCAACGGCCGGGAGGGCGCTGAGTTTCCGGCTCCTGTTTTGTGATTGGGTTTGGATTTCCCAGCCTTGCTGCTGCCTTTCAATGAAAGAGATTCTGTCCTGTCGCTCCTGGCGGTGGGTTCCGCTGGTTGGCTGCGTCCTCGCCGGGATGTCGTCGCCGGATCTGGGAATCCACGCCGATCCGGTGGTGCTCTATGAAACCGGGTTCGAGCCCTTTGAGGGATTCTCACCGGACGAGGATCTGTCGGGTCAGGGCAACTGGATTAGCTTCGCGACGGATCTGGAGGGAAAGCCGGCGCTGAATGGCGGGAATGGGGTTCTCGCGGAGCCCGTGGCCGGGTTCTCCGGCCAGTATGCCTATATCGGATTCGATGCCCCGGCGAAGACCGCGGACTTCAATATTTGGCGCCCGGTAAATCTCAAGCCGGCGGGACAGCCGCTGCCGCTGATCCGGTTTCAGGTCTCCTTCCAGATCAATGATTCCACCGTCACGGCGCCCTTCTTCGACGACTTCCGCTGGAGCGTCTACAATGCGTCCGAACACCGCCTGCTCAGTCTTGATTTCGACAACGAGACTCAGGGGGTGAATTTCATCCTGGACGACCAGCGCGGTAATCAACCGCCCCCTATCGTACCCACCGGATTCATCTTCGACCACGGCCTGCCGTATGATCTGACGATTGATCTCAACTTTCAGCGCAATCTCTGGACGGCACGGATCAACGACCTGGTGATCGTGAATGCCCAGCCGATCACCGCGGTGGCGGCAGCCATGACCCTCGGGGATGTGGATGCCGTGTGGGTCATCCGTACTCCGGGAAAGCCCGGGGATAACTTCATGATCTTCGACGACTACCGAATTTCCGTCCTGCCCCTGGATGGGATTCCTCCCACGCTGGAACCCGTGGGCATGCTCAACACCGGGGCCTTTGTGGTGAGGGTCCTCGGTGAACCCGGAGTCACCTACTCCCTGGAGGCGGCTGCTCTCACGCCTGCGGGCCCGCCTGTTTGGGAGCCGGTTGCCAGTGGCGTCGCGCAAAGTCCGGGCGGGTTTGTGGACCTCCAGGATCCCTCCGCCGGTTCCCGGCCCAGCCGATCCTATCGCGCGGTGAGCGTTCGTTGAATTCGGGTCGAACGAAATCCTGCCGGTCATCGGTTTCTTCGCTTGGGAACGCAGTTCTCCGGTCAGGGATGGCTTGCTGGCCGCTCGTTGCGTCTCGCGCGGCTTGCGCCGGTTCCATTCGCTCGCCTACGCTCGCCGGACTTCGACCATGAAGGTGTATATTGACGGTGAGTTTTTCGACGAGGCGAACGCCAAGGTGAGCGTGTTCGATCACGGCCTGCTTTACGGAGACGGCGTTTTTGAGGGCATCCGGATGTACCACAACCGGATCTTCAAACTGCGCGAACACGTCGAGCGCCTGTACTGGTCGGCCAAGGCCATCCTGCTGGAGATTCCCATGTCTCCCGAGGAACTGACTCGCGCCTGTGTCGAAACCTGCCGCGCAAACCAGCTTCGCGAGGGGTACATCCGGCTCATCGTCACCCGCGGCAAGGGCACTCTCGGACTCGACCCGCGCCGCTGTCCCAAGCCGTCGGTGATCATCATCGCCAGCACCATTCAGCTGTATCCCGAGAAGTACTACCAGGAAGGGCTGACCATCGTGACGGTGCCAACCACCCGGAACCTGGTGAACTCGGTGAACCCGGCGATCAAGTCCCTCAACTATCTGAACAACATTCTGGCCCGCATCGAGGCCAACAATGCGGGCGTCGAGGAGGCCATCATGCTCAACTCCGAGGGCTTCGTGGCGGAATGCACGGGAGACAATGTGTTCATTGTGCAAAAGGGCCGTCTTTACACCCCGCCCCTGAGCGCCGGGGCGCTCTACGGAATCACCCGCAATACCGTGCTGGAATGCGCCCGCGAATTGGGCCTGACCACCGGGGAGCCCAATCTGACCCGTTACGACGTCTACAACGCCACCGAGATGTTCCTCACCGGAACCGCCGCCGAAATCGTGCCGGTGGTGAAGGTGGATGGACGGGTGATTGGCGACGGCCAGCCCGGCCCGGTCACCGCCCGCCTGCTGGCCGCCTTCCGGGAGCGAACCAAGGTGGACGGCGAAACCATCTTCGAGTAGGCGGACGCAGTCCTCGTTTTCATGGAGTCACCCGCGCAGTCCGCGCAGTCCACTCAGGGATTTCTTTCCGGGGTCATCGAGGGTTTTTACGGCCCTCCGTGGACCCGCGCCGAGCGGCTGGAGTTGCTCGGATGGATGAAGGCCGGGGGTCTGAATTCCTACGTCTACGGCCCCAAGGACGACCTGCATCACCGCGCCCTCTGGCGGACGCCCTATTCTCCGGGTGCCGCCGCCGAACTCCAGGCGCTCATCCAATCCTGCCGCGACCACGGGGTGCGGTTCTGGTACGCGATGGGGCCCGGGCTGGACATCCGCTTTTCCAGTGAGGACGACCGGGAGGCGCTCCGTCAGCGAATCGCCCAGATGGTGTCGCTCGGATGCCGGGATTTTTGCCTGCTGTTCGACGATATTCCCGACCAGATGGATCCGGTCGACCGCGCCCGTTGGGATTCCTTTGCCGCGGCGCAGTGCGATGTCGTGAACGGGCTGTTTCACTGGACTCGCAGTCAGGTTCCCGACGCCGGATTCCTTTTCTGTCCAACTCCGTATTGCGGTCGGATGGCCCGGCGGGAGTTGGGTGGAGCGGACTATCTGGCCGTGGTGGGACGCGAGCTGAATCCTGAAATCGGGGTTTTCTGGACCGGACCGGAGATCATTTCGCGGGAGATCTCCCTGGCGCATGTGCGGGAACTGGAGGCCCTGCTGCGCCGTCCTCCGGTGATCTGGGACAATCTTCAGGCCAATGACTACGACGGTCACCGCTTCTTCTGCGGACCGTTTTCCGGGCGTCCCCCGGAGCTGCGCTCGGCGGTGCGCGGGATCCTGCTGAATCCAAACACCGAGTTTCCGCTCAATTTCATCCCCATCCAAACCCTGGCGGCGTACCTGCGGTCCGTGGATGGCTGGGATCCCCGCGCGGCGTATCTCACCGCACTCCGGGAATGGCTGCCGCAGTTCGCCACGGTGGGGCGTCCGGTCACACTCGATGACCTCACGCTTCTGGCCGACAGCTACTACCTACCCTATGAGGAGGGGCCGGAGGCGGAGGCGCTTTGGGGACTTGCCCGGCGACTACTGTCCACACCGCCGGACCAATGGGGTGCGGAGGCCGCTTTATTTGACCGGCGCGCCGGACAGTTGCGGGAGTGCTGCGTCCGCATGACGGAATTGCGGAACCGGTCGCTGTTCCAGGCGCTGAGCCGCCGGATCTGGGAATTGCGTGAGGAACTGGATCTGCTGGGACGCTACGTCCGTCATCATGCGGACCGCACCCGCGATGCGGTGCCGTTTGGTTCGGACTTCCATCTGCCCCTCACCTATCGCGGTGGATTGGTGGCGCGCCTGCAGCGTCTGCTGACGGCCCATCCGGACGGCACCTTCGCCCCTGCCGTTCCGGACGCCGGGGCCCTTCCCGGTGTCTCTCCACCCTGAGGTTCATGAGTGAACTCCACATCCGCCCCGCGCGTGCCGGTGATGAATCGGGCGCCTACCACGTCTGTCTGAAGACGGGCAATTTCGGGGGGGATGG
The DNA here is from genome assembly GCA_039796255.1 of Verrucomicrobiota bacterium. Lineage (GTDB taxonomy): Bacteria > Verrucomicrobiota > Verrucomicrobiia > Limisphaerales > UBA9464 > UBA9464. Next base: position 13,605 of record JBDKKE010000324.1, on the reverse strand, counting down.
AGAGCCCTTCTATCGCGAGGATCCGGAGGCGCTTGGACGGGTTTTTGTGGGACCCTATCTCGCCTACGAACCGGACTTCAGTCTCATTCTGGAGGATGACCAGGGCATCTGCGGCTATGCACTGGCCGCTCTGGATTCGCGTCGGTTCTTTGATCGATACGAACGGGAATGGCGTCCGGGCCTGTGCGCCCGGTATCCCCAGCCAACCGGGGATCCGGTAGGGTGGACCCGCGTTCAGCAGGTCTACGCCTGGTATCATCAGCCCGATTATTTCTGTCCGGAACCCTACGATCAGTATCCCTCCCACCTCCACATTGACCTGCTCGACCGCGCCCAGGGCCGGGGATTCGGTCGCCGCATGATGGAGGACGTGATGGCGCGGCTGAGGGAACGCAGATCCCCAGGGGGCCACCTGGGTGTCTTTCAGGCCAACACCCGGGCCATGGGCTTCTATCAGGCGCTGGGTTTTCGGGAGTTGGTGCGGGTGGGGTCGGGTCCGGACGGCTGTGTCTACTTCGGTCGGAGCTTTGACCCATGAAGACCGGTCACCTTGGATTCCTGAACCGCCGCGTGGTCCCGGCACTGAACGCCTTTGGGGACAATCCCTACATGGCCGCCATCCGGGCCGGCATGGTCTCGGTGGTTCCGCTGACCATCATCGGCGGGCTGTTCATGGTCATCGCCTTCCTTCCGATTTCGGGATGGGAAGAACGGGTTAAACCGTGGCTCCAGCTCCTGCAAGTGCCCGTGACCGCCACCTTTGGGCTCATCGCGGTTTTCGCCTGTTTCGCAGTCGCCTACGATCTCGGAAGGCAGTTCAAACAGGAGGCGGTGGTGAGTGCCTCCATGGCGACCCTGGTGTTCCTGATGATCCAGCTCGACCTCAAGGAGCTCACGCTCCAGATGCCGGGCCTGGGTTCCCAAGGGTTGTTCACCGCCATTCTCGTCGCCCTGATCACCGTTCGCGTCCAGCGGTTCTTCACCGAACAAAATCTCGTCATCCGCCTTCCGCGGAATGTGCCGGAGGTGGTGTACGAGTCCTTTCTTTCCCTCACCCCGCTGGTCTTTCTGGTCGTGACGTTCTGGTTGATCCGGTTCGTGTTCGGCGTGGACATCAATGCCGGCATTCAAAAGGTCTTCTCGCCGCTTGTTTTTGCCTTGAACACGCTGCCGGGAATCCTGGTTTTCGCCTTCCTCGTCACCCTGCTCTGGTCGGTCGGCATCAACGGGGACAACACGCTCGACGCGATCGTTGCCCCCATTTTTCTGCAGTACCTGACGGAGAACACGCTGGCGGCCACCCAGGGACAGCCGCTGCCCTACATCACGGCTCTCGGTTTCTTCACCAGTTTCGTCAACGTGGGGGGGACCGGGGCGACCATTGCCCTGGCCCTGGTCATGCTGAATTCGCGCGAGCCCGGATTTCGAAAAGTGAGTCGGCTGTCGCTTCCCACCCAGATCTTCGGCATCAACGAGCCGATCTTCTTCGGATTTCCCATCGTGTTGAATCCAATCTTCATGGCGCCCTATATCCTGAATGCGCTGATTCTCACCACGGGCAGTTACCTGCTGATGGAATGGCACGTGATCCAGCGTCCGTTTGTCAGCGTGCCTTGGACGACGCCCCCGATCATCGGCCATTACCTGGTCACAGGCGGAGACTGGAAGGCGGCGGTCTGGGGCGTGGCGTCGATCCTGATTGCCATGGGTGTGTACTATCCGTTTGCCCGCGCGGCCGAGCGCCAGCGACTGCAGGCCGAGGTGCCCGGGGCCCCGGTGGATGCCAAGATTTGATCGGAGGCTGCGGCTTCCTGCTCTGGGCGCGTCAGCGGTAGGAGACAAACGTCGAGGTCACGAAGAAGACGAAACAGGCCATCGCCAGCGCCACTCCAATCGCCTGGGCGGTGCCGGGGGTGAGCGGTGCCCGGTTGATCCGAGTCGCCAGCAGGGCGAAGCCAATCCAGATCACCGGAATGGCAAAGAGCAGGTACCACTGCTCGATCACGATGCGTGAGTAAGTCGTGACGGTGGTGTTCCCGGTGGCCCGATACAGGATTCGTGACAGCACCACCCCCAGGGTCAGGAAGGCGAATTGGGTAAGGGCAATGACGTTGATCATGGCAATCCGGTCGTGACCGATCACGCCACGGTGGCCGTCGAAATGCAAATCTGCTCCGCGGCCAAGGGTCACTGGCTTCCACCGCGGATTGGGGATCCTGGGAGGATTGCCAGAGCCCATCGCCGGGGATGCGACGTTTCCTTCTGTTCATCCTGAAACCGGCAATTCAAACCACCGCAACGAACGCACAGAACACAAAGACGGTGACTTATGATCGATGGCAGGCCAGGGGACGCCTCATCTCACGGAGGAGTTCCCTGCGAATTTGGCAGCGTCTCCAAGCGACCTTCTCTGGGCTCTTTGCGTTCTCTGCGGTTTCCTCCCACGGCTCTTTCCAGGTTCATTGAGGGTCCGGTTCCCGCTAGCATCCGCTCATGAATCTGGACGCCGATGCGCGAGGGACGGGTGCGGGTGTGTGTCGTCGTTGGCGTTCCGCTGGGGTTCTTGCCGGGGTGTTGGCCGTCGGGGTGGTGGTTGCCGGCTGCGGCCTCCTGCGCCAGGAAACCGTGCAGACCAAGTCCATGCTTCAGTCGCTGGTCAGATCCTCGAACATGGCGGCCGGCACCAATGCCTTGGAGATTCTCCAGTCGGAGGTCATGCGGACGGCGGATCTGTACGTTGGCGCCGTGGCGCAGGCGACCGACGAGTTTCGCGTCCAAGTGCCGACCCCCTCCGCCCGGCTGGCCGCCCAGCAGTGGAAGCTGATTCAGGCAACCGCCGCCTACGTCAATGCCACTGGGGAGAATCCGGTGCTGGATGCCGTGGACATGGCGGTACTGGCCACCCTGTCCCGCTTTGTGGTGGAAGACCTCTGGGTCAAAGGAGAGTTCGGGGAGTCCGCCCGCCCGTTGCTGGAAACCCACCAGAGGCTGGAACAGGAAGCATGGAAGGTCCTTGGACCGTATCTCAGTCCGGAACAATCCCAGGATCTCGAAGCCATTCTCGATGAGTATCGGCTCAAGAATCCGAACGCCCGCTTCACTGGCGCGATTCGGCTGCCCGAGCTGGCAACCGCTCTCGGACGGCAGCCGTCGCTGGAATCCGCCCGGCGGACCACCAGCATTTTCAACCTGCTCTATTTGGATCCACTGGCCGGTCTCGATCCGGCCACTCAGGCGGTGGAGCAGACCCGCCAACTCGCGCTGCGGACGATCTACTATGCGCAGCGGGCGCCGATGCTGTTGGGCTGGCAGGTGGAACTCACCACCTACCAACTGGCGGCACAGCCGGAATCAAGGCAGGTGCTGGGGGATCTGGACGGGGCCTCCGCCGCGGTCCAGTCGTTCGCCCGCTCTGCCGAGCTGCTTCCGGGCCTGATCCATACCGAACGCGAGGCCGCGCTCAGCCAGTTTTTCGACGGTGTTTCCCGCGAGCGGACGAATCTTGTGGCGGAACTGATCGCGCGGGAATCGATGGTGCGGGGTCTGCTGCCGGAGGTGCGGCAGACTCTGGAATCCGGAGGCACCATGGCTGCGTCCGTCAACACGGCCATTGGCTCACTCGACAGTTTCGTACGCGCGGTGACCTCACCCGATACCAATTCCCCGTCGTCATCTCCTGGGCGCCCCTTTGACGTGCGCGACTATGGTGCGGCCGCCGAGCAGATCGGCGCCGCAGCGCGGGAGTTGAATGAGGCTCTCCAATCGCTGGACCGGACGGTTCCCGGCCTTGCGCGTCTTGGGGATCAGGCGACGGCGGATGCCAAGGCCGTGGTCACCCATGCGTTCCGTCTCGCCCTGATTCTGATTGTCGTGGCGGGCGCCGTGACCTGGCTCGTCTTGCGGTTCAGTCGGCAGTCTGCCGCGGTGTCGTCCGCGTCCAGGGGGTAGGCCGCTGGAATGCTAATCAATTAAACGGCGGTTGCGGAATGTGCCATCGGTTGCGGGACACTCCCCGCAAAGGTGGTGAATTCCATCGGCTCGGTGGCGCGCGCGGCGAGCTGCTGAAGCCGCGTTTCCACGGCGTGGATCAGGTCATCGGGCGTGCTGGTACCGGCCGTCAGTCCCACGGTATCCCCGTCTCCCAGCCAGTCCTCATTGAGGTCGGATACGGTTTGGATGTGGAATACCCGGTCGCAGTACCGGCTGCAGGTGGACACCAGTTCACGGGTATTGTTGCTATGGGCGCCCCCGAGAACCAGGACGACGTCACACCTCTGGGCAAGAGCCTCGGCAGCGGACTGCCTCTGCTTGGTGGGCTGACAGACCGTGTCCCGGAATGCCACCTCGATACCAGGGAACCTTTCCCGAAGGGCGGCGACCAGACGGCGCACCCGATCCACCGGCTGCGTGGTCTGGGAGATGACTCCGAATTTTTCCCGGGGTGCGAGGTTCGCGAGATCCGACTCACTCAGGATCACATCGCATTGGGGATGATCCCCGGTCAGCCCCCGGACCTCCACGTGATCCCGCTGTCCAATCACCACCGGATGGTATCCTCGCTGCACGAGGCCCGCGAGCGCCCGGTGTGCCACCTGGACGAGCGGGCAGGTGGCGTCGAGAACCCGTCGCCCGGTGGAGCGGACCTCCTCCAGACGTCGTTCGCTGGTTCCGTGGGCGGTGATCACCACCGTGTGGGTGGTGACTGCCGACAAGTCGGTTTCCAGCTTGAGACCCTGCGCCCTGAGCCGGGACAGCACCTGTTCGTTGTGAACCAATTGGCCGAGCACGGTCGCCGGCCCCCGGGAGGCTTCGTCCGCCGCCAGGGCGAGGGCATCCCGAACCCCGAAACACATTCCAAGATGTTCTGCGCGTAGGATCTTCATGGTGAATAGCCTTTGTAATGCAAAGTTATGAACCGCAAAGGGGAGTCTTGTTCAAGATTGGATCAGGAAGGTCGCGATTGTGCGACGATCTGGGCGAGGCGCTCGATGTGGCTGTGGAAGGCGGCCTGTCCGGCGGCGGTCAGCGAGCAGGTGGTGAGGGGCCGGTTGTCGCGGTAGGCCTTGGTGACGGCCACATAGCCGGCCTCCTGAAGGGTGCGGATGTGCGTGGTGAGGTTTCCGTCGGTCATTTGAAGAAGCTCCCGCAACTCCGTGAAGGAGAGTTCCGGGGTGGCGGCAAGGGCTGCCATGAGGCCCAGGCGCCCCTTTTCATGGATCACCCGGTCCAGTTGGAGAAAAGGCTCCGGATTCACTCGACCTTCTTCCTCTCCGCCGCCAACACCCAGCCGCCGGCTGCGAGATGTCCGAGACCGAAGGTGATGCCCATGGCCAGGTGAACGCGGGCCGTGTCCTGCAGGCCGAGCGGGGAGATAAGAGCGGTTAAGGCCAGGCCGAACACGATAAAGCCCCAGCCCAGTATGCGGAACCCTCTCAGCGTAAAGTGGCCGGCGGCGTGAAGGCCGAGCCCGTAAAGCAGCATCCAGAGTACGGCAAAAACCACGGGAAGGATCGGAAGACTCTCTACGCAGAAAATGAGCGTCAACAGCAGTGCCACTGCATGGGGTGGGGTCATCGCCGCCAACACCCGCCGGGTCGGGGGCGTCCAGAACGGCTCACCGGCCCGCAGGGCCTGTCCCCGCACCTGAATCGCCGTCCACCCCACGGCAAGCCCCGCCACGGCACACCAGAAAAGTACAAACGGCTCGGGTCCCGTGGTTGTTCTCACCCAGAGGTATCCTACGGCTCCCGCCACCAGACCCAGCAGCCCGATGCCGACCAGCGTGGGGCCCAGCGCCCTCCGGTACAGGGCCGCCCGCTCCATCAGGGTGCGGATGGTCTGCAGTTGCTCCGCCGCCTCGCGCTGGTCCATGAATCAACTTTGAAATGCAAAGTGATCGTGTCAATGCCCAAGTGGATTCGCCGCTGGGCATTCTCCGTTCAGGTTGGTAGTTCTTTGTTCCGTTCTTCCGCTGCTTCCGATGCGGGGAATCAATCGCATGAACTCTACGCTATTGCTCGCCCGTTGGATCGGGTGCCTGGTGGCAGCGGCCGCGCTGCTGCTTCCCTCCCACGCTCAAGCCCCGTCCGCGCCCCCCGGGCTGAGCCAGGCGGACCTTGAGAAACTGCTGGGCCCGATCGCTCTGTATCCGGACCCGCTGCTTTCCATCATGCTGCCGGCGGCCTGCTATCCCCTCGAAATCGTCGAGGCCGCCCGATTCGTGGCCAACACCAACAACATCCCCAAGATCGATGACCAGACCTGGGATCCCAACGTCAAGGGAGTCGCCAAGATTCCCGCCGCGTTGAAGAAGATGAACGACGACCTGACCTGGACCTCGAACCTTGGCCAGGCATTTCTGGATCAGCAGAAGGACGTCATGGACACCATCCAGCTGCTGCGCAACAAGGCGCAGTCCGCCGGGACGCTCAAGACTTCGGAGCAGCAGATTGTGATTGTGACCAACATGATCACCGAGAAGACGGTGGAGACGCGGGTGGTGGTGGTGACCAATACCATTGTCCAAATCGAACCGGCCAATCCCCAGATCGTGTACGTGCCGCAATACGTGCCTTCGGTCGTTTACTATCCGCCCCCGACCTACAATCCGCTGACCCCGCTGATCACCTTTGGCGTGGGCATCGCCGTCGGGGCCATCATTGCCAACAACTGCGACTGGCACTATGGCGGCATTTATGTGGGCGGTGGATACGGCTGGGGCGGCGGCTACCACGGCGGGAACAACAACGTTAACATCAACGTCAATAACAACAACACGATCAACAATATCGGGAACAACAACAACATTGGGAACAACAACCGGCCGGGGAACGGCGGAACCCAGTGGAAGCCAGATTCCGCCAAGCTTCGGACGGCGGGTGCTCCCGGAGCGGCCAGCGCCTACCAGTCGCGTGAAGCACGCGGATGGGGTGGGGGTGCCACCGGTGCCTCCGGGGTGGGTGCGGCAAACCGTCCGGCAACATCGAATGTTCCCGGGTCCGCCTCGAGGCCCGCGAATTCAATGGCGCCGGCCACCCGTCCGAACATGGCCAACTCCGCCGCGACCCGCCCGGCTCAAGCTCCCGCTGCAGCGAGGCCAGCAGCCGCTCCTGCATCCTCCTACAATCGTTCCTCCCCCAGCGCCTTCAGCGGAATGAACAGCGGTTCTGCCGCCCATACCCAGGGCAATCGCGGTGCGGTCAGCCGGGGCGGTGGTGGCGGTGGCGGTGGCGGTGGAGCCCGAGGCGGTGGTGGCGGCGGACGGCGTCGTTGAACCTTTCACGATTTTTGACCATGAACCTGAACTCATTCCGTCTTCAACTCGTCGGACTGGCCGCCGCGATCCTGATGGGAGCCGCCTCCGTTTCCGGGGCGGACCAGCCTCGCACATTCACCAGCCCCGAGGATGCGGTTGCCGCATTGCGGGACGCCGTCCTCTCTCCCAGTCCCGGCGCGATTCTTGAGATCTTTGGTCCGGAAGGCAGCTATCTCATCAACGCCGATCCGGTGATGGCTGCGGCAGAGTTGGCCCGTTTTTCCCAGGGGCTGATCGAGGGACACCAGTTGGTCACCGTGGCTGCGGATCGCCGGATTCTCGATGTCGGCACGAATTCCTGGCCCTTTCCCGTCCCGATCGTCCAGACCAATGACCGGTGGAGTTTTGATGCCCTGGCGGGTCGGGAGGAGATTCTCGACCGCCGGATTGGTGGCAACGAATTGAAGGTGCTGGAGACCCTGCGTGCCTTTGTTGCCGCCCAGCGTGAGTACTCCGGAGCCGACCAGGATGGTGACGACGTGCTGGAGTTCGCCCGCAAGTTCATCAGTTCGCCTGGCAAAAAAGACGGTCTATACTGGCCGCTGGATCTGGATGGAACTGAAAGTCCCATTGGACCCTTGGTGGCCGCTGCGCAGGAGCAGGGGTATTCGAAGCTGGGAAATGCCGAAACCGGACCGCAACCGTTCCACGGCTACTATTTCAAGGTGCTCACCCGGCAGGGAAAACACACGCCTGCGGGTGCCTACAACTACCTCATCAACGGACACATGATCGGTGGGTTTGCTGCGGTGGCTTGGCCGGCCGAGTTCGGGGAAACGGGAGTGATGACCTTCCTGGTCAACCATCAGGGTCGCGTCTATCAAAAGAATCTTGGACCGAAGACGGGAAAGATCGCCGCGAAGATCAAGGAGTACGACCCGGGTGAGGGCTGGACCGTATCCCCGGACTGATCCAACTCGGATTGTTCGAGACTCTACGGATCTGAGTTCAGGTGGATTCCCCCCGGTCCCTACGGGGCAACACTTCCATCAAAACTCCCGAGATCCCGCATTTGAACGTTGCTCCCATGCCCGTTTCTTCGCCTCCACTGCGTCCGCGGCGCCCCATTGAGGGCATCTCTGCGATCCTGCTGCCGTTCCGCAGGGATGGGGCCATCGATTTGGAGGCCTTCTCCCGTCTTGTGGAGCAGACCTGGTCCGCCGGCCTGACGCCCGCAGTCAACATGGATACCGGCTACACCAACCTTCTTTCGCCGGATCAACGCTCGGAGATTCTGGGTCTCACCGGGAGTCTGGCGAGGGGACGCCGCTTCGTCGCCGGCGCGTTCATCCAGGGGTTGGAGGGCGATCCTGTCCGCAACTACCGCGCGGCCAGCAATGCCATCGCCTGTGCCGGTGGACTGCCCATTCTGTTCCCCTGTTCCGCAGTGAAGGAACTCTCCGGTCCGGAGTTGATCGGAGTCTTTCGTGCGGTGGGCGCGGAATGTGAGGAGTTCCTCGGATTCGAATTGGGGGAGATGTTCGTGCCGTTCGGACGCATCTGGGATCTCCCCACCTTTGAGGGTTTGTTGGAGATCCCGCAGCTCAAGGGGGCCAAGCATAGTTCCCTGTCCCGGGAACTGGAGTGGCAGCGCCTGGCCGTGCGCGACGCGCGCCGACCGGACTTCCGGGTATACACCGGCAACGATCTGGCGATCGATATGGTCATGTGGGGCAGTGACTATCTGCTCGGACTCTCCGCCTTCCATGTCGAGGCGTTTGCCCTGCGCGACCGGTTTTGGGCGGAAGGGGATGCGCGGTTCCATGAGCTGAACGACTGGCTCCAGTACCTGGGCATGCTCGCCTTCCGGGATCCGGTACCGGCCTATAAACATAGCTGCGTCCAGTTTTTGCACCTCCGCGGACGCATTGCGTCCCCGGAGCCGCATCCGAAAAATGCGCGCCGTCCGGATTCGGATATTGAGCTGCTGGCCCTCATTGCGCGAAAGCTCGATGCGTTGGTGGCCGAGGAACGGGTAAAGGCAGGGGACGTTCGATAGTGGTCAGTGGTCAGTGGTCAGTGGTCATTCCGCATTCCGCATTCTACATTCTCCCTTCTGCCTTCTGCCTTCTGCCTTCTGCCTTCTGCCTTCTGCCTTCTGCCTTCTGCCTTCCTCAAGTTTTTCCATGACGTTTCCCAAGCTGGCCTCTCTGAAGACGGTCGACGATTTTCGGCGACGGCTCGCCGAGTTGAATCTGGACCTTCCGGTGGCGGATTCCGGGTGCGGCACTGCCCTTGGGCGACCCCTGTTGCCGGGGCCTGGGCATCCGCGCCAGTTGGGCAACCGATTCGCCATTCTTCCCATGGAGGGTTGGGACGCAGCTTCCGATGGTCGGCCCTCGGACCTGGTTCGGCGACGCTGGCAGCGCTTCGGCGAGAGCGGCGCCAAGATGATCTGGGGCGGGGAAGCGGTGGCGGTTCGGCCTGATGGAAGGGCCAATCCGCGGCAACTGGTGCTCAACGAGGCCAATGCCGCGTCCATCGGTGACCTGCGCGAACTGTTGGTGACCACGCATGCGCGGCACTCCTCGACGGACGATCTGATGGTGGGGCTTCAGTTGACCCACAGCGGACGTTGGGCGCGTCCGAATGACTTCAACACCTTTGAGCCACGCATCGCCTACCGGCACCCGCTGCTGGACGTCCGGTCGCGGGTCGCCGATGACCGGGCGCTGCTTACCGACACCGAGGTTTCGGACCTCGTTGCCGACTTTGTATCCGCCGGACGGCGGGCTCAGGCGGCGGGCTTTGACTTCGTGGATGTGAAGCATTGCCATGGCTACCTGGGACACGAGTTCCTCAGTGCCGTGGATCGTCCCGGACGGTACGGGGGCTCGCTGGAGAATCGGACCCGCTTCCTGCGGGAGATTGTGGACGGGATCCGCCAGGAGGCGCCGGGCCTGGAAATTGGAGTGCGCTTGAGTCTCTTTGACCAACTGCCCTTTCAGAAGGGACCCGGCGGTGTGGGGATTCCCTCGCCGTGGAACGGACCCTATCCGTACGCATTTGGAGGGGATCCCACCGATCCGACCCGCATCGCCTGGGAAGAGCCGCTGGCCTTTCTGCGAATTCTCCATGACCTCGGAATCCGGCTGGTGTGCCTGACTGCGGCCAGCCCCTATTACAATCCGCATCTGCAGCGTCCGGCCTCGGTTCCTCCGAGTGACGGATATCTGCCCCCGGAAGACCCCCTGGTGGGCGTCGTGCGCCAGATCAACGCCGTGGCGCGGGTGAAGCGGGAGTTTCCCGACCTGGTGCTGGTGGGTTCTGCCTACAGCTATCTTCAGGAATGGCTCGCGCCGGTGGCCGAGGCGCAAGTGGCGGCGGGGCGGGTGGACCTCGTGGGGCTGGGACGCACGGTGCTTAGCTATCCGGAGCTGCCCCTGGATGCCATTGCCGGTCGGCCGCTGCAGAGGAGAAAGATCTGCCGCACGTTCAGCGAGTGTACCACCGGACCGCGGAATGGTCTGGTGAGCGGATGCTTCCCCTTGGACGACTTCTACCGGCAGCATCCCGATGCTGCGGCGCTGAAAGCGCTGTCCGCCAAGTCCCCGTGACCACTGGGCGGGGTCTCCTCACGCTGAACCGAAGTTCATCGTTACCGGATTGGCGATGGCGATTTCCGAAGGTGCGGGCTAGTGTCCCAAGACGGGCCCGCGGAAAACGTGTGGTCCGCGCCTTTTCCATGAGATCTTTCCTTCGCTGGCTTGCCCCCCTGCCCGCCTGCGCCTCCCTTGCGGCCCAGTCCCTGTTTCCGTCCGTGGATCCGGTGTGCGGACTTCCCCGCCTCACGCTTTCGGGAGTCAATGCCGATGCGGTTTATGAGGTTCGTGGCTCTGATGATCTCGGGGCGCCGGGGGTCTGGGAGGCGCTGATGCGCGTTGCCCCAGGGACAACGCCACACACCTGGTTTGATCCGGAGGCTCCGGGCCGCGGACACCGCTTCTACCGGTTTGAAACGGTCACCAATGGACCGGAGTTGTTGATCGAGAATTTTGCCCTCGTCGACCAGAACGGGGTCCGACATGAACTGTTCCGCGAGGGGGATGCCACGTTCGTGGTCCTGCTGTTCACCGACAATGCGCACCTGGCGGACGCGTGGAGCGCGGTCAAGCCGCTGCGGGCAGCCTATGCCTCCAAGGGGGTGAAGTTCTGGCTGGTGAATCCGGTGGACACCCGGGCGGACCTGGTGGCGGCCTGCGCTGCGGCCGGAGTGGACACACCGGTGTTGCATGACCTCGCCCAATTGGTCGCCCGGACCTACGGGCCGGTCAGCACCCTCGAAGCCATTGCCATCAACCGCCCCGACTTCACCATCCTGTATCGGGGCGCGATCGCCGATCGGAGCGAGGGACCCGGCGGTGTGGTGGAGCAAACCTATCTGGCGGATGCCCTCAAACAGGTCACCGCGCAGAATCCGGTGGTGGTCCAGGCCGTGCGCAACCGCGGCGCCCTCCTGCCACTCGCCATCAACCAAGTCCCGGAGTATGCGCGGGACATCGCTCCGCTGCTGCAGGCTAAGTGCGTCTCCTGTCACCGGCCGGGTGACATCGGGTCCTGGGCCATGACCCAGCATGCAGCCGTGGCCGACCAGGCGGTACCCATCCGCCGCAGTCTGCTGGCCGGACACATGCCGCCGTGGCATGCGGACCCCGCCTTTGGCCGCTTTGCCAACGACGCCTCGTTGACTCCGTCCGAAGCCTCCCGACTGGTTGCCTGGCTGGACGCCGGTGCCCCGCGCGGTCAGGAGCCGGATCCTCTGGTGACCCAGCCCCCGGCACCGTCACCGGCCTGGCCTTTGGGAACCCCGGACTTGATTCTGAAGATCCCCAGTCAGTCGCTGCCGGCCAACGGCGAGATTCCCTACCGCTACCTCATGGTGAAAAACCCGATCCCCACCAATGCGTGGTTGCGGGCGGCAACGGTGCGGCCGGGCAACCGGGAGGTGGTCCATCACGCCCTGGTCTTTACCGCGCAGAACGCGGCGGACTTTCTCCAGGTACAGGGAGGACTGGGCGGCTTCTTTGCCGGCTATGTTCCCGGATCCGAGCCGGTCGAGTTTCCTGTCGGCACTGGAAAACTGCTCAAGGCCGGCAGCTACCTGATTTTCCAGATGCACTACACGCCGAACGGCAGGGCGACGACGGATCGGACTGAGATAGGATTCTACTTCGCCGACCAACCGCCGGCGCGGGAGTTGGTGACCACGGCGGCCTTCGACACCGAGTTCAGCATTCCGGCGGGGGCGCGGGACCATGAGGTCATTGCCGAGGCGGTTATTGAGAAGGACTCCATCCTCTATGAGATGAGCCCCCACATGCATTTCCGGGGCTCCCGCATGCGTTTTGAAGCGATCTATCCGGACGGCCGCCGGGAAATTCTGTTGAACGTGCCCGGATACGAGTTTGCCTGGCAGACTCTTTTCCGCCTGCAGGAACCCAAGCGTCTTCCTGCCGGATCCCGGGTGCTCGTTACCGGTGGCTTCGACAACTCCGAGCTCAATCCCTGGAATCCCAATCCCGCCGCCACCGTTCTCTTCGGAGAGCAAACCAGCGACGAGATGCTCATCGGCTACCTCAATCTCGCCGCCGATTGAGCGGGCCCCCATCCGATCCGTCGTTTTCTCTCGCCCACGCGCCGGCGTTCCCCAGCCTTGGACGCATGTCGAATCGACTGCTGTTGGTGGATGGCCACGCCTATGCCTACCGGGCGTTTCATGCGATCCGTTCCCTGAACTCCCCGGAGGGACGGCCCACCAACGCCATCTTTGGATTCGTCAAGATGCTGCAAAAGATGGTGGGTTCGCTGAAGCCCACCCATGTGCTGGTGCTCTGGGATGCCGGACTGGCGATTGAACGCAGGACGGCGCTTCCCGACTACAAGGCCAACCGTCCGCCGACGCCCGAACCGCTGGAGGAACAGTTTCCCCAAATTGAGACCTGGCTGGATGCCGTGGGGTACGCGCAGTTCCAGGAGGACGGCACGGAGGCGGACGACTGGATTGGCACCTATGCCCGCCGCGCCGAAGTGGCCGGCTGGAGCGTGGTGATCGCCAGTTCCGACAAGGATTTTCTCCAATTGGTCAATGACCGCATCGGGATTCTGAATCCCAACGACAAGTCGGACAAGATCTGGTCCGCTGCCGACGTGGAGGCCAAGACTGGGGTCCGACCCGACCAGGTTGCCGACTGGCTTTCGCTCATTGGTGATGCCGTGGACAACATCCCGGGTGTCTCCGGCGTGGGCCCCAAGACCGCCGCCGAGCTGCTCCGAAAGTACGGTTCCATTGA
>JBDKKE010000323.1:0-3082 GCA_039796255.1 Verrucomicrobiota bacterium | reverse complement strand
AGTGGGCGGCCACCTTGGTTCCGGTCATGGCCGGATTCACCGCTCCGGCGTCCCCATGAACGATGACGTTGTGGATGCCATCCTTCACGAACGGGGTTCGGTTCTGACTGTCGAAGAGCCGTTTCGCGTTGGTTTCGTTCTCCGTAAACAGCAGGGATGCCTTTCCATCGCAGAACAAGTGACGCTCACCCAAGTCCTCTTCCGTTGCCCGGACGACGGCCAATTCCCCCGGCACCGCCTCCAACGTGGGCCGCGGATGATCGCGTCCCCAGGACCAGCGGTTCCGAAACCAAAGCGTCGGCAGAACGTGAATCTCTGCAGCTTCAGGACCCCGATTGTGGATGCTGATCTGCACCAGAAGATCCTCTGGAGACTCCTTGGCGTACTCCACGAATACGTCGAAATAACGGTCGTCTTTGAAGACGCCGGTGTTGATCAGTTCATACTCGAATTCCTGACGGCTGCGGCTGCGGTTGGTTTGAACCAACGGGTCATAGGGGTAGGCGGCTTGGGGATATTTGTAGAGGTACTTCAAGTAGGAGTGGGTCGGCGTGCTGTCGAGGTAGAAGTAGTACTCCTTCACATCCTCACCGTGGTTGCCCTCACTGTTGGTCAAGCCGAACAGGCGTTCCTTGAGTATCGGGTCCTTCCCATTCCAGAGCGCCAGGGCGAAACAGAGCCGTTGGTTGTCGTCGGAAATACCCGCCAGTCCATCTTCACCCCAGCGGTACGCACGCGACCGGGCCTGATCATGGCTGAAGTAGTTCCAGGCGTCCCCGTTTTCGCTGTAGTCCTCTCGGACGGTCCCCCATTGACGTTCGCTCAGGTAGGGCCCCCACTTTTTCCAGGGGGTCTTCTGCTCGCGTGCCTCTTCCAGCCGGGTCTGTTCGACGGAGTTCATGGGGGTGTCGTTGCTTCAAACGATGGTCTGACTCACTTGCGCTGCTTGCACGCCTATTTCGCCCAAGGGACCGGCTGGCTAGGGCGGGAACTCAACGAGCCCCGATGGATCTGCCGTCTCTCGGAACACACGGGGCTGTGGGTCACTGTTCATCCTTTTGAGGCCAGCACGGTAGGGCAACACCCCATGGCGAGCCCACGCGTTCCGAATCAACTTCGGTCCGTGCTCAAACTGTTGTTCACCGCTGAAACGGTTTCGAAGGGTGCCCGCTCTGGAACCCTGCGGACTCCGGACGGGCTGCTGAACGTTACGCTGGGGAACCCTCTGGAGAAGGGCCTGGAGACTCGGGGCCCCAATCCCGAACAACTCTTCGGTGGCGCCTACGCCGCCTGCTTTCACGGGGCGCTGATCAACGCCGCCGCCACCCTGAATACCAAGATCACCGACTCCACCGTCCGCGCCAAGGTGAGCCTGACCGAGGAGGAGGATGGTGGGTATCGGCTGACCGTGGAGCTTCATGCACTGCTTCCGGGAGTGGATCCCGCCCAGACGCAGCGAATCATGACTGAGGCCCATCGGACCTGCCCCTATTCCAAGGCCCTGCGAGGCGACACCTCCGTGACCCTCGTTGTGGATTAGCCAAAAGACCACAGCGGTACGGACCCGCACCACGACGGTCGGCGGCTTCCCGATTCACACCGCGTCCCGATCTCCCCATTGCCTCCCTTCCCCACTCTCTTTATGAAACTGAACCTTAAATTCCTGCTACTCACTGTCCTCCTCGCCTTCGTCGGCAGCGCCACCATCGGATGCCGCAATACCGCCTCCGGATTTGGCAAGGATGTCGAAAACGCCGGCGAGAATATCCAGAAGAAGGTCGATTAAGCCTGCGGTGTCGCCTTGGATTCCTCCAGGTCACCGGCGGTTGTTTCGCCCCCGTCCCGAATAGGTTCCGCAGGTCTCCCGGACCACCAGCGTGGGAGCGAGCAACTGGCTGCGGGACGGCAGGGCCGGGTCCGTCAGCCGATCCAGCATGGCCCTCAATGCCGCCGCAGCGATCTCCCGGCAGGGCTGGTGAATGGTGGTCAGGGGACGGGCGAGCAGGGTGGCGTAGCGGACGTTGTCAAATCCTGCGAGACGCACGTCCCCGGGCACCTGGTATCCCTGTTCCATCAGCGTTCGCAGTAACTCTGCGGCCGTGTGGTCGTTGGCGCACAACAGTGCCTCCCAGCGGCCACCGGCCATCAGTCGGCGGACGAAAACCCGGTCGGTCGGATCTCCCGAGTGGATCCAGGCCACCGACAGGTCCACCCCGTGACGCGCAAAGGCTTCCCGGACGCCGGCAATCCGGGCGTCCACTGTGGAGGCCGAGTTCGGGCGCGCCACAAAGGCGATCCGCTCGCAGCCCAGCTTGAGGAAGTGCTCCGCCAACAGATAGCCCGCCGCCATGTTGTCCAACCCAACCAGGTCGAAATCACTGCGCTTGGGAAACGGGCCGAGATCCCGGTCGATCAGCACCACCGGAATTCCCGCCTGCCGGAGCCGTTCCGCGAGTTCCCGATTCGCCTCCTCCCGACGGGGAATCAGTTCAAAGGGAGCAAAGAAAACTCCGTTGACCCCGCGCTCCACGAACTGACCGCAGATCTGCCGGGCCTGCTCCAGGCTCAGGTCAGCATCCTGTCGCGGATGCTCTGAGCCCCCCCAGAGCAGTCCGAAATCGTGGGCCCTCGCCAACCCCGCCAGCTCCCCGCAGATCAGTTCAAAAATCTCCGTCCGGCCCAGCCCCGGAATCAGCAGTCCGAGCTGCCGTACCGGACTCCGCGGCGAGGCCGGTCCCAGCACAAAACTTCCGGATCCCTTGCGCCGCTGGATCACCCCCTCCGCTTCCAGATCATTCAGCGCACGCATCACGGTGGGACGGGACACTCGATGTTGGCGGACCAATTGCGCCTCGCTGGGCAGCCGTGACCCCACCGCAAAACGTCCAGAAACAATTCCCTGCATCAGGTCCCGGCCGACGAGGCGGTGCTTGGATTCGGATTCGGGCATCTTCGGAGGAGCTGGCAAACCTGTAACAAACAGGCCCCAACCTGTCAGCACAGGAATATGACAGGAGCCGCAGTCCACCCTCGCACGAACTCCGGGCATTGGAGGTAAGTTCCTGCACCGCCCCTGGCCTTA
>JBDKKE010000322.1:0-8962 GCA_039796255.1 Verrucomicrobiota bacterium | reverse complement strand
CCAACCTCCGCTTCGCCGCGGAGCGGCTTAGTTCAACAAGACGCTGCTGGGAACGCCGGGTTTGCGTTGTCGCTCCATTTCCACGTCCTTGGCCCGGCGTCCCAGAGCTGATCATCAGGCGATTTCCATGCGTCTCCCCAAAAACAAGCCTTGTCCATTCCATCAACCAACAAAACACATGAAACCCATACAACTGTTGATACCGCTATTACTCGTGGCGCTTTTTTCTGCCTGCTCCCCCAATCCCACCTCGCCTACGGAAGCTGAAGCTCGCGCGGTGCTAGAACAGCAGATTAGAAATTCCTCTCAAGGGCTCATCAAGCTGATGGAATTTCAAAAGACCGGCGAAAAGGCGTTGGAGAGCGTCATGTTGGTGAATGCCACCGCAAAGATCGAATTTCTTGAAGACTGCAACTGGCCAATGGATACGATGGTCGTCGCCTTAAAGGTGATTCCCGGGGCCACCCCCAACGTGAGAAAGGGCGAACAGCGAACCGTTAATCTCACTTTGCAATTTCAGAAGACAGACCGCGGCTGGAAGCCTGCAGAAGCGAAAGATTCAAAATCCAAGCCCACTCAATAGCCAAGATCGCCTAACAAAATCGCTCCACACGAACCGCCGCCTCGCCTAGCGACTCCGGCGCGGGCGGATCATCTGACGCTGGCTTCGCTGCCAGTGCCCGTCCCCGTCTCCGGCGGCGGTCGGTGGGCTCTGACCTTCGGAAAAAACCATGTGAAGACCATACTCAGAAACTGTTTAGCAGTCCTCGTTGGCCTTGTGGTAGGTGGCATCGTTAATATGGCGCTCGTCGTAGCAGGCCCGCATGTGATTCCGCCGCCAGTCGGCGTTGACATGAGCGATGCCAAGAGTCTCGCCGCAGGAGTCCATTTGCTGGCGCCAAAGCATTTCCTCTTCCCCTTTCTCGCGCACGCCGTCGGCACGCTCGTTGGAGCCTTGGCGACCTTTCTTGCCGCCTCGACTCGCCGCTCGGCGCTCGCCTGCTTCATTGGCGGCCTCTTTCTGGCGGGAGGCATCGCGGCAGCCTTCATAATTCCCGCTCCCGCCTGGTTCATCGCGTTGGACCTCTTGGTAGCCTATATCCCAATGGCGTGGCTGGGCACAAGGCTCGGTCGAGGCATTCGTCCCTGAGGTGGTTGAGCGCTTGCCGAACCGGGAACCCATCCGAGTTTGCGATGAAAGAGGAGCTAAACAAAATCACTGGAGGGAACGCGGTCGGGCCGCGTCAGTTTGCAGTTCGGACGCGTTGGGCCGCCTGCCTCGCTCAGTTTTGGCGTTCGGCGTCGCTGCCCGCGTCCTCGTAGGAATAGTCATGTTTGCCACCGCACAAGACATCGAATCCTTCATCCGTGAGTTCGAGGCGGGCAGTCTTCCCAAGCCACGCTGGACTCATCATTCCCATCTCGTCGTTGGCCTCTGGTATCTTACCCATCATTCGGCGGACGACGCGCTCTCCATCGTTCGCATTCGCATCCGGTCCTACAACGAAGCCGTCGGGACAGCCAACACCGACAGCGGCGGCTACCACGAGACGCTGACTCGTCTTTTCCTGCGCGGCATCGCAGCACATATCTTGGCTCACAGCAGCGAGTCGTTGCCGAGTTCACTTGCGCTCCTTTTGCAGTCGCCACTTGCAGACAAGAATTGGCCCATGTCGTTCTACTCACGAGAACGGCTTTTTTCCGTAGCTGCACGACACGAATGGGTCGAACCCGATTTTACGCCCAATGACACCATCCGCAGCGCCTAACCCGCTCCACTGCAGCGAACCCGGCGGAAGTGGCGCGGTTTCAATCGTTGCGGCCCGTCCAATAGCCCCTGATTTCCGGAACGGTCCGGAGTGAACAGGGTGTATAGCGCGCAAGGGCTGCGAATAGGTGGAATGTCAGATCGCGCTTGGTCAGACGGCTGCGGCGGAGAATGCCATTTGTTCAGGAGCGACCCCATTGAAGTCTAGGGTTTGAGGGCGGTGGGCATCAGTTTTACAATCTTGCCGTCCCTGATCACGTGCACCGGGGTATTGGTGCGTGCCGCGACGTCTCGAGCCCGTTTCGCGGCTCGCTTCATCGCATCGTCGGCTTGCTGTATCCGCGTCTTTAT
Source organism: Verrucomicrobiota bacterium (assembly GCA_039796255.1). Taxonomy (GTDB): domain Bacteria; phylum Verrucomicrobiota; class Verrucomicrobiia; order Limisphaerales; family UBA9464; genus UBA9464. Next base: position 6,843 of record JBDKKE010000322.1, on the reverse strand, counting down.
CGTTTTCATGGCCCATTACTGCTGGCAATAAGCACCGGCTTATTGCGCGTCGTCGCGGGTTGCCAGGATTAGATCGCCGCAGCGGCGTAATCCATCACCGCCTTCTGAACGGTCATGGTCAGGTGTGCGATGAATTGGGGCAGGTTGATCATCCGCGACCGCTCGCCATGGCTCGGGAGATGGTAGCGCGACGGCATCCAGCATCGTTATCCGCATCCCTCGCCCTGCCTCAGAGGTGCCCCCGGTCAGCGCGCCGAAGTCGGGACTGCCAATTCCACAATGAGGGGGCGGTGGTCGCTGCCGATCTCGGGACCGACTTCCATTCGGGTGACGGCGATTTCCGGGGAGACGAGGCAATGGTCGAGAGGGAGGTGAAACCAGGGCTCGGACACCTTCCAGGTGGCGAAGAGGCCCCAGTTCGGATGCGATCGCACAAGGCTTCCGGCGCGGAGAAGTTCGGTGAAGTAGGAGCTCCAGGGCGTGGTGTTCAGGTCGCCCAGAATGACGGCAAACCCGGGATGTGTTCCGGCCCAGGCGCCTGCGGCGGCGAGGTGGCGATTGCGCTCCTGTGCGTAGTCCGGTTTTGCAGGCGGAACCGGATGAGTGCCCAGCAGGTGAACGGTTCGGCCCGGGAGCTGGATCTCGGTGGTAATCGAGGGAACCTCGGATCCTTCCAGATCTTCAACCCGAGTGTTGCGCAGGGGAACGCCGGACAGAAGCGCGATGCCGAAATTGTCTTCGCGAGTCTCGGAGATGACGGTGGGATAGTTCGTTCGCAGGACGGCGATTTCCTCCATCCACCGGTTGTCCACTTCCATGAGCAGGAGGACGTCCGGATTGAGCCGTTGCACCAGTTCGATCAGTTGATCCGAGCGCCGGTTGTCCGTGTGGACATTGATGGACAGCAGTCGCAGGGGCGTTGCGGAGGTTTCCGCGGCGATCCCTGAAGGCCGGGAACTCCAGAGGACCGGACCCAGATTCATCAGGGCGGCCAGGAGAAAGATCAGGAACGAGACCTTTCGGCGTCCCAGGGCCGAGATCAGCGCCAGAGCTCCCAGGGCCACCGCGAGTTGCACGCGAAAATGGGAGGTCAGTTCGAAGGTCCAGTGCAGTGGGGCCAGGAATCCGGTGAGCGTGGCCAACACCCCGAACAGTCCCGCAGATTCGACCAGTCCGGACCAGGAAACCGAGGGCCGCCGCACAGAGGGTGGAGGGGCCAAGGGAACTTCGGGCGGATCGACAGGCGTGGACATGTTGGCTTTCAGGGGATGCGCTCCCGGGTAGGGATTGAAACTCCGGGACAGCGGTTCGGTTCCGACGTCGTGGCGCTTCGAATCTCCGGGACCTCTCGCCTTGCGGGGTGGAGCGGCACCCTCTGGATTTGTCGCGGCGAATTGGTCCTATCTCTGGAAGCCCTCGGGGACCCAGGGGCGGGTGGTTCGGTTGTCCTTGGGGATGCATTCCTCGGTGGGAAGGGGGGCGGCGGCGACCAGTCGGAGATCCTCCTCACTCAATCCCCGCGACGAGGCGAACTGCTCGCGAACCACCAGCCAGACGATGATCATCAGGAGACCACAGGTAGCCGCACCCATTCGAACCGGTGGATTGCCCGCGCTCAAAGCCCAGGCTCCCAGTCCGGTGAGGACCGGGATTAGAAAGGCCGTCTGAGGGAAACTGAAGGCGTGAAAGGGTTCTCCGGTATTGGCCGCCTGGCTGACGGGTAGTCGGAAGGGAAGGTGAGCCAGAGCCACCGCATACCAGACGGGCCAGGTGCCGAACGAAAGGGCGATAAAGCCGTTTTTGAGGCCGTTCCGGTCTGCGGGCGGAATTAACAGGAAGGCCATACCGACGAAGGCTCCCAGCAGGCAGAGACCGGGAAGGGCAGCGGAGCGGATGATCTCCCGTCCGACCTCATGGCCGGCGGCAAGGATCTGAGTCGGGCGCAATGGAGTGGTCAACAGAAGCTCGAAGGCCCCCTCGCGACGGTCAGCGGCCACCACGCCAGACACCACGAGATGCGCCAGGATGTCCACCAGTCCGATGCCCAAGGCGAGCGCGCAGGGAAGCACGTACCACGACCAGGCGCTCGCCAGTCCGAGTCCGATGACACCGATCAGGGCGGCGAGGGTCCACTGGGCGCGAACCCATCCCTGGGGCTCGGGATAGCGGGCCAGATAGGGGTTGGACTCCCGGCTCCGGCGGTTCGGCGAGTTCAAGCGGGTTTGGAGCCAGTGCCGCCACTGGGAGCGCACGGGGGCGCCGTGTTCGTTCTGGAGCCAGTCGGACCGGAAGAATGCAGCGGCGATGGACAGGAGCAGGAAACTCCAGACCAGAAGTCGGCCCAGAATGCTCCACAGAGGAGCCGTGGGACCCCGTGGTTGAATGGCTCGGGAGAATCCCATCCAGCTCTCCGCTCCGCCCAACAGGTGGAGGATTTGGCCGGCGTCCGGACTCAGGCGGTGGCCCAGCCAGAAATCAAGAAGCGCGGGAAGAACCAAGCCAGCCCCCGCGATGAGGCTGATGAGGACCATTCCCGAGCGGGTGCGCGATGCCGCCGCCCCAAGAATGCGCAGGGATCCCAGCCAAAGAAACAACGCCCCGACACAGGCGATGGCGAGAAGCGCGGAGGCGGGACGGGTCCGGGAGATCGAGAATCCGATCAAGAGCAGCGGAACGCAGCAGAGCCACAGTTCGAGGACCGCATAGAGGGAGCCGGCCGCGCTGGCCGTGAAGACCTGCAGTGGCCCGAGTCCGGTGAGCCGGAGCAACGACTGTTGTCCCGCCTGACGGTCCGCGGCAAACCCCAAGGGCATCAGTGCGATGATCGTGCCAGCAAGGGAAACGACGAACTGCGCCAGGTGGACGATGTTCATCCCGTGGACGTTCATGGCCACGATCAAGGCTGCGCATCCGATGCACGTGCCGAGCAACCAACGCCAGTTGCTGCGCCAATGGCCGGTCCGCCGGCGCGAGAGCCGCAGTTCCCGAAGGAACACCGGGGCCAGCGACGCCAGGGACATGCGAGGGGCTCCGGCTCAGGCCGGCGGCGTGGGCGGACTGGCCGGGCTGGACGGGCCCGTGTCCGACGTCAGTTGGGTGACGCGCTTTTCCAGTTCCTGCACGCGGCGCACCAGTTCGGGCAGACGCTCGATGGCGATGAACTGACGCTTCATTTCCCGGTCCGGACGTGCCGGTGCCCCCAGCCAGGTCTGGCCTTCGGGAATGTGGTTCATCACGCCCGATTTGGCGGCGATGGTCACCCGGTCGCCGATGCGCAGGTGTCCGGCGAGTCCCGCCTGTCCGGCAATGGTTACGTAGTTGCCGATCTTGGTGCTGCCGGCGATGCCCACCTGCGACACCACGATGCAGTGCTCGCCGATGGTGACGTTGTGGGCGATCTGCACCAGATTATCGATCTTGGTGCCCCGCCCGATGATCGTGGCGCCCAGTGCGGCGCGGTCGATGGTCACGCTGGCACCGATCTCCACGTCGTCGTGCAGCACCACCTGTCCCACCTGGGGCACTTTGCGGTGCTGTCCCTGGTCGAACACGTAGCCAAACCCGTCGGCGCCGATGACCGAGCCGGAGTGGATGCGCACCCGTTTGCCCAGCATGGAGCGGGGGTAGAGGGTGACGTTGGGGAAGAGACGGCAGGTCTCACCGATCACGCAGTCCTCACCCACGTAGACCTGCGCCTGCAGGACCGCACCGGGGCCGATGCGGGCGCGTTCCCCGACGACGCACTGGGGACCAATATGCGCCGTCGGATCGACGATCGCTGAGGCCGCGACCACGGCGGTGGGGTGAATTCCCGGGGCGAAGGAAGGCTCGGGGAAGAACAGGGGAAGGATCTGGGCGAAGGCGGTCCGGGCGTTGCTGACCCGGATGAGCACCTTTCCCGAGGTTGAGGCATAGGCGCCAGAGACCAGAATGGCCGAAGCGGAACTTTGGTCCGCCCGGGCAAAGTAGGCGTCGTTTTCGGCGAAGGTCAGATCGCCGGGTTTAGCGGAATCTGCCGGGGCAAACCCCGAAAGGATCAAGTCGGAATCACCGACCACGGAGCCGTCAAGACGGCCAGCCAGTTGGGCACAGGAAAATTGAGGCATAGGAACAGGCGTCCGAAAAGACGCAGTGCCAGCCTAGGCACTCTGGGTGGAATGATGCAATGAAGTTGGTCATCGGTCCGTGCCCATCGCCCATCGCCTATCGCCTATTGCCTATCGCCTATCGCCCATTCGCTATTGGCTATCGGCTATCGGCTATCGGCTATCGCTCAGATCCCCCTGGCATTCACCACGGCATTGCCTTCGCCGAGCACGAGGACCCGGGGCTTCCAGGTGGCGGCCCGCTCCTCCTCCACTTCGGTGAACGACATGATGGTCACCCGGTCGCCTGGCTTGCCGAGGTGGGCGACGGCACCGTTTAGTTCGATGGCCCCGGAGCCGCGCGGGCCGCGGATGACATAGGTTTCCCAACGGGCGCCGTTCGCCATGTTGCTGCACAGGATGCGTTCAAACGGATGCAGTCCGGCGCCGGCCATGAGATCTTCGGCAATCGTGAGGCTGCCCTCGTAGTCCACGCTCGCGGCGGTGACGGTGGCGCGGTGAATCTTCGACTTGAGTAGGTGAACCAGCATGAATTTGCGAAGGCCGGGATCCCGGGGCCCGCAGCCGGGACGGTTCCAATCCCCGAATGGACGAACACCGCGGAGCGCAACATAGGGAAGGACGTCCTGCGCACAATCCTTCCTTTCCTGCGCTCCGGAGGGGGCGGGTGACGGGGATTTCCCGATTCTAAAAGTGGTCAACCCCTCCCATCGCGGTGGCGACGGTCACTTCCCCAGCACCTGGTCCAGAAAGCCGAAATGGTCCACCAAGCGGATCAGGGCGAATGAGGTGGCGTCGAAAAAACCGTGCGCGAGGACTGCGATCCAAAGTGAGCGGTGGAAGAGCAGGATGGATCCCAGACCGGCTCCGAGGATGCCGGTCAGCACCACCCCGCCCCATCCCTGGGGGAGATGACCGAGTCCGAAAATGACCGCCGCGATGGCGACGGCGACCAGTCGGCCGCGTATCGTCACCCGCCAGCGGGGAACCAGTCGCAGCAGGGTGGCAAAGACCACGGCGCGCCAGAGTTCTTCGCGGAGTCCGGCGACGACGAAACTCACCAGGCTCACCGACAGGATAAAGTACGCCGGATTCTGGAGCGCTGCGGGGTCCAGCAGGTTCTCGACCTGCGGGCGCGCCGCGGCGAGGGAATCCAGAGATCGTCCCTGAATCTTGAACACCACGGTCGCGGCGGACAGCGCCAACAGGGCGACCAGACCGATCCCGATCCGCAGTCCCACCGAATAGCCGAATCCAAGCGCCCACGCCTTGGGGCCTGGCAGACCGCCGGCATAGAGTTCCTCGCGCGACGGACGGCCAATCGCTGCCGTGATCAGGAAGAGCAGGGCGAAGAGTCCTAAGTTCTCCGCTGCAACCAGAAGCAATCCGCTGACGCTGGAGGGGAGTGCGGCTTCCCCGGGCGCTCCCGTCCGGAGGTGGACTCCGATCAAACCCACCGCCATCGGATATCCTCCCATCAGGAGCCCCATGAGAAGGGTTCGCCAGGGGGCGATGAGGGCCGGCGGCGGCGGGAGGTCGCTTCCGATGACGGGCGGTGCCTCCATGGTCAACGGCGGGGACGCGGGGAGTCCCCGGCGGCGCGCCGGCAGGCGGCGGAAACCAGGTCCAAATGCTCAAGGAAGCGCTCGCGTTCCGTTTCCGGCAAAACCGTCAGGACCTCGGCCTGGAGCGCGATGGCGATTTCCCGCACGGCCTCGTACTTCTGTTCGCCGGCGGGAAGCAGTCGGATCCGATAGGCCCGTCCGTCCGTTTCATGGGGACGGCGCTCCACCCATCCTGCGGCCTGCATCCGCTCCAGCAGCGAGGCCACGGTATTGGGATCGCTGGACATGGCGGTGGTGAGGTCCCGCTGGGTGATGCCCTCGGGATCCCCCTCCAGCAGCGAGCGCATGGCGGTGAATTGGTCGGGAGTCACCCCCGTGTGGGCGATCCGGCGACGAAAGGTTTGGTTCAATCCGTACCACGCCCGGCGGAGCAGGGGAGGCAGACGCCGGCGGGTGGGGGAGTCGAGCGGGAGGACGTCGGATGAAGTGCGGTCGGGCAAGGCGACCGCGTACCTACCGCCGATCACCCCTGCTTGCCAAGCCCGGGTCTTGGCCATTCGATGCTTCAGGCAGGGCTTCCCGCCGATAATCGGTCCAATCTCTGGCTGGCGCTTTCAGGGACATCCGCTTCACTAGCGTCATTGCTGCCATGAAGGTCGTTCCATCGTCCTCTCCGGTCCCGCTCCACGAAGACACTGCGTTTCGCACGCTGGTCATGCTGGGTTCGGCTGTAGGCATGGGCGGCATGGTGGCCTCCCTGACGACATTGAAACAGGGGCCTTATGGATTCGAGTTTCACTGGTCCAACCTGGCCATCCCCGGATTTGTCGCGGGCGCCCTGATCTCGTGTCTCTACTGGGCGATGATCTTTCGATACTCCGCGCGGTCCGGCTCAGCCAGCGGACGCCGCTTCGTCGGTATCGCGTCCATGACTCTCCTGGCGCTGGCCGTGGTGGCCTTCCTTTATCCCATCCGGTTCATCCCCGACCAGAAACGCGGGGACGTCATCGTCGGCCTTGCCGGAGCCATCGTGGTTTTGGGCGGCATTGGCTACGTCATCCATACCATCGTCGGTTGGCTGGAGCAGGACACCGAGGAGAACGAAGGGACGCCGTCGGACGAGGACTAACCCCCTCCCCGTTCGGGAGGGACGAGTTTCACGAGTCCCCATT
>JBDKKE010000321.1:0-13449 GCA_039796255.1 Verrucomicrobiota bacterium | reverse complement strand
GACGCGGGACAGGGAGAGTCCCAGTTCACGCGCCACCTTGCGAACGTAGGGGGAGGCCGCAGGAACAGGGCCCTCTGCATCGGCGATCTCTTCGCCTGGAACCTCGTCGTCATCGTCCTCGACGGGCGCCGGCGCCCGGTTCGCGGACGGCTTTGCCGGAGCAGAACCCCGGGTTGCAACCGCCGGAGCGGCGGTCGCCGGGGACGCGGCGGGCTTGCCACCGGCCTCCAGGGAAATCAGCAGGGCTCCCACCGTCACCTTGTCCCCCTCCTTTACGTGGATCGCCGACACCGTCCCGGCGGAGGGCGTCCGGATGGGTGCGACGGCCTTCTCCTGCTCCAGTTCGAGAATCGTCTGATCCGCAACGAGCACATCCCCCACCCTCACCAAGAGGGTAGCCACCGTCCCGGAATCCGCAGAATCACCAACCTTGGGCAGTTTAACGTCCATAAAAACGAACCGTGAGTCTGGGCCAGCGGCCCCGCGGGGCAAAGGATTTCTTCCGCGGAAACGGGATCCGCTACTTCGGCCCAAGAAAGGCCCATCCTGGCGAACCGCAACCCCTGGAGTTGAACCTTGGGGCCACCACCGGGTTCTGGCAGGCTCTGCCGGGATGGATCCCCTATCGCGTCAACGCCAGATGGTCGCCCGGTATCCGGATAATGAACTGGCCCGCTTCAGCCTTGGTCGTGCCCTGTTTGACAGCGGTGAATACGCGGGGGCCCGGGAGCACTTGTCCGCCGCCCTGGCCCGGAAACCCGACTGGATGGCGGTGCAGATCCTGGTGGGAAAATGCGATCTGGAGCTGGGGGATCCGGTGGCCGCCCGCGCCGCCTTTGAGCGAGCGCGGGATCTGGCCCTGGCCCAACACCACGAGGGTCCGCTGGCCGAGATGGAAGATCTGCTGGACGGCTTGCACCCCTGATCGCAATCGCTAGGGTCGCCTTACCACATGCGTGTCCAACCCCGATCCCGCCACTTCGCGCCCAGTCGCCGGGGATTTACCCTGATTGAACTGCTGGTGGTGATTGCGATCATTGCGATCCTTGCGGGCATGTTGTTACCGGCACTGTCCAAGGCCAAACAGAAGGCCACGGGGATTGCCTGTCTCAACAATACCAAACAGCTCATGACGGCGGCCCTGGTCTACGCCACCGACTTCCGCGATTTCCTGCCTCCGAACGGCGAAGGCGATGCCAACGTCAACCTGACCAATCCCCCGGCCAGCTTTGTTCCCGAGCTTTGGGTGGAGGGTCGGGAAGGCAGCAACCTCATGGAGGGGTCGGCGAATGGTCTCATCAACGAGCGTGTTTCGCTCATCGCCCCCTACCTCAAAGCGAAGGGCAGCTTCAAGTGCCCCGGCGACGTGTACATCCATAACGTCAACGGACAAAAGCGCCGGAACCCCAGATCCTACGGGATGAATGCTTTTGTGGCCTGGACGGGCGATACCTATAACGGCCAGGGCGACAGTCGGGTCTGGCTAGTCCCCAAGAAATCGAGTGAGTTCGTTTCCCCCAGTGACATTTTCGTCTTTGGCGAGATCCATCCCCAAAGCGTGTGCCGGCCCTTCTTCGGCGTGAACATGACCGGAAACTCGGGGGTGTATCATGTGCCCGGAAACTACCACGGCCGAAATTCCAGCTTTTCCTTCGCCGACGGTCATGCCGAGGTGCACAAGTGGGTGGACGGACGCTTCAACAACCCGCCCTACAAGGGGGACTACCATTCCGTCCATAGCGGCGTCCCCAACACCAATGGACGCCAGGATACCCAGTGGCTCCGGGAACACACCACCCGGAAGAAGTAGGATCCCCCTCATTGAAACCGCTCGCCGCCTGCCGGCTCTATGGATTCGTGGATGCGGCGTATCTCGCAGGACGCGATCCCGCAGAACTCGCCCGTCAATTGTGTGATGGGGGGGCCGATCTGATTCAACTGCGGGCCAAATCCGCTCCCCTGGAAGCGGTGAGACGCGCCGCGTTGGCGATGCTTCCGGTCACTCAGCGGGCGGGAGTCCGCCTGGTAATCAATGATCACCTTTCCCTGGCCCGGGAAGTGGGGGCCGACGTCTGCCATCTGGGACAGGAGGATTTCTTTGAGGCCGGTCACACGCACCTCGCGGAACTGAGGGCCCCGGGAAGTCCGGCGGAGTTCGGATTGAGCAGCCATGCCCCGGATCAGGCCCGGCGGGCCGTGGAGGCCGGCGCGGACTACGTCGCGGTCGGTCCGGTCTTCCCCACCGGCACCAAACCCGGGCGACCGGCAGTCACTCTGGAATATGTCCGTTGGGCAGCCGCCCACCTGACCGTGCCGTGGTTCGCCATCGGCGGCATCACCCTCGAAAATTTGGACTCCGTACTGGAGGCCGGGGCCACGCGGGTGTGCGTCGTCTCCGCCCTCCTGAACTCCCCCGACGTCACCGCCACCTGTCGGCAGTTCCACACCCGACTCACGGCCGCCTCCCCTTAGCGATGCCGTCTACTGCAGGGGCGGCGGACCGGAGGACCCTCCCCACGCGCGCACCTGCGGCAGGGCGCGGTACAGGATTCCGTGGTACAGCCCCCGGGGCAGCAGCCGGCGGAGCAGGGCAAAGAGGTGGGCGTCGGGCGTGGCATACACCCGCAGCGGGGGATGGCGCCGGCGCAGGGTTCGGAGAACACAGCGGGCCACGTGTTCCGGAGTGGCGGGGGCGTACTCCATCATTCGTTCAATGAATCCCGCCATGTGCAGGTAATGGGCGTGGTACGGATCGTCATGATCCATGGCTCCCCGAAAACTGCGCTGCGTGAAGCGGGTGGAACGAAAGGAGTCCGAGCGGATGAATCCCGGCTCAATCAGGCTCACCTCGATTCCCCAGGGGCGGACCTCGTACCAAAGCGCCTCGGTGGCCCCCTCAAGTGCAAACTTGGCCGCGCTGTAGAGGGACATCGTGGGCATGGCCATCATCCCGCCCACCGAGGAGATGTTGAGAATGCGGCCGGAACGGCGGGCCCGCATTGCCGGCAGCGCCAGGCGGGCCAATTCCATCGGCGCCCGGACGTCCACCTCCATGATTTCATTCCAAGCCCGGTCGTCCCAGTGCTCCACGACGGTGCGATAGGCGATCCCGGCATTGTTGATCAGCACCTCCACGCCCCCAAACGTTTCATTTAACTCGGCCATCAGGCCCTCGCGCTCAGCGGCCGATGACACGTCCAGGACCCGCAGGAGGAGCTGGTCCGACTCTACCAGCCCCGCCCGGGTAAACCGCGACGCCGAGTCCGCACGGGCGGTGAGCACCACCCGGCACCGCTCCGCCACCAGCAGCCGGGCGATGGCCAGACCCAGACCGGTGCTGGCGCCGGTGAGCAGCACCAGCGGAAGTGCAGAGGCATTCATGGCGGGCGACGCCGGAAAAGGGGACCGTTGACAAAGTCCCGCCAAAACCTCGCCCGGGTCAAGACCTCCCGAAGACCACGGCGAGGGAATGACATTTTTCCTTTGCACCGCCCCGGCGCCCCCGGGAGCCTGCAAGCCCATGAAGTACATTTTCGTGACCGGCGGGGTGGTGAGTTCCCTGGGCAAGGGACTGACCGCTGCTTCGCTGGGAACGCTGCTGGAGAATCGCGGGCTGAAGGTGACGCTGCAGAAGTTCGACCCCTACCTCAACGTAGACCCGGGCACCATGAGCCCCTACCAGCATGGCGAGGTCTATGTGCTGGACGACGGGGCGGAGACCGACCTGGACCTGGGACACTACGAGCGGTTCACCAGCACGCAGCTGAGCCGCCGGAATTCCACGACCAGCGGACAGATCTACCAGCAGGTCCTGGACAACGAACGCGAGGGAGTCTACCTGGGCAAAACCGTGCAGGTAATCCCGCACGTGACCGACGAGATCCAGCGTCGCATCACGCTGCTCGCCGACAGCTCCAAGGCCGACGTCATCATCACCGAAATCGGCGGAACGGTCGGCGACATCGAGGGCCTGCCCTTTCTGGAGGCCATCCGGGAATTCGCCCTGGATGTCGGGCCCCACAACGTCTGCTTCATCCACGTGACCTACGTCCCCTTCATCAAGGCCGCCGGGGAATTGAAGACCAAGCCGAGCCAGCAGAGTGTCGCCAAGCTCCGCGAGATCGGTCTTGCACCCCACCTCCTGGTCTGTCGCTGCGAACAGCCGCTGAACAAGGAGATCCGCCAGAAACTCAGCCTGTTCTGCAATGTCCCCTTCGAGGCGGTGATTGAGGAGAAGGACGTCGAACACTCCATCTACGAGGTGCCCCTCATGCTGCAGCGGGAACGCATGGACGACCTGGTGTGCCGTCATCTGCAGCTCGATGTCCCCGCCGCCAGCATGTCGCACTGGCAGGACATCATCCGACGCCTCATCGCACCGCAACACCGGGTCCGCATCGGCGTGGTCGGCAAATACATCGAACTGCAGGACGCCTACAAGTCCGTGTATGAGGCCCTGAAGCACGGGGGCATCTCCAATGACTGCGGAGTCCAGATCGAGCACATCGAGGCCGAAGAGGTGGAAAAGCCGGGTGGCGAGAAACTGTTCAAGGACCTCGGCGGCATCCTGGTTCCCGGTGGATTTGGCGAGCGCGGCATCGAGGGCAAGATCAAGGCTGCCCAGTACGCCCGGCAGAATCGGGTTCCCTACCTGGGCCTCTGTCTGGGCATGCAGATCGCCACCATCGAGTTCGCCCGAAACGTCCTGGGGCTCGCCGGCGCCCACTCCACGGAATTTGACGCCCAATCGCCGCATCCCGTCATTCACCTCCAGGAAACCCAGCGCCACGTGAAACGCAAAGGAGGCTCCATGCGCCTGGGCGCCCAGGAGTGCCAACTGCTGATGGGATCGTTGGCCCAGCGCCTGTACGGCGCCTTCACCATCAGCGAGCGGCACCGTCACCGGTACGAATTCAACAACGCCTACCGGGACCAGTTTGAGAAGGCCGGGTTCTCCATCAGCGGCACCACCCCCGACAACCAGTTGGTCGAAATCATCGAACTGCCCGCCCACCCCTTCTTCGTCGCCTCCCAGTTCCATCCCGAGTTCCTCAGCAAGCCGAACAAGCCGCATCCGCTTTTCCACGGATTCATTGCTGCCGCCCACGAGAAGATGCACCACAAGCCCATCTGAGTCAGCTCACCGGCCCCGTGCCCTTGACGTCCACGCAGAACACCTCGCCCTTGGAGTTCCGCACGTACAGACGTCCATTCACCATGACCGGTGCGGACCACACCTTGCCGCCCGCGACCTGGGCACGGCTGATCTCCTGATACGATTCCGGCTTGGCCGCCACCACGACGAGTTCGCCATTTCCGGTGAGCCACACGAGTTTCCCGTCCGCCGCCATCAGGTTGCCCATGGGCGCCTCCGGTGAATTCCATTTCACCTCCCCGGTGCGGGCATCCAGGCAGCGCAGTTGTCCCGGACGGTCCCCATTGCCGCTGATGCCGTAGAGGAATCCGTTCAGATAGACCGGTGTGGAGAGTTGACTCGCCAGTTCCTTGGACAGCCAAACTTTCTGGAGCCCCCCCGAGGCCGGCCGGATGAGCGCGCCCGAGGCGCCGGTGCCCGGTCCCTCCAGGAATTTGTAGCCGCTGGTGATAAAGATATCCCCGCCCACCAGGACGGGATCGGGGGCATTGACGTCATACTGGGTCTCCCAGGGAAAGCGGCTCAGTTCCTTTCCGGTTTTTGGATCCACAATCACCAGCGCCTTCGCCGCCATCAGCGCCAGCGCCTTCGATCCGCCATGGGCGACCGGGATCACACTGGAATAGCCGGCCGATGCCGTTCCCGACACCCAGACCTTGTCGCCATTTGCCGCGTCCAGCGCGATGCCATGGGAGCCGGCATTCAGGAACACCCGGTCTCCGTCGATGAGCGGCGACCCGGCAAACCCCCATTCCGGTTCGGTGAGCCCATGCTCCTTCTTCACGTCTCGGTGCCAGAGTTCGCGGCCCGAAGCGGCATCCAGGCAGTACACGTCGCCCTGCTTGCTGATGGAGTACACCTTCCCGGCGGCAACCGTCGGCGTCGAACTCGGTCCGCCATCGTAGTATTTCGGATCCAGCTTCTGGGCGTAGGAAAACTTCCACACCTCGGCCCCGGTCCCCGCATCAAAGCAGTAGAGCGTGTCGGCATTCGCCGCGTTGCCCAGGGTGTACAGGCGACCGTCGGCAACGGTCATGGAAGAATAACCCGTCCCCACGGCTTTTTTCCAGACGGCCTTGGGCTGGCCTCCCGGCCAGGTCCCCAGCCAGTTCTTCTCCAGCGAGATCCCATTGTGGTCCGGTCCGCGAAATGACGGCCAGTCCAGTGCGGAAACGACCGACACCATCGAAAGTCCCGCCAAAATCCGGATCGTGTTCTTCACCATGCCGTCAGCCTATCCCCGAGCCCACTCCAGTCAATTGGACGGAACGACCGGGTCAGGCCAAATCCACCGGATCGATGTCGATGCCCAGACTCACCTCGTCGGGAAGCACGAGCCCGGCCTGAATTGCGGCCAACTCCTGACTCAGCCGGGCCATGGCACGGGTGCGGAGCATGATCTGATGCCGGAACTTCTTCTCCGCCCGCATCAGCGGGGCCGGGGCTGGTCCGGCGAGGATCAGGTCCGACCAGCCGGCCAGACGGGCGCCAAGGGTCTTGGCCAGGTGGTCCGCGGCAAACTTCACCTTGTCGTCGTTGCGTCCCTGCAGGGTCAACAGCGCGACCCGGGCCAGTGGCGGGTACTTCAGTTGCTCGCGAAATTCCAATTCCTGATCGTAGAACCCCTCGAAGTCGTGCCGCCGTGAGAACTGGATGGCCGGATGAAACGGGGTAAAGGTCTGCACGAACACCTCCCCTTCAACATCCCCCCGTCCCGCCCGTCCGCTGACCTGCGTGAGCAACTGAAAGGTCCGTTCTCCCGCCCGGAAGTCCGGAAGATGCAGCGCCAGGTCCGCGTGAATGATTCCCACCAGGGTCACATTGGGAAAGTGCAGCCCCTTGGCGATCATCTGGGTCCCCACCAGGATGTCGATCCGGCCCGTGCGAAACTCCGTCAGGACCCGCCGATAATCGTCCTTCCGTTTCAGCGTGTCGGTGTCCATTCGGCAGACCCGGGCGTGGGGAAAGAGTTTGCGCAGGGAATCCTCCACCCGCTCGGTGCCCATCCCGGCGTATCGGATCGCCGGATTGCCGCACGGGGGACACTTGGCGGGCACCGCCTCCCCATGTCCGCAGATGTGACACCGCAACTGTTGCGCCTGTCGGTGAAAGGTCAGGGAAACGCTGCAGTTCGGACACCCCGCCACAAACCCGCATTTTTCGCACTGCAGGGACGAGGAAAAGCCGCGGCGGTTGAGAAAGAGCATGGTCTGCTCCCCTCGTTCCAAGCGCTGCCGCATCGCCTCCTGGAGAGGGGTCGAGAAGGGCGAGGGACCGGCGCCCCGCTTTTGACGCTGTTCCATTCTCAGGTCCACCACCCGCACCACCGGCAGACGGGTATCCGTCACCCGGTTCCTCAGCTCCAGCAGGGTGTACTTGCCCCGCTTGGCGTTGAAGTAACTCTCCATGGACGGCGTCGCCGACCCCAACAGGACCGCCGCGCCCTCCCGTTGTCCGCGGACGACCGCCACATCCCGCGCATGATAGCGGGGCTGTTCTTCCTGCTTGTAGGATTGCTCGTGTTCCTCGTCGACAATGATCAGTCCCAGGGGATCCACCGGCGCAAACACCGCAGAACGGGCGCCGATCACAATCCGCGCCCGCCCCTGCCGGATCTTGTGCCACTCGTCATGCCGTTCGCCCGCACTCAACTGCGAATGAAGCACCGCCACCAGGGTCCGCAGCGGGCCACTGGAAAACCGGGCCTTGAACCGTTCCACCGTTTGCGGCGTGAGCGCAATCTCGGGAACCAGCACGATGCCCCCCCGCCCCTGCTCCAGCGAGTGGGCCAGGGCTTGGAGGTAAACTTCGGTCTTGCCCGAGCCCGTGACGCCGTGGAGCAGAAAAACCCGTGAGGACGGCGCGCTTTCGGGTGCCGCTCCGTCTGCATTCACGGTCATGGCTGCGCGGATCTCGCGCAACGCCGCCGCCTGTTCCTGGTTGGGAACCATCGGCTGTGTCGGAAGAAACCGCTCGTGTGCATACGGGTCCCGCTCGTCCCGCCGCGGCGCGATGTGGACATAGCCCTTGTCCTCCAGCTTGCGAACCGTTTCCGCCGTGGTCTCTCCGAGACGGACGAGTTCCTGCAGCGGCAGTTCCCTCCATTCCTCGATGATGTGCCACACCTCCTCTTGG
Source organism: Verrucomicrobiota bacterium (assembly GCA_039796255.1). Classification (GTDB taxonomy): domain Bacteria; phylum Verrucomicrobiota; class Verrucomicrobiia; order Limisphaerales; family UBA9464; genus UBA9464. Next base: position 5,159 of record JBDKKE010000321.1, on the reverse strand, counting down.
CGGGTGGTGAGTTCAGGCGCCGATCCGCCAGCGGACGGCAGGGCGTGGACAAACAGCCGCTCGCGCCATCCCGCCTCCTCCTTGCGCACCGCCTCGGGCAGCACGCTCTTCAGCGCCGCCTCCACGGAACAGCAATAGTACCCGGCCATCCACCGGGCGAGTTCAAGCACCTTGGGCGTCAGCAGACTCTGCTCCCCAATGACCTGCCCGATGGGTTTCAATCGGGCCTGATCCGACGCATCCACCAAAGCCGTCACCACACCCAACCGCGTCGCGGATCCAAACGGAACCTTCACCCGTGAGCCCACCTCCACACGGCCTTCCAGCTCCGGGGGAATTGAATAATCGAATTCCCGCCGCAGTGAGAGATCCATCATCACCCGGGCGATCACGCGCCCACTCTCAGAGAGCCGCGCCCACGGGGAAAGCGGGAAACCTCGGCGCACTCCAGAGGCGCGCCGCCGGACCCTGCCCCTCTGGTAGTTCTACCTTCAGATGGTTTGGGCGTGGGCACAGGCCATCCGCGCGACTGCGGAACGTCGCACCTCCGTGCTCCCGTCGTTCGCGGGCGGGGCTCAGAGGCGCCCGCTCCGAAGTGACGCCGGCCACAGGACTGGGAATTATTCCGCGAGTATCACTGGGAAGGGCCTCCCCGGCTCTTCAACGAGGCCAGATAGGCGATCAGATCGGTAAACTCTTCGAGCGACAGGTTTTCGTGCAGACCGCTCGGCATGAGGGAAACCGACTGCTTTTCCCGCGACACGATGTCGGTCTTCCGCACCGCCACCGGCGATCCTCCGGACTGCTTCAGCAGAAGTTCATCCTCCGTCTCACTGGCCACCAGCCCCAGCAATTCCTCCCCGTCCCGGCGTGTGATCCGCCACGCTTCATACCCAAAAGAAACTCCCCCGCTCGGATCCACAATCGAAGCGATCAGCGCTTCCTTTCCCAGCTTTGCTCCGATCTCGGTGAGCTTGGGACCGAAATCAACACCGTCGCCGCCGACCTGGTGACAGCCGCTGCAGCCCACATCCGATCGACGAAACACTCCGCCTCCGCGTTGAGGATCTCCCGGTAGATCCAGCAATTGCTCCAGGGGGGGAAGCACCAGCGGGGCCGGACGGTCCGGCCCTTCTGCCTTCACGGAAAGGGCCGTCCGAATCTCCGGCCAGCGGCAGCTTCGCAGGAGTCCTTCTGCGGTGCCGCGGAGATCCTGCGGAAATGAAGTGCTGCGGGTGAGCGTCAGCAGATGGGATGCGCCCTCCGATGAGGACACCAGCACTCCGATCGCCAGGGATCGGATCTGGAGCGACCGATTAGTCTCCAAAACCAGGGGGCGCACCAGCGGCAGGCATTTCGGATCGGTGGAGGCGGCCATCGCCCTCAGGAGGCCCACCGTGGAGGGCGAATTGGAGGAAAGCCATGGCTGAAAGGTGGCTGGAAGTCCTCCATTCAGAGCCAATCGCACGGCATCGGCAGCCTGAGGGGAATCGGGGTGCGACGCGGCAAAGGCGATCAGCCCGGATTCGCGTCCCTTCAGATGAAACGCCGAAACCAACTCCACCCATTCCGGCTCCCCCTGCAGTTGATCCGCAATTCTGGCGGCCGTCTGCTGCAGGGCCGGATTAAGCTCCGGATCCGGTCCCTTGAGGCGATACAGCGTCTCCAGAGCCAGGCGGGTTCGATCCGATACCTCTGCCCGGGTTTCAATCCGAGCGAACACCAGGCAACCAATCCAGGCCCAGACCACGATTGCGGTTCCGAATCGGCGCATGGCGGACAAAGGAAAACCGCCTGGGAAACATTCCACAGGCGGCGAAAGGATTTGGTAGCGCGTACGGGAATCGAACCCGTCTTTCAGCCTTGAGAGGGCCGTGTCCTAACCAATAGACGAACACGCCAATAGGGATGCATTTTGCGGGAGCTCGTGATGCTGTCAAATGCGAATCCCATTCGAGACCACATTATATCATCAGAGATCGATTCCATCTCCAACCACCGTCCAACGGACTCTGCACCCCATGAAAATGAAAAAACCGCCTCGCTTTCGCGAGGCGGCTTGTAGAAGGAATCGAAGCTTACTTGCGGCGAGCCACGAAGAACAGGCCGGCCAATCCCAAGGCAGCGAGAGCAACCGTGGAGGGCTCAGGAACCACCGAGAGCTGCAGACCGGTAAAATTACCAGCAGCGCCGAGGCTCGGAGGAGGAGTCGCACCGCCACCGAGACCGGTGAGGGTTACGATGCTGGCTCCGCGAACTCCGGCGGTGTCCCAGCTGGAACCCGTGGAGTTATCCCAAGCGCGGATGACGATCGAACCATTGCCACCAATCGGGGCATTGGGAATCTCAAGAACGCCGAAGGCAAAGATGCCCGCGGTGGCCAGGGAACCGGACTTGATCACCGCACCCTTGGCGTCCAAGATCTCGACCGATCCCAGGGCCTTGCCGAGGGCAGATCCATCCAGACCAAGGATCAGAGCCTTGGCGGAACCGCCAGCCGGGGTGAAGTTGTTATTAACGTTCACAGTGCCCTGAGCAAGGGCCGTGAGACCGGCAGCCAGGCCGATAATGGTCAACAGGATTTTATTCATGGTTGTCGTTGGATACGGAAGTTGGAGAAATACCCGTCAACTACTTGATTAAGGAGTGACAGTGAAGGTCTTGGACCAGGTGAACGGGGTTCCGTTGGCGGGAACCTGCACCACGAAGCCCTGACCGACCGTGAAGGAAGGCTCGTCACCCAGCCAGACGCCGCCACCCAAGGTGTCGAAGGCGGTGTAGCCAGTGCCGGTCCAGGTCAACACGGAGGAACCATCGGTGGGCTGGAGGCCCAATTCGGTGGCGGTTCCGGCGATCGGAACGGTCGAGGCAACGAAGTTGTTGCCGGCGGAGATGGCCGTGGTTCCGGTGAGCAGAGCATCACCAACCGTGGTCACGGAGGCGTCAGCGCCCACGTCGACGAACACACCCACGCCCGGGGCGAGCGCGAAGTCTTCGCCGCCGAGGATCGTGCCACCGGCGAGGATGTCGGTGCTGGTGAAACCAGTGCCATTCCAGCGAAGAACGGAGCAATCGAGCGCACCGAAGATGGTGCTCACGTTGTTGCCGTTAGCCGCCGTGTTGCTGAGGGGGTTGCTGACCAGGTTCAAGCCCTTCTTCAGGTTGAGCTTGACGTAGCCGACGATGTTGGAACTGACCGCCGCCGAGGCCGTGGAGGCCAATGCCGCGGCCGCGACAGAGAGAGCGAGGATGTTTTTGTTCATGAGAGACCAGATGGTTTCCGTGTGTGAGAAAGAGATGCCAGAGAGGAGGCCTGTGCGTCAACCACTTTTTCTTCAGATTCTTGACTCAGGCGAGTTTTGAAATCCTGAACGCCACCCAGGGTCATCATTGCGGCCCCACTGACGCGGGTTTCGGCTTTTATTCCGAGGTGAAGCGGCATCATTGAACCGGTAGGGGTCACTGAAACCGGGATGGCGGGGGAACGGGCACCGAAATGGGGCCGCCCGGCGAGCCACCACTCTCGGAGACGCCTCCCGGCGACTGGAATTGATCGGTCACCGCCGAACCGCGGGTCAATGCCCGCGCCGGGAGCGTCCGGGCGAACGGCTGGTTGGGGGTGGTGTTAACTGGGACCTGGACCGGAATGCCCCCGCCGCCATCGCCAACGGCACCGGCATAAACGGGCGCCGGCACGGCAGTTCCCACGTTTCCGCCGGTGTCATTGAGGTTGACGCCGCCCCGGCCAATCACCACCGGCCCCCCGCCCGAAGTGGGCTGGGGCACGGGTGCCACCGGCTGAGGCACTCCACCACCCGGCCGGCCCGGAACCGGAGGACCTCCGGGAGTCGCGGTACTCTTCATCCCATTATCGGCAAAATTCAAAACCAGCTCCCGCCCGCTGATCAACACCCGAACTTTCCCCTCCTTCGCGTTGATCTCCTGAATCTTCAGATCCTGAATCTCATCGCCCTCAACCGCACTTTCGTACTCGGGCGTCTTGGCTCCCGGTCGATTGATGACAAAAAAGGCCCGTTTTACCCCCCGTTGATGGGAAACCCCGGTGAGAAACACGTTGGGAGGCGGGGCCGGAGGGGCAGTAGGCGGGGCGACCTCCGGGTCCGGAGGCGGACGAAGACCGAAGGCGTTCCGATTGGTAATCACGCCATAGGGATTCTCCATGGCGCCGGCAGGCACCGCGTGAGCCGGGGGCATCGCCGCCGAACCCGCCAGGGCCACCAGGACTAGGACACCGGATATTTCTCTGCCCGTCATATGCGTTCAAACAACACCGGATGCGCCCGGAAGTTGCCTCACCATGAGCCCCCTGCCGGCTGCGAACGTCCAGAAAAAACGGGGATGGAAACCCTCACCGAAGAGAAATCCCTCAAACCTCCAGGACGGCCCCCCGTTCGGGAACCGTGACCGCGGATTCCGGCAGCACCCGGCGCAGGGCCTCGGCAAACGCCAGCGACGACTCCTCCTCGCCATGCACCACAAAGGTCTTCTTCAGCGGTCCACCAATCCTCCGGACATAGGCCGTCAGTTCACCGCGGTCGGCGTGGCCGGACAGGGAATCAATGGCCACAATTCGGGCCCGGACCTCCACCGGCTCCCCGAAAATGTTCACCGGACTGCGGCCGGACCGCAGTTGAGCGCCCAGGGTGTGCTCCGCGCAGTATCCCACGAAAAGCACCAGGTTCTGCGGGTTTGCCAGATTGTTGCGCAGATGGTGGCGCACCCGGCCCGCCTCCGCCATTCCCGAGGCGCTGATGATGATCATGGGACCCGGCAGGTCATTGAGCTTCTTGGAATGCTCGAGGCTCCGGATGTAGGTCAAATTGCGCATCTCGAACGGCTGCCCCTCCTCGCGGAGGTGGGCGTAGATTGACTCGTTGAAGCATTCCGGATGCAGCCGGTGCACCTCGGTGGCGTTTACGGCCAGCGGACTGTCCACATACACCGGGAAAATGGGCGCCTGCTCCTTCGCGAAAAACTGCTTCAACTGATACACCATCTGCTGGGTGCGACCCACGGCGAAGGCCGGAACGATGACCTTGCCGCCCGCCTTCAGAGTGTCCATTGCCGGACGAAACATCTCCGACTGATCCATCCGCGGTTCGTGGTCGCGGTTCCCATAGGTGCTCTCCACCTGGAGC
>JBDKKE010000320.1:0-4830 GCA_039796255.1 Verrucomicrobiota bacterium | reverse complement strand
CAACCTCGACTACAGGGGTTGGGACGACCCGGGCTTTGCGGAAAGGGCGGCGGCCCAGGTGGACACCGCCCACCGACTGGGCGCGGCTGGCCTGAAGGAGTACAAGCGCCTGGGATTGTTTCTGCGCGATGCAAAGGGGGAGTTGATCCGGATCGACGATCCGCGCCTGGACGGTGTCTGGCGACGCTGCGGTGAACTCGGAATGCCGGTCAGCATCCATATTGCCGATCCGCGGGCCTTCTGGCTGCCCTACAACGCACAGAACGAGCGGTGGAGGGAGTTGAAGGATCACCGGAGTTGGTGGTTTGGGGACCCCAAGCAGTTTCCCTCCCGTGAGGAATTGCTCGCCGCGCTGCTCCGGGTCGTCGAACGCCATCCCCAGACCACCTTTGTGGCAGTCCATTTCGTGAGCAATGCCGAGGATATCGACTGGGTGGACCAGCAGTTGCAGAGGTACCCCAACTTGAACGCGGACCTTGCAGCGCGAATTCCCGAATTGGGACGACACGATCCGGAACGCATGCGCCGGTTGTTTGCCCGGCATGCGGACCGGATCTTCTTCGCCACCGATTTCCAAGTGTATGACCGGCTCATTCTTGGATCCTCCGGGGACGGGGACCGTCCGTCCGATGACGATGCGTTGAACTTCTTTCACAAGGAATGGCGGTGGCTGGAAACCACGGATCGCGACTGGTCCCACATGACCCCCATTCAGGGCGACTGGACCATCAGCGGGATCGGCCTTCCGGAGGATGTACTGCGGAAGGTCTACTTCGACAACGCCCGCCGACTGCTGGTCCGCTCCTTGCCGCCGACGGAGTTGGAAGCCCGGAAGGTCACCCGGGACTTTGCGCCCGATGGGCGATTGGAGGAGTCGGAGTGGCGGCTGGCAGTTCCGCTGCCGCTGGAGCAGGAAACCCGTGACGGGCGGGTGCGTCCGGAACTCAGCACCTCGGTGCGGGCGCTGTGGTCGGATCGGTTTCTCTACCTGGGATATGAGTGTCCCTTCACTGCGTTGACTGACTACGGGGAGGCCAAGCCGGGCGAGCGCATCCAATCACCGTCCGCGTTGTGGGATCGGGACGTGGTGGAGTTTTTCGTGGCCCCGGATCCGAAGCGTCTGGATCGCTACACCGAGTACGAATGGGCCCCCAACGGCGAAGCGCTGGACCTGCGGATCCGCAAACCGGACTTCGACTTTGCTTGGAGCAGCGGCATGGAATGGAAGGTGCGGGTGGATCGGGAACGCCATGTCTGGACCTGCGAAGTCCGAATCCCGCTGGGAGCCTTGGCCGAGGCATTGCCCACCGACGGTACCCGTTGGAAGGCCAACCTCTACCGCATTGATCGGGCCCAGCGCGCTTTCCTGGCGTCGAATCCGACGCTGAACGGAAGCTTTCACACTCCGGAGCGCTTCGGGTGGCTGGTGTTTCGGAAGTAAGGGACGGGAGTGGAAAGGCTGGGTGCCGACTTCAAGGTCGGGGGCAGGATCTCAGGCGCCGCTGCCGACGGCTTCTTCCCAACGAGCGCCGGCGAGGCGTTCCCGGAGACCGTTGACCAGGGTGGCGGCGAGCCCCGGTCCTTCAAACACCAGGGCCGAGTAAACCTGGAGCAGGGAGGCTCCCGCGGTCACTTTTTCCCAGGCATCGGACGCTGACGAGATTCCACCGACTCCGATCAGGGGAAGGCGTCCCTGCGTTTGCCGGTAAAGGTGCCGAATCACTTCGGTGCTGCGGGCGCGGAGGGGGCGTCCACTCAGTCCGCCGGTCTCACGATACAGGTTGGCGATATGGGGATCCGCAGTCTCCGGTCGGGCAACGGTGGTATTGGTCGCCACCAGACCGGCGAGGGACCGCCGAAGGGCCACTTCGACGATCTCGTCGAGGGCGTCAAAACTCAGATCCGGTGCCACCTTGACCAGGAGCGGCTTGGGAGGTCTCCCGGGCGCCGCCTGATTCAATTCCTGCAGGGCGGCGAGGATTTCATCCAAGGCGGCTTTGTCCTGCAGTTGACGCAGATTCGGTGTGTTCGGCGAACTGACGTTGACCACAAAAAAGTCTGCGAGGTGCCGCAGTGCCGCAAACGACGCGGCATAGTCTCCGGCCGCCGCGTTCAGTTCGGTGATCTTGGATTTTCCCAGGTTGACGCCGACCGGGTGTGCCGGCCAGAGGCCCCGCTGACGCCAGTGCTCCAGGCGTCGCGCGAGCGCAGGGGCACCGCCGTTGTTGAATCCCATCCGATTGATCAGCGCCTGCTCCGGAATGACGCGAAACATCCGCGGCGAAGGATTGCCCGGCTGGGCGTACCAGGTCACACCGCCCAGTTCGCTGAATCCGAATCCCAGGGAGTGCCACATGGGAACCGCCACCCCCTGCTTGTCCATTCCGGCCGCCAGTCCGACGGGGTTGGGGAATTTCAGTCCGAAACAGGTGACGGGCAGATCTTGGGGACGAAACAGCGCGCCGGCCGCGGACGCGACCGCTGGGTGGCGGCTGGCGAAGGCAAGCGCTTCGAGGGTGCGGTTGTGGGCCGGCTCGGATTCCTGAAGGAACAGCAGGGGACGGGTTACGTGGCGGTAGAGCCAGCTCATGCGCATGCGAAGTCTGGCAAAGGTCAGGGACGCGGGCTAGCGTCCCGGCATGAAAACTCCCCTGATCCTGATGATCCTCGTCCTTGGGCTGACGACCGGTTGCGGCAAGAAGGAGGTCACCCAGCCGGAGGCCGTTGGCGCCAACCCGGCGATGGCCCCGCTCGATTATCTGGCCGCACAGGGGAAGGCGAAGCAGGTGGCGATCAAGGTGACGTCCACCGTGGAGATCAACAGCGCCATTCAGAAGTTCCAGGCCATGGAGGACCGGTTTCCCCGTGATTTCAACGAACTGATTCAGCAGCGGTATCTTCAAGCGGTGCCGCAGGCTCCCCGGGGGCAAACGTTCGCCTACAACCCCCAGGATGGCACGATCCGGGTGGTTCCCGCACCTCCCGCCCCGGCGGCCGCGGGCAAGTAGTCAACGGGGGCGACGGATGGGTCCGGGCGCCGGTTGCGTCCGGGATAGTTGATGGCGGCTCTCAGGCATTGCCGGTGCCGGGGCATTTCCCCAGAATCTCCCCCGCAACAAGTCGATCAATCCGCATTCCTACCCATGCCCAATCCCTGGACCGGCAAAGGCAATCCCTACACCCGCACCGAAGTTCGTGACCGCCTGATGGCGACCCTCAAGAAGGGCGACGCCATCATCGCCGCCGGTGCCGGCACGGGCATCAGCGCCAAGTTCATCGAAAAGGGCGGGGCGGACCTGATCATCATCTACAACTCGGGACGTTTCCGCATGATGGGCCACGGCTCCACCTGCGGCATGATGGCTTATGGCGACGCCAACGCGATCGCCATGGAGATTGGCGAATACGAGGTGCTTCCCGTCGTGGAAGAGGTGCCGGTGATTTGCGGCGTCCATGCCACCGATCCGCGCCGGCGCATGTGGCATTGGCTGGGACGGGTGAAGGAGATGGGCTTTAGCGGGGTCAACAACTTCCCGACCCACACCATTGTGGACGGACACTTTCGCGGCGTCCTGGAGGAAACCGGCATGAGCGTGACCAAGGAGTATGAGATGGTCGCCCTCGCCCGGAGGATGGACCTGTTCTCCGTGGTGTATGTCGGTTCGCCGGAAGAGGCGACGGAGATGGCTAAGGCAGGGGCAGACGCCATCATCGCGCACGTGGGAACCACGGTGGGTGGTAGTATCGGGGTGACCAAGTCGGTGGTCAGTTGGGAGTTCACGCTCAAGCGGACCCAGGAAATCATCGATGCCGCGTCTCGTGTGCGGAAGGACATCTTCTTCCTGTGCCATGGCGGTCCGATCAACACGCCAGCCGATGCGGAACGGGTCATCCAGAATACCGATGCCGTGGGCTTTGTCGGGGCCAGTTCGCTGGAGCGGATGGGGGTTGAGGCTTCCCTCACCAACCTGACCCGCGAATTCAAGAAGTTGAAGGCGCCGGCGGCAAAGGGCTTTGGAAAGAAGAAGAAGGGGTGAGTTGCCCGGAGGTTTATTCCCGCCCGGCGGGATCTCACCCTGATTTTACAGGACTGGTCTGGGCTTGAAAGGGCTGCTTGCGCGTCCGGCAAAGGCCGGCTCTTCGGAAGCGGTCATCTACGCGCGGCGTCCGAAGAAGACCACGAGCAGCACGAACAACAAAACACCCAGGGCGGCGAAGAAAATCTTCACCCAGCTCTTGGGATAGTTTCCGGAAATGGCGCCGGTGTATCCGTTGATCAGGACGTGATAGGTAGTCCCGTGGTACTGGTAGGTCAGGAGCCAAACCGGGACCAGGATGTGCTTGAAGGTTTGTCCGGACCAGTCGCCACGCACCTGAAGATTCCTCTGGGTATCGCCGGGCACCTGTCGGGCGCAGAGTTGGGTTAGCTTGGCATCCATCACTTCCCGGCTGTGCTGGGCGGCGGAAATGAGATCGAGTTGATAGCGCTCCACGACCCATCCGGCGAGGAAGCCCGCCTGATAGGGTACCAGATCCTTGGTGGGAAACGGTTCGACTGCGCCGATCAAGTCCGGAGCCACGCCCTTGGAGGCGCACACGAGTTCGTCGTCGAAGAAGTGGTCCAACTGCCCTGAACTGTACTGCCAGCGGATTCGGCGTACCTGGCGCGACTGCCTGTTTCCCTGGGCGTCGGTGAAGTATTCCGTCTCGTAGTAGTAATAACCACTTTCCGCAGTCCAGTCCGCGTGGACCTGGGCATCGAAGGTCCAGTAGGGAATATAAACCCCGTGCAGTTGATCCGTCAGGGCCCGGGTGCCGAGAGAATTTGGG
>JBDKKE010000319.1:0-2963 GCA_039796255.1 Verrucomicrobiota bacterium | reverse complement strand
CACGCCAAGGCCTACCGCAATTTTCTGGAGGAGAACCGCCGGCTGCAATCGGAGCGCATTGCCGCCTTTGGCGAATACATCGCCGATGTGAAGGAGGGGCGCTTTCCGGAGCGGAGTCATCTGATTGAAATGGAAGACTCGGTATTGCAGCAGGTGATCGGATCGTTGCGGGCAGAGCAGGGGAATCCCGCTGCCGGCCCGTCGTAGACTGGGGAGGCTGGGGAGAGTGGCGGATTGCCCAGAGGCTCCGTCGGTCGCAGGATTTGGGGCATGAGATTCCTGCGACGGTGGATCGGGTGGACGGCCCTGGTATGGGGATCGGTGTCGGCCTTCGCGCTGCAGCCGCTGCCGGTGGTACCAGGGAAGCTGGTGGTTCTGACCTTTGATGACTCGGTGGCCTCGCATCATGCGGTCGCCATGCCGGTGCTCAAACGCTACGGGTTTGGCGCGACCTTCTTCATCACCGAGGGATTCAGCTTCCGGACCAACAAGAAGGACTACATGACCTGGGAGCAGATCGCCGAGCTGCACCGGGCAGGCTTCGAGATCGGCAATCACACCCGGGATCACTGGAGCGTCACGGCGGATACCCTGGGCCGGCTGCCGGAACAACTGGAAGCCATCGCCGTCGCCTGTCGCGAACATGGCATTCCCACGCCGGTCAGCTTTGCCTGGCCTGGCAATGCCTTTCATACCAATGCGCTGCCCCTGTTGCGGAAAGCCGGCATCCGCTTTGCCCGTCGCGGCAGCGAACCGGAAGTTCCCTACAAGGAGGGCGGGGGCATGGCCTATGAACCGGGATTGGATCATCCGCTGCTGGTGCCGTCGGCGGGGGATGCGCGTCCAAACTGGACCTTGGAGGACTTCCAGCGCGCTGTGAAGCGGGCGAAGCAAGGCCGGATTGCCGTGATCCAGTTCCACGGAGTTCCCGAGGGCGAACATCCCTGGGTGCATACCCCACAGGAGCGTTTCGAGCAGTACATGGCCTGGCTTCATGAGCATGGTTACCAAGCCATCGCTCTCCGCGACCTCGCCCGTTACGTGGATCCGAACCAAGCCCCTGCGGATCCAATGGCCATCATCGAGGCGAGGCAGAAGGAAGAAGGCAGAAGGAAGAATGAAGAATGACTACGGACCACTCCTGACGACTCACATCCGGTGGGGCGAGGCTCCTGCCGAGCCGTTCGCGCAAATGCGAGCCGACGTGGTGGAGCCTCCACACACGCACGGCTCACCGGGAGGTTCTGTGGAAAGGAAGAAGGATGAAGGAAGAAGGATGAGTTTCAGCCAGTCGTGGTCCTTTGGGGCGAGGCTCCTGCCGAGCCGTTCGCGCAAATGCGAGCCGACGTGGTGGGGCCACCACACACGCACGGCTCACCGGGAGGTTCGCCCTACCAGGGCGGTGATTCCACCGCAGCCTGACGACCACCGACCACCGACCACCGATCACTGATCACTGATCACTGATCACTGATCACTGCCCCCCCCTCACCTTTTCAGAATCTTCCCAAACCCTTCGTCAACGGGCTCAATCTCGATACGTCCCGTCGAGTGGGTCGCAGGGTCCCGCGGATGCGCAGGGCTGGGCCGAGACCGGCCTCAAGATGCAGGTCGCTGGCGCCCTGTTGCCGGGCGGTCCCTATTAGTGATTCCAGATTCGTGCGGGTAACATTCCTCCAGACGCCCGTTAGACACCGGCGGCGGTTCATGGTTTCGACAGGGGTGGGAGGTTTTCAAGAGGACGAAGCGTTGGTGGGTTTCTTATGCGGGGACTACTGACTGCGGTAGATGGGTGGTGTGCCGCGGCACGCCGTTGAAGGATCGGTCCAGTCCGAGCTGTTGCCACATTCCGGCCACGGCGTGACCCAGCAGGTGCACGTCGCCGCGGGCGTCATGGCGGCGAACGCCGCGTGCGTCGATGCGTAGACGCGATACCAGGTGATCCATGGAGTGTCCGGTCCCGCGGGTTCGTCCGAACAGCATCTTCGATAGGTGGATTGAATCAATTCCGGGCACTTCACGGGACGGCAGTCCATGCCGCCGGCAGGTGGCCGTGAGAAACTTGCTGTCGAAACGAAGTCCGTTGTGGGCGATCAGGGTGGCGTTGCCCGCCCACGCGGCGAACTCGCACAGGACCTGTTCCGGCCGCGCCGCGTTCTGGACATGGCGATTCCCGATTCCGGTGTAGCTCTCGATAAATGCCGAAATCGGACGGCGCGGGCGGGCAAAGCTGACAAAGGTGTCTTCCGGACAGAGGCATCCCCCGGCAAAGCACATCGCCGCGATCTGGATGAACTCGTCCTGTTCGGGATCGAGTCCGGTGGTTTCGAGGTCATAAACCACAAAGCGTTCGCCCAGGTGTCGGGAATCCGTCCAATAAAACAGGTGGCGACACGCGGGACACTGCACCCGGGTTCCGAGCGCGGACCGGGGACCGCCCATGAGGTGTTGGCAGGCGGGGCAGGGTGCGTTCATCGTAGGTCAGGGTATCAGGACAGGCGCGACGGGAGAGGTGCAGAATCGTCAGGGGATGGCGTTGATGGTTCCGTAGTACTCCACCGGAAGTTCCGCTCCTTCACGATTTCGCCGTTCTTCGACCCCGGCAGAGTCACCGACGAGGAGAGAAAGGAGCCGTAGTCCATCAGCTCCCACTTTGGGGTTGCCCCAAGGGCCGCAAGGCCGGAGAGGACGGTCGCAATGGCGACTAGAATAGGAACGGGACGCATGGCGAGTGGCTTCCTATCCGGGTCTGCCGCCGGATCCAAGCCTTGAGACCTGTCCGGGCCTTTGCCCGGGGTCGCCGGTCAGCCGCCCGACTGCGGAACTCCGCGCCACGCGCTTTTTGCGTGCGGGGGTCGTGTCCCGGGGCGTCCGCGTCAACGGACGCCAAGAAATTTTGTGGCGATCCGGGCCGCGACACCGGAATCTCTTCCCGCAGGCCGTCCAGGTCCCTGGCGGCAACG
>JBDKKE010000318.1:0-15204 GCA_039796255.1 Verrucomicrobiota bacterium | reverse complement strand
GGCCGTTCGATCCATGGCTGCTCTATCAACTCGCGCAACATCCGAAGTTTGTCGGAGGAAAAATCAGCACGCTCGACGAGCCACACGTTCTCTACTGGGCGGCGATGTGCCGGGATCTTGGCCTCGAGTTCGCCCCGCATAGCGGCGACGACTTCGGGATTGCCACCGCGATCAAGCTCGGCCTGCCGTTGCTGATCGGAGCCGCTGTCAGCGGTGCGCCCCTGATCTGTGCTGCCAAGGACATGTGGCTGCAAGACGACGCGCCGCAGAAGAAATTCAGGACCGGCACGGGGCGCTTCGACACCCGCGTCTACAAGGTCTTCGAGGCGTTTCAATCGCTGGAGGACCAGGTCTTCCGGCTCGATGCGAACATGAGCGCGGCGGCCTACAAGCACAGCACCGCCCATGTCCTCCATGAACTCGGGCTCATCGCCGCGCCCGAGGCGCACCCGACCTGCCGGGACCTGCGGGGCGCCAATGAAGCAGAGCGCATGCAGGAGGCGCTGCGACGCCCCCTGCGAATGATGGAGCGGCTGGGTTTGCCACACTTGTGACCAGACCCTGCTGACTGACCAAATCCAACCTCGGCCAATCTTGATGCCAGATACTCAGCCATTCCGTCTACCCCCGCAGTCCTGCGACGTGGTGGTGGTCGGCTCGGGGCCGACGGGCGCCTTGGTGGCGGCCCGGATGGCGGCGCAGGGATTGTCCGTCGTGGTGCTCGAGGCGGGACAGCGGTTCGGCCGGAGCAACCCACTGGCCAATACCGAGGCGAATGCCGGAAAGATCCTGTGGTCGGAACCGCGCAACCACGTGGGCCACGATTTTGTCATTCCCAAGGCGGGCATGGGCGTTGGCGGCGGCACGCTGCCGTGGCTCGGGGTGATGCCGCGCTTTCACCCGGCCGATTTCCGCACGCACTCGACGGAAGGCGTCGGGGCGGACTGGCCCCTCGGCTATGACGACCTGCGCCCGCACTTCGAGAACGTCGAACGGGAGTTCGGCCTGGCGGGCGAATGCGGTCCGTTCGCGCCGGAACCCTATCCATTGCCGATGCCGCCGCATCGGATGAACTGGCATGCCCAGGTGCTCGCCCGCGGCGCCCGCAAGCTCGGCGCGCATCCGTTCGCGCCCCCGATCGCGATCAACTCGCAGGAACACGAGGGCCGGCCGGCGTGCATCTACTGTGGCTGGTGCGCCTCGGGCTGCCCGACCGAGGCCAAGGCGACTTCGGCGAACACCTATCTCGCGAAGGCCGAGCGACTCGGTGCGCGCGTGATCAGCGACGCCTTCGTCCACCGTGTGAACCACGATCCAGCGAGCGGCCGCGCGACGGGCGTGGAGTACCTCGATTCGCTGCGCCGCGAGCATCGCGTCGAGGCCAGGGTGATCGTGCTCACCGCGCACGCGGTGGAGACGCCGCGGCTGCTCCTGATGTCGGCGGGCAAGGCCTGTCCCGACGGCCTCGGCAACTCCAGCGGGATGGTGGGCCGGAACTTCATGAGCCACCCGACATGGCAGGTGTTCGGCACCTTCGACGAGCCGGTAAACGCCTACAAGGGCCTGCAGATGGGCCACGTCATGGTGCAGGACTACTACCGGCCCGATGCCCGCAACGACTACGCGCGCGGCTTCATCCTGTTGAGCTACATGATGACGCCGGTGACCTTCGGCAATCTCAGCGGGCTCATGTTCGGTCAGGAGCTGAAGGACTTTCTGCACGAGTACGCACACACCGCCGCGTGGTGGGCGCACGCCGAGGGACTGCCCGACGTGCGGAACACCGTCGCGCTGGACCCCGAGCTGCGCGACGGCCGCGGGCTGCCTGTGGCGCAGGTCAACTATCAGTGGGGCGACAACGACATACGTCTCGCCGCCGCGGCGCGCGACAAGGCTGCGGAGATGATGGCGGCGGCGGGCGCGCGGTCGGTGCGCATCGGCCTGAACTACGGCGCCCACGCGATGGGCAGTTGCCGCATGGGCGATGATCCGCGGACCTCCGTCGTGAACGAGTTCTGCCAGTCACACGACGTGAAGAATCTGTTCATCTGCGACACGAGCGTCTTCGTGACCGGCTCCGGTGTGAACCCGACCCTGACCGCGATGGCCATCGCGGACCGTGCCGCCATGCACCTCGTTGAAGCCGCAAGGAAAGGGGAGCTATGACCGAGACGCCCGTCACCCTCCTCGACATCGCCGCGCTCGCCGCGCTGGCCAACGGCATCATTCCGGCCGACGACCGCGATGCCGGGGCGGCTGCCGTGCATGCGGGACCGGGAATTGCCGAGCGGATGCGGCGCAGTCCGTACGCGCCGGTCTACGTCGCGGGATTGAAGACGGCCCACGAACTGGCCCAGACCCGGTTCGCCGCCGCGGTACCGCAATTGGATGCCGTGCAAACGCACGAACTGCTCACCGCCCTGAGCGCGGAGTCCCCCGCCTTCTTCCGCCAGCTCCGGGCCGATGTGTGCGCGCTCTATCTCAGTGATTCGGGCGTGTGGCAGCGCATCGGTTTCCCCGGACCTTCAACCGACACCGGCGGCCACCCCGACTTCGACCAACCCCAGTGCTGATCCCGCGATGATGAACGTCCCCGAACTCCTGCCCGCGACGCGGGCCTTCCTGGCCCGGCCCGCCCGGATGCTGATTGGCGGCCATGGGCGCGACGCCGTGGACGGCGGAACGCTGCCCTCGCTGGATCCGGCCACGGGCCGCGTGCTCGCGATGTTTCCCGCCGGCACCGTGACCGACGCCGACGAGGCTGTGCGCGCGGCGCGGCGCGCCTTTCCGGCCTGGAAAAAGGTCACGCCGTACGACCGCGGCCGCCTTTTGCAGCGGACGGCGGTGCTCCTGGAAAAGCATGCCGACGAACTCGCGGAACTCATCACGCTCGAGAACGGCAAGCCGCTGTGGGAGGCGAAGAAGGAGGTCGGCACCGCGGTGAGCTGGACCGAGTACTACGCCGGTTGGACCACGAAGCTGCTCGGCGATTCGATTCCGCTGTCGTTGCCCGGCCAGTTCCTGAACTACACGACACGCGAGCCGCTCGGCGTCGTGGTCGGCATCACGCCGCCCAACTACCCGCTTACGATGCCGCTCTACAAGGCGGTCCCCGCGCTGGCGACGGGCAACACAATCATCCTCAAACCGTCCGAGGACACCTCCCTTGTTGCGCTGCGGCTGGGTGAACTCTTCACGGAAGCGGGCTTTCCCGAAGGCGTTTTCAATGTCGTCACCGGCCTCGGCGAAACCGTCGGCGCGGCCTTCGCTAACCACCCCGACGTGGACAAGATCACCTTCACCGGCAGCACCGAGGTGGGCCGCGCGCTGGTGCGGGCCAGCGCCGGCAACCTGAAGAAGGTGTCGCTGGAACTGGGCGGCAAATCACCCAACATCGTCTTTGCCGACGCCGATCTCGAGGCCGCGCTCAAGGGCGTGTTCATGGGCATCTTCTTCTGCCAGGGCGAAATCTGCTCCGCCGGCTCCCGGTTGCTGGTGGAACGCGGCATTCACGACGAGTTCGTCGACCGCCTGGCGGACATGGCGCGCAGCGTGAAGCTCGGTCATGGACTCAGTGCGGAGACGAAGATGGGTCCGCTCGTTTCCCGGTCCCAGCAGGAGCGAGTGCTCGACTACACCGGCTTGGGAGTCGAAGAGCAGGCCAGAACACTCTGTGGCGGCCGAGCCCCTGGCGGCGCGCTCGCGGACGGCTTCTTCGTCGAACCGACGGTCTTCAGCGGGGTGAACAACCGCATGCGCATCGCGCAGGAGGAGATCTTCGGCCCGGTCGTCTGCGCGATCCCGTTCGACGACCTGCCCGACGCGGTCGCGAAGGGCAATGATTCGCCCTTCGGTCTTGCGGCCGGCGTGTGGACGCGCGACATCCGCAAGGCCCATCAGGCCGCCGCGGCACTCGAGGCCGGCACCGTGTGGGTGAACTGCTACAACGCCTTTGACAACGCCTCGCCCTGGGGCGGCTTCAAGCAGAGCGGCTGGGGCCGCGAGAAGGGTCCCTACGGCCTCGACCTCTTCACCCAGACCAAATCCGTCATCATTAACTTCACGTGAACACCCCTTCCCAGAAGTCCGCGGACGCAACCGGCCGTTCGTGGCTCGTCTTGCTGAACGCCGCTGGTTCATTGGTTGCCGCCACCTCGCTTTTTGGCGCGGACATCACCGGACCTGCCAGCACGAACGCGGAGCTGAAGCCGTATCCGCGCTCGGCGAAAGCCGAAATGGCGGCGGCCTCGGCCGAAACGGAGAACCGTTCGCGCCAGTTCAAGATTCCGGCCGGCATGAAGGTCGACCTGTGGGCCGCCGAGCCGATGCTCGCCAACGCGGTCGCCTTCAGCGTTGACGAGCGGGGGCGCGTTTTCGTGGCCGAAACCCACCGCTATCGGACCAGCGTGCTCGACATGCGCCATTACATGTTCCTGCTCGAGGACGACCTTGCCTGCCGGACGATCGAGGACCGGTCGGCGATGGTGAAACGCCGATTTGGTCCCAAGTGGACCGACCTGGCGATCGAGTCCGAGGTGGTCCGGTTGCTCGAAGACCGTTCCGGGTCCGGCAAGGCCGACTTCAGTTCGATCTATGCCGACGGATTCAACAGCGAGCTCGACGGCATCGCCTCCGGCGTGCTCGCCCGCAAGGGCAAGGTGTGGTTCACCAACATCCCGGAACTGAGGCTGCTGGAGGGCACCGACGCGGACGGGCACGCCCAGTCGCGCAGCACCGTCAGCCGTGGCTACGGCGTGCGGTTCAACATCACCGGCCACGACCTGCATGGTCTCATCATCGGGCCGGATGGACGGCTTTACTTCAGCTTTGGCGACCGCGGGGCGAACGTCCTGACGAAGGAAGGCCGTCACCTAGAGTTCCCGGATGAAGGGGCCGTCTTTCGGTGTGAACTCGACGGCTCCGGTCTGGAGGCCTTCGCCCATGGATTGCGCAATCCCCAGGAACTCGCCTTCAACGAATATGGCGACCTCTTCACCGGCGAGAACGATTCGGATCAAGGCGACCGGGAACGGTGGGTTTACGTCGTGCCGGGGTCCGATTCCGGCTGGCGGGTCGGCTACCAGCACGCCCCGCTGGGCAATGCCGGCCCGTGGAACCTGGAACGTCTCTGGGTTCCCGCCTTCACAGGCCAGGCCGCCTACATTCTTCCCCCCGTCGCGAACATCGCCGACGGCCCGGGCGGCCTCGTCCACTACCCCGGCACCGGCCTCCCGCCAAAGTACGACGACCGGTTCTTCGTCGCCTACTTCAAGGGCACCAGCGCCAGCAGTGAGGTTGCCAGCATCGCCACCGTGAGGGCGGGTGCGGGCTACGCGCTCACGGGACACGAATCCTTCATCTCCAATGCCCTGATCACCGACGTCGACGTCGGGCCGGACGGCGCGGTGTATTTCTCCGACTGGGGTGAGGGTTGGGAGCGGACCCGGAAGAGCCGAATCTTCCGCCTCACCGACACCGAGGCGGCCCAGCAACCGGTTGTCGTGGAAACGAAACGCCTGCTCGCCCAGGGTTTCGAGTCCACCGGCCTGACCCACCTGGTCGCCTATCTGGACCACCCGGACAGGCGCATCCGGCAGGAGGCCCAGTTCGAACTTGCCGCCCGTGGAGCCGAAGGCCGGGCGCTGCTGAAACAGGTCGCACTGGCCGGATCGAATCCGGTGGCCCGGCGGCACGCCATATGGGGCCTCGGCCAGGTCGGGCGCCGCGGGGAAACCGCCTCTTCCAATCCGCCCCAGGAGATCGCCGGCCTGCTGCTCGCGCTCCTGAAGGATCCCGACGCCGAGATCCGCGCGCAGGCGCTGCGGACGCTCGCCGACGGCCTTCGGCCGACCGACCTCGGGCCCGTCCTCCGGGCCATGGAAGACCCCAGCCCCAGGGTCCGGTCGTTTGCCGCCTTGGCGGTGGCAAAACTGGCCGGTCCCGAAGCGTTCGAGGGCATCACCCGGCTGCTCCGTGAAAACAATGGCAATGACCGCGTCCTGCAGCACGCGGGCACGCTCGCCCTGGCCCAGTCCGCCAGCGTCGTCCAGCGATCCGCCGCGACGAAGGATGATTCTGCCGCCGTCCGCAAAGCCACCGCGGTGGCGTTTCGCCTGCGCGGCGAATCCGAAATCGCCCCGCTGCTGTATGACTCCGATCCCCTCGTGGTCCTCGAGGCCGCCCGCGCCATCAACGACCAGCCGATTCCCGGCGCCCGGCCGGCCCTGGCGGCTCTGGGAGATTCCGCGGCCTTGACCGGCCTCCTCAAATCCTTCGGCTCGCTTCCTCCGGCCCACCTGCCCAAGGGCACCGAGTCCGCGATCCGTGATACCCGTGAAGGTCAGCCGATGCCTTGGGGGAATACTCCGGTCGATCAGCTCACCCCGATGTTGCTTCGCGTCGTGAACGCCAACTTCCGCTCCGGCACCGCGACGGATGCGGCCCGCCTTTCCGCGATCGCCCTCCGCGGCGACGTGTCGGACCTGATCCGGACCGAAGCGCTTTTCGCCCTCGGCACCTGGGGGACGCCCCATCAACGGGACCGGATAGTGGGCATTTACCGGCCGCTTGAAGGCCGCAGTCCTGCGGCCGCCCAGCAGGTGCTGGCGCCGCACCTTTCGGCGTTGCTGACCGCGGGGAGCGAAGCCGTCCAGATCGCCACCGCGATGGCGGTGTCCCGGCTCCGGATGAAGGAGGCCGGACCGGAGCTGAAGGACGCGTTGTTGAAGGTGACGAACCCGCCCAAGGCCCGGGCGGCGATGCTTGGCGCCCTCGGTGAACTGGGCTCCCCGTTGCTCGCGCAGGCCCTGCTCGCCGTGGAAAAGGACGAGCAGGCGGAGGTCCGCAAGGAGGCCGGACGCTGGCTTGCCTCGGTGAACCAGGCCGGTGCCCTGGCCGCGCTCGAGAAGACCATTGAGACGGCTCCGATCGGCGAACGTCAGGCGGCCTTCCTCAACCTCGGGGCCATCCGGGATCCGGAGGCGGACGCCTTCATCGCCCAGTGGGTGGGCAAACTGACCGCCGGCGAAGCCCCCAAAGAACTCGGCCTGGAGATCGTTCATGCCGCAGCCGGCCGGGAAGCCGGCTCCGTAAAAGCCGCCCTGGCCGGCTACCAGGCGAAGAAGGGCACCAGTCCTGACGCCAAGTTCCAGGAATCCCTCGTCGGCGGCAACGCGGAGAACGGCCGGAAGATCTTCTTCGAAAAGGTCGAGGCCAGCTGCCTCCGCTGCCACAAGGTCAAGGGTGAGGGCGGCGAGGCGGGGCCCGAACTCACCGGCATCGCCTCGAAGCGGGACCGCGCCTACTTCCTTGAATCGATCGTCACCCCCAACGCCTCGATCGCTCCGGGCTTCGAAGGCGTGCTCGTGACCCTGAAGAACGGCCGGGAGGTGATCGGCATCGTCCGCTCCGAAACCGCCGCCGAACTGGGGATCTTTACGGTCGAAGAGGGCCTGGTGACGGTCAAAAAGGCGGATGTCCGCACCCGTGATAAGAGTCCCTCGGGTATGCCCGAAGCCCTCGCCGAAACCCTCGGCGCCCGCGACCTCCGGGACGTGGTCGAGTATCTTTCGACTTTGAAGTAATCACCCAACTCCCCAACCCCTGACCAAAATGGAAGCATCCTTGCAGTTCTCGAATCACGATGTGGGAACACCCGGACGGACGGGCTTCGCAACGTCGGTGGAAACGGGTTGGGACCTCACCGCGGGCGGGGCAGACATCTGGGAGAAATCGGACCAGTTCCACTTCGTCCATGCGGCCATTTCCGGCGATTTTGACCTGGCGGTCCGGGTCGGGAGTTTTACGCCGGCGCACCTTTACTCCAAGGCCGGCCTGATGATCCGGGAGAGCCTGGAAGCAGACAGCGCGCATCTGATGTTCCTGGTCTTCGCCCATGATGCGCCGCGCAACAACAACCTCGGGGTTTACGAACTGCAGTTTCGCCCCCGCGCCGGAGCCGACTGTCAGGGAGTCTATCCCGCGGTCCGGCCGCCGGCGCCGCCGGAGTTTCCTGCCGCCTATCCGAATTGCTGGCTGCGCGTTCGGCGCCGGGGAAACCAGTTCTCGGCCTTCGCCTCCGCCGACGGGAAAGCATGGCGACTGTACGGCGAACTGGTTTTGCCCCTCGCCACCGAGCTGCAGGTTGGCCCCGCACTGACCTCTCACCATTCGGAGATGGCGGCCGCGGCCGCCTTTCGCGACTTCACCCGATTGCACTAACACCGCTCACAGAAACGACATGAAACGTTCAGCCCTTTCCGCCTCCGGTCCGGAGTTTTCACGCATGGTCTATGGCACCTGGCGCCTGCTCGACACGAAGCCGACTGTGCAGGAGATCAACCGCCGCCTGCACGCCTGCCTCGAACTCGGCATCACAACGCTGGATACCGCGGAGATCTACGGGCTCTACGAGGTCGAGCAGGCGCTGGGCGCGGCGCTCGCCCTATCGCCGGGACTGCGGGACAAGTTCGAGATTGTGACGAAGGCGGGTATCTATGTGCCCTGTTCCCATCATCCCAACCGGCGCACCGCGCATTACAACGCCACGGCGCCACGCCTGCTCAAGAGCCTCGAGAAATCCCTGCACTTCCTGGGGACCGACCACGTGGAATTGTTCCTCGTCCACCGGCCCGACTGGCTGACGCGGGCGGACGAGACGGCCGGCGGCCTGAACGAACTGTTGCACAGGGGGAAGATCCGGGCGGCGGGCGTCTCGAACTACAGTGCCTCGCAATTTGACCTGCTGAATGCGCGCTTGGAACGGCCGCTGGTGACGAACCAGATTGAGTTTCACCTGCTGCACCCGGAGCCAATCAACGACGGCACACTGCATCAGTGCGAAAAGTTGGGCGTGCTGCCCATGGCGTGGAGTCCGCTCGCCGGCGGGCGAATTTTTGACCCCAGCAATCCCGCCGCCGCGCGTCTGGCGGAGGCAGCGAAAAGCATGTCTGCCCGTTACGGAGGGGCGACACTGGAACAGTTGGCCTACGCTTGGATTCTCGCGCACCCGAGTCATCCGCTGCCGGTCATTGGCACGAACAAACTCGACCGACTGCAATCCGCCGCGCAGGCCGATGCCCTAGTGCTGGAACGTGAAGACTGGTATGCGCTCTGGGAAGCGGCCCAGGGCCGCCAGATTCCGTGATTTGCCGCGGCTTTTCGATCCAGCCCTTTCCATCCGTCCATCAACACGAAATTTCCATTTTCATGATCCCCTCCCCAGCACCGCGCTCGGTTCCACACACGACCCTCGTTATCGCCATGCTTTTCCTCGGCGCCCTCGCCGGCGGGGCGGACACGCCGGTCGCGCCGCCACCCGCAGCCTCCACACCGGCAAAGCGGGTGGTCGTCTGGGACGGCGAACAGGCCATCAAGGGCGCCGGCTGGGTCAACCCCAAGACGTGTTCCATCGGACCGCAGACGGTCGAGGCCCACAGCGGAAAGACGGCGGTTAAGTTCAAGTTCAAGGGGGGCGCGGAGGGCTGGCTGGGAGCGGGCTGGAACTGGTGCGCCTTCCAAACCGGGTCCTTTGGCACGGACATCACCGGCTTCAAGAACTTCACGTTCTGGATGAAGACCAAGGGCACGGTCGCCGACGTCCAGCTGAACCTCCTTTGCAACGGCGAGAAGTTCGACCTGCCCGAACACCATACCGAGAAAGTGTCAGCCCTGACGTACTGCCCGCAGTTGACGGATGGCCAGTGGCACAAGGTCACCATTCCGCTGGCGGACCTCAAACAACCGAAGGGCTTTGACCCGCGGCACGTGGGCGAGCTCCAGATCTTCAACGCGGGCGACGGCGACGGCAGCTTCTTCCTGGATGACCTCGCGTTTGAGTGATCCGAACCCCCGCTCCATGAAACCCACCCTGTTCACCCTCCGGCCGGGAGCGATCGCCCCGCAGCTCCTCGCGTACCTCGTCCTGGCCGGCGCCCTGCTGCGCGGGGAACCACCCCTGGAGGAGGCCGGCCGGTTTGTCCCGGTGTTCAACGGCCGCGACCTCGCGGGCTGGGCCCTGCAGGCCCACGCCTTCTGGCGGGTGGAAAACGGAGCGCTCGTCGGCCGGCAGGATCCCGCGGAGAAGGAGGATGGCTGGCTCTTCTCCGAAGCCGAGTGGAGCGACTTCACGCTGGAGCTGGAGTTCAAGGTTCCCGAGCGGTGCAACACCGGCATCGCGCTGCGCATGCCCCGGGAAGCCTCGGGTTCCCCAGATGTGCACGGGTTCGAGGTCCAGATCAGCGACCTGCCGGAGCGGAAGCTGACCGGGAGCCTGCTGCACCACACGGAGTCCAGGACCAACAACCTCCACCGGGCGAACGAGTGGAATCGCCTCGCCATCACCTGCGAGCAGGAGCGGATTGTGATTCAGCTCAACGGCCTGACCGTGCTGGACGTCACCGAGCAGGGTTCCCGGAAGGGGCGAATCGGCATGCAGGTCCCGAAGGGCCAGGACTTCGCCGGACAGGAAGTCCGCTTTCGCAATCTCCGGGTGAAGGAGATTCCTCCCAAGCCGGCGGACCCCACCGCCGAATATCAGGGCCGGCCGTGGTTGGGGCATCCGCAGACGATTCCCGGCCCGGTGTTCTGCGCCTACTACGACACCGGCGGCGAAGGCGTGGCCTATCACGATACCGGCGCGGAAAACCAGGGCAGCGGCAAACTCAACCGGGCCGACGGTTCGTATCTCAACGAATTCCGGAAGCTCGAAGGCGTGGACATCTCCTACACGAAACTGCAGAACGATCTCGAATCACCCTGCAACCAGGTGACCCCGCCGCTCGGGCTGCTCTACGTGGGGTGGAATGAACCGGGCGAGTGGTTCAAACTCACGGTTGAAACCGCCAAAGCAGGCGCCTATGTGGCCGACGTTCTCTATACTTCCCAACGCGGCGGGACGATCGGGATAGGGGTCGATGGAACTCCCGCACCCTCGGCGTTCGATCTCGTGTCAACCTTCGACGCGGCCGAGACCATCCCCTGGCGTCAATGGCACCATTGGAACGTTGCCCGCGATGCGTTCGAGGTCGCACTGCCCAAGGGCGTGAGCGTGCTGACGGTGAAGATCCTGACCAACGGCAATCTGAATCTCGCGACCTTCAATTTCCGGACCAAAGGGAGTCCGCGCACGGGGCCGGACATAACGGCTGTAAACATTCCCGTGCCCGTTCCGGCGGCCGCCGCGTTCGTTTGGAAAAGCGACTGTTCCAGTGAAGCCGCATTCGTGGGTTCCAGCCATCCGACGATTCCGGGCCACTACGAATACCTGACTGACCCGAAGGAACCAGCACGCGGACTAGTCTTCGCCGGTCATCTCACGCCCGAGTTCACAACGACCGACCCTGAGAAGTTTCATCTGCATCCGGACATCTATTTCGACCGCTTCCTTCCTGGCAGCATCACCGTCAGTTTCGATGTCAAGGTGGACGACCTCGAGCCGTCTGAGCTGGGTCCCTACGGTGACAACGCCTGGCTTAACCTGGTGACCTTGTTTGATGAAACCACGGTTGCCGAGGGAAAGAGTTTTCATCCCTCGGTGATGGTGAACTTCGTGGGAACGCCGGGGAAATATCAGATGCAAGCTTACTCGATCAATGCGGCGGGTGCCGGCACGTTTTATGAAAAGATTGACGGTGGCCCTGTGTTTCCCACCGGCAAGTGGGTGACGGTGCGCCTGGAGGTAGACGTCACAACGAAACAAGTCCGTGTTTTCCAGGACAATGCGTTGGCCTCGGCCGGGCCTTACAAGGGCAAGCCGGGTTTGGCCGGGGCTCACATGGGTCTCTACGCCAACCGCAAGATGACACGGGCGACCGTGCTCAACGACGACATCACCATCAACGTCGGCGACTGATTTCCAATCGATGAATCGACTCCAATCCAAACGCGCGCTGGTCACCGGCGGCGGTCAAGGCCTCGGGCGGGCCATTGTGGAAGAACTTCTGAGCCAGGGCTGCGACGTGGCCATCCATTATCACAAGAGTTCCGAGGGCGCCGAAGCGGTGAAACAAAAGTCCCCGCCCGGTGTGCGCGCGAAATGTTTCTCGTCTGACCTGACCAGCGACACCGCCGCGCGGGAGTTGGTGGATCGTGCGGTCGCCTTTCTCGGCGGACTCGATATCTTGGTGAACAACGCTGGCGACCTGATCGGTCGTCGAAAGATTGAAGACCTGGACCTCGAGTTCTGGCAGCGGGTCATCGATGTGAACCTCACCAGTACGATGCTGGTGACCCGTCACGCGGTGCCGCATCTCGCTGCGGCGAAGGGGAGCAGTATCGTCAACCTGGCCTCGCTGGCTGGGCGCATGGGAGGACACGCGGGCTCATTGGCTTATTCTGCGGCCAAGGGTGCAGTGCTTACCTGGACACGTTCTCTGGCCAAAGAACTTGGCCCCCGCGGCATCCGGGTCAACGCGGTCGCCCCGGGTTTGATTCTCGGAACCGCGTTCCATAATACGCACACCACAGCGGAAGCTGCGGCGGCGACCGTCGCGACGATTCCGCTGGGCCGCGCGGGCACACCGGCGGATGTCGCGCGCGCCGTTGCGTTCTTCGCCAGTGAAGGCGATGGATTTATCACGGGAGCCACGTTGGATATCAATGGGGGAGTCTTTGGCTCCTGAGAGCCAAAATGGGCTTCGGCGCCTTGATGTCAGGCCGGGTGAAGTGAAACCACGCCGCCCTCGGAACGGCTCTGCAACCGACTCATCCGTTCAGGCGAAGTTTACGTTGTCCCCCACTCCGATTTCTCCGGCCTTCTGAATCAACCGGAGCAGACTCGCCGCCTCAGCAGCCCGGGAGAGTCGCCGATTCAGGAGAGTCAAGCCCGTGGCCGGAGCCGTTCCGGCAAGTTCCCCAAGAAGTCTTGGCGGTTGCAAGTGAGCACGACGAAGCCAAGGCGGCATGCGAACTCCCAAACGTCTATATCGTCGATCCGCAAACCCAACGCTTCGCGACCCGCACAGGCCCGTGGCCATTTTGTTGAAGACTGCGATCGATCTCGGCCGCCACATCCTCGTCGATGGGAAATGTCACACGCCCAATTCCGCCGTCTGCGCTGCGATCAGCGGTTCGAGTTCATCCCGGTGATCGTGGCAAACACCAGGATCTCAACCATGTTGGATGCAAATCCCCGGTCTACAGCCCGTTGCAGGAGCCTAGCCACCAATGCGACATCGTGGCCAATCCAGTCAGAGTCCCGCTATGTGGCCCTTGACGGGGCCTCTGTCAGTCGGTTGACGGCCCATCGAAGCGCCTCCCCATCGAGCCCCCAGCAGCGACCTGTGATGCCTCGCAGCGAAGAACCGTTTATAACGCCGACTCCCTCACCGCCCGCTCCACCAGCCAGCCAGCCAGCCAGCACCGCAGAGGGCATGGCAGCCAGGCTCCCGGTCAAGCATGCCCAGTTCTCAACAGAGCCAAAGGACGGGCGATGCGGAGGTACCGGGTCCATCGGGCTAAGCGTTATGTACTCAATCCAATGGGCCAAAACACACATTTTCCGTGAGATCAACGCTCGGAGGGCAAAGAGACTGAGGCCGATGTGGCCGTCCCTGCGGATGCCCTCAAGAAGTCCAGCTCCGCGTGTCGGCTTCGCCAAGCCTCCCGCCACTTTTAGGACCCGGAGTCGAGAGCTTCTCCTGCGGTCTCACCAAACCTGCCCCCTCGCCTGCCGCTTTCGTTCCTGAATGAGCCTCAACTGCTCGGCGACGATCACATCCTTATCCTGCTGCCCAGTACCAGAACCCCGCCTACGGCACTTTGCCGGGCGGATACCTCGTTCCAAAGCCGGTGTAAGAAGCTTTCTGTAGTTTGCTTTCTGACTGCTCCTTCCCATCCCCTGCGGGGGAGGTGGAGCGATGGCGAGCGTAGCGAGCCGAGCGCAACCGACCCCGCAGGGGATGGGAACCGCAAATTGATCGTCGTAGGTGGACCAAGAGGGGCCTGTGTTGGGGTGTTCGACAAAAAACATCCTACTCAAACTCACCCATGGCCCACCCAGAAAACTCTGACCTCCTGACCACCGTCGTGCAACTGCTCACCGAACAAGGTTCCGATGGCTTCGCCGAGGGCATCCGCCTCCTCGTCAATGAGGCCATGGTTCGCGAACGTTCTTCCGCCTTGCGCGCTGAGCCCTACCAGCGCTCCGAGGGCCGCCTGGGCCACGCCAACGGCTACAAGGACAAGACCCTCTCCACCCGCGTGGGTCGCATCACCTTTGATGTCCCCCAGGTCCGCGGTGGCTTGGAGTTCTATCCCTCCGCCCTCGACAAGGGCATCCGCAGCGAACAGGCCCTCAAAGTCGCCCTCGCCGAGATGTATGTTCAGGGCGTTTCCACCCGCAAAGTCTCCGCCATCGTCGAACAACTCTGCGGCACCTCCGTCAGCTCCGCCCAAGTCAGCGCCTGCGCCGCCAAGCTCGACGTCGAACTCTCCCTCTGGCGCGCCCGACCTCTCGGGCCAACCCCCTATGTCTTCATCGACGCCCGCTACGAAAAGGTCCGTCACGGCGGTCATTTCATCGATTGCGCCGTCCTCATCGCTTTGGGTATCGGCGCCGATGGCAAGCGCTCCATTCTCGGCGTCAGCGTCGCCATGAGCGAGGCCGAGGTCCATTGGCGCCAGTTCCTTACTGGCCTCCAACTCCGCGGCCTCACCGGCGTCGAACTCCTCGTCAGTGATGACCATGCCGGCCTCAGGGCGGCCCGTGCTGCGGTTTTCCCCTCCATCCCCTGGCAACGGTGCCAATTCCATCTCCAGCAGAACGCACAGGCCTACGTACCTCGCCTAGATCAACGTGCCGCTGTGGCTGAAGCCGTGCGCAGCATCTTCCTCAGCTCCGATCTTCCCGCCGCCCAGCGCCGCCTCAAGGAGGTGGTCGCACTCTACGCTTCCTCCGCTCCAAAGCTCGCCTCCTGGATCGAGGAGAATATTCCTCAAGGACTCACCGTACATGCCTTCCCGGTCGCTCATCAAAAGCGTCTTCGCACCACCAACCCACTCGAACGGGTTAATCAGGAACTCAAGCGCCGCACCCGGGTCGCCCGCGTCTTCCCCAACGAGTCCTCCCTCCTGCGCCTCGTCTCTGCCCTCCTCACCGAGATCTCCCAAGATTGGGAAACCGGAAAAATTTACCTCAGCATCGACTCCTTCATCCAACCCACGACCTGATGCCCGCTCAAACTACAGAAAGAAAATTGCGCGGCC
>JBDKKE010000317.1:0-15602 GCA_039796255.1 Verrucomicrobiota bacterium | reverse complement strand
TGTGGTCAGTTCTGGACCCGACCCGGCATTACCCACCTCCTTCACCTCTGCGTCTTGGTCAAAAACAAGGACGATCCCCTCCTCTGGAACTGATCCTTACCGTCAACTCGTGAATGCACGGGGGAATCAACTGCATGACGCGATCTCCGGCCGGGGATTTGATTCATCCCCGGTCCCGGAGCGCGCTTGACGTGCCACCGATAGGGAAGAGTCTGCCGGCCATCCCGCTGCGCACCCCTGGAACGTCTGTCGTCACCCATGCACCTGAATAGCCCTCGCCCCCCCCGTTCCATCGCCCTGGGCCGGTCCGGTGGCTTCACCCTCATCGAACTGCTGGTGGTCATCGCCATCATCGCCATCCTGGCTGGAATGCTCCTGCCGGCGCTGGCCAAGGCCAAGGACAAGGGACAGTCCGCCGCCTGCCTCAGCAACACCAAGCAGGTTGGGCTCGCCATCATCATGTACGCTGACGACAACCGGGACGTCTTCCCCAACCAATGGTGGGCGGTGGGTCCCTACCGGAACTCGCGGGGCAAGGCCTGCGGGGGCGAGTACCAGCGAACCCCGGCCATCACCCTCTCCAACTACACCGGATCCCCGCGGGTCTGGATTTGTCCCAAGAAGCGCCGCGGCCTCACCTACAAAACGGAGCCTGGCTCGTTTGACCCCACCATCACTGGCTTCCTTTCCTACGGATTCAACTATCTCGGCGTCTTTGGCGGCGACGGCGCCCAGACCCGTGCGTTTAAGTCCAGCCAGGTGACCCAGCCTTCCGACGTGGTGGCCGTCACCGAAGTGAACGGAAGCGACAACCCCAAGGAGATTGGCGGCGGCATCGGCAACGAAAAGGCGGATGCCGCCTGGCTGGACGGCTACTGGGCCACTGGCTCCTTCCCCGATCAAAAATCACCCAAGGGCAACCAGAACTACCGGTTCCAATCCCAGTGGAAGAAGCACAACCAGCGCGTGAACACCGTCTTCGTGGACGGTCATTCCGCCGGCACCAAGCCGAGCCAACTCACCTGGGGACAGTTTTACGGCATCTTCGGAGGCACTTCGATTCCCAATACCGGCAAACGCTGGAACAACCCGGTGTCCAATGCCGCCCTGGATGCCGCCGACGTCGCCCCCTGACACTCAATTGTCGCGAATTCTTACCATTCCGGAAGAATGCCCTTGGCAAGCCACCGATGCTTGTCTAATAACGGACGGTCACCAAAACGATGTCCCCATCAGTTTAGAGAACGGCCCGGCTCCTCAGGGCCGTTCCATCCGGTGCTTCTGATCACATGCTGATCGAATTGTGCTTCGGCGCTTGCCAGGGCTCTGCCTTTGTCTTTGGGGGAAATGACTCCTCTGAGTCGTTTCTACCCTGGGCTCGGCTTAACCTGACTGGCTTCACTGGCGGGCTAACATCTGAAAAAGACACCTCCCCAGCTCCAAAAAAACTCCTCAGTTCCAAGAATCTCCTCAGTTCCAAAACCCGTTCCATTCGAGAGAATCAGAACCAAACTGTATGAAAAAGACGTGGATCCTGTTGGCGGCAGCAACCGCCTTAATCAGCGCCCCATCGGCCGTGCAGACGCATGCCGGGCTGTTCAAAATTGACTTCGGTCAGATCGAAAACGAAAAGATTCCCATCGACCCCGAGACCCAAGAGCCCTCGGGTGAAGCTCCCGCGCCGCTGACCGATTGGACCGTCATCGCCACTTGGACCTTCGCCGACCCCAACGGCAGTGTGACCGAGGGCAGTGCCAGCGCAAAGGGCACCGCGAATGCCGCAGGCACCGAGGTTACCTGGAACCTCAAGGACTATTCCAGCGACGCCGACAACGACGTCACGCTGACCATGCTGGACAACCGGGCCCTGGCCGAGAGCATCAATCCCGGGGAGCCGCCCTACATGTTGGGGCAGACGGCGAACAACCCTGGTCCCATTGGATTGTCTGCCGTTTACGACGGCATCCTGGTGCCGGCGATCGTCAAGGACGACTATATCTACCGCAACCCGGACACTACCGGCAGCGAGGTCCTGATGCGGTTCGCCAACCTCAAGGCGGGCTTCTACAATGTCACCGTCTTTGAAGGGCGAACCAACGATGCCAACGGACGCTTCGGCAAAGTTTGGGTGGACGACATTACCGGAAGCAAGGAACCGGCGACCCAGAACACCGGCAACTACTCCGGGGTGAACGACAAGGGAATCCCCACCCCCCTCGGGCAACCCCGGACCGTCACCGTCAACCTGGCGGCGGGTCAGTACCTGTGGTTCGCCGAGATGGAGGACAATTCCGGCGGCATCAGCGGCATGATCATCCGCTCGGTCGAAGCGCCTCCCCCGCCGATTGACATTTCCAAGTCCAAAGGCCTCTACAAGATCGACTTCAGCAGCATTGAGAACGAGCGGGTGCCGGTCGATGGTGAAGGCAATCCGACCGGGGATGCGCCGGCCAAATTGGCCGACTGGAACGTGATCCCCACTTGGACCTTCACGGAACCCAATGCCAACGTGCTCCCAGACAGCGCCAGCGTAGAGGCCACCGTTAATTCGGAAGGCACAGAGGCCACCTGGAAACTCACCGACTTCTCCAGCGAGGCCAACAAGAACGTCACGGTGACGATGCTCGACAACGCGGCCCTCACCGCCACGCTGGGAATCGAAGCCATGCTGGGCCAAACAGGCAACAACCCGACCAAAGAGGCCTATGACGCCGTGTATGATGGCGTCACGGTGCCAGCCATCGTCAAAGACGATTATCTGTATCGCAATGCGGACGCCGCCGGCAGCGAGGTGCTCATGCGCTTTGCGGGTCTCACCCCCGGAAAATACAACGTCACGGTATTCGAGGGGCGCACGACCGACGGCAACGGACGCTACGGCAAGGTCTGGGTGGATGACATCACCGGCGCCAAGGAACCGGCGGCGCAGAACACGGGCAACTACTCGGGCGTGAATCTGGATGTCGGCGGAGTGGCCACCCCGGTGGGCAATCCAAGAACGGTGACCGTGGACCTCGCAGCGGGCCAGTACCTCTGGTTCGCCGAAATGGAAGACAACTCGGGCGGCATCAGCGGCATGATCATCCGCGGCCTCCCGGCGGCAACGCCTGCGGCCAGCCTGGTGGGCTCCGCGACCCTGGCCGGCCCCTTCACCGCCGTCGCCGGCACCACCGTGGACGCCACGGCCAAGACCATCACGGTCGCCGCCCCCTCCGCCTCCACCTACTACCGCGTGGATGGCGGAACCGGCATCTCGATCACCTCCAGCGGCGCCAACCTGGTGATCAAGTATCAGTGAGCGTCTGACGTCCGGGGGCATTCCCCTGACCCAGCCACAACAGGGGCTCCGAGCAATCGGAGCCCCTTTTTATTGCCGGCGAACAAACCGACGGATTCAGGAGTTGGTGGCAGGATCAGTCCCTGAGATGGCTTTAAAGAAGTTAAGTGAGCGTGGACATCCCGGAGGGTTTTGTGTGGAGAGTTTGCGGATCGGGGGATAGGAGACGGGAGCAGTTCGGAGGAAGGGGGATTGCAGGAGTGCAACCCGAGCGCCGGATCGTCCGAAGAATGCGGGTCGCATCCCATCCCGGGCGGGAGGTGCTCCTGCCCAGGATGCCTCCGCAGGCCTCGGTCCGAAGCGATGAACTCATCGAGAGCTCGGCCGGAGGCCGCTGTCCTTTTCCCGGGGGGATTGAGGGCGATGTCAGTTGGGTCGTGAGCAGGAAACCGGCGTCTGGGACGACGGTGGATCCATCCGAGATACGTGCGTTGGGTAGCACAAGACTAGGGTGCGTCGCGGCGCTACCTCACTCTCCAGGCGTGCGTTCATCGCGCCTCAGCGGGACTAGCACAGAGGGACGTCGAGCATACGCCTCACCGGGCCGGCTCCCTGCCCACGGCACAACTCAGAGGCGCTGGACTGGCAAAGAACGGGGGTCCTGAGGGCGTTCCTCAGGTGCGGGTCTTGGCGGCAGGGGTTTTGGAGAAACGCTGAACCGGACGCATCACGTATTCCCGGGTGGTCTGGGGTGAGGGACAGGAGTTCTAGCTTTGGAAGGTTTGGCTTTGGCAGTTGGGGTCGCCTCTGGATCGGGACGGATCGACACCGGGAGTCCGTCCACGGCGCGGGCTGCCGCCCAGAGGAAGCCGGCGAGTTCGCGGGCGATGGCGGTGAGGGCCACCACGGTCTTCTCGCGGGAGGCGACCAGGTGTTGGAAACCGCCGCATAGGCGGATCTGGGCCTTCCAGACGATGTCGGTGATCCCTTGGCCTGGCTGTGGTGGTGGGCGCGGACGGTGGGGGTGACTCGTGCCGGAAGGCGGTACTGCCAGGCGGCTTCAATGAGGGCGCGGCGGCAGGCGCCGTTGCCGGTCTTGATGATGGCGCCCTGCTGGCGACGTTGGCCCGAGCTGTTCTCGCTGGGGGTGATGCCGATGAAGGCCACGAGCTGGGAGGGATGATCGAAGCGGGTGAAGTCGTCGATCTCGGCCACCCAGGTGATGGCGTCGATGCGGGCCAGCCCCCGGAAGCACCGGAAGGCTTGGGCCAGCGGCAGGCGCTTCCAGGTTTTGATCTGCTCTTCCAGGGCCGCTTCGAGACGCTCGATGCGATCCGCCGAATCCTTCACCGCGTTGAGCAGTTCCTCAAAGGCGATCTGCTGGGCGGGCAACGGGAACTTCACGGTGCTCAGGAAGTTGAGGTAGGCGGCGCTCCAGGAGGACTTGCCGGAGTAACGTCGGCCGTAGCGGAGCAGGAAGCTCTTGATTCGTTGGCGGCAGCGGCGCAGATCCTCGACGGCGGCCAGACGGCCAGCGGACCAAGTCGCGGATGGCCTCGTCGGCTTCAGCGAGAAAGTGGGTGTCGGCGGCAATTTTGGTGTAGGAGCGGACCTCGCCGCTGGCATCGGCGATGGCCACGGCAATGGTTTGGGCGTGGACGTCCAGACCGACCGTTCTGAGCTTCGGTGAGTGACGGGTTCATAGAGCACTCTGGGTTGACTGGCTTGGCGGAGTAATCCGTCCGGCCACAACACTTATGGCTCTGGAGGCCGACAACGCGGCTTCTAGCCCACGTTCGCCTGGCCCGTCACCACGCTCAACGGGTCCGGTGTTGCCCCATAGGGTCTCGCTGCGGCTACGGCACCGTCGCCCTATAGAACCTCGACCGGTCATTGGAGGTCATCGGATCCCGGATCACCACGGTGCCGCCCGTCCCAAGGACCTCCTGCAGAAGGGTCCATCCGGAGCTCGAAAGCTCATCGGACACCTCCACGCGATAGGCGCGGCCAATCTCCGTCGGCAGCAGCAGATCCAGATGATCCCCGTCCAGTCGATAGCCAAGCACCAGCGGCACCGGCACAGAGACCTGGAGGGTGAAGGTTTGTTCGTCCGCCAGCGTGGGAACTCCAGAATCCACCACGCGCACCCGAACCTCATTGGCCCCCGCCTGGGCCACCGTCGGCGTCCATTCCACCTGTCCGTCGGAACTCACGGTGAGGGAGGTCGGCCCGGAAACGAGGCTGAAGGTGAGGGACTGTCCGAGATTGGGATCAGACGCCGCGAGGCGGAATCGGACCGCCTCGCCGGCCACCACGGAACGGTCCGCGACCGGATCCAGCGTCGGCTTCAGATTCAGGCCACCTTCAGCTCCCGGCGAAGGGGACGCCGTCTGACTGGCGCCCGCCACCCCGTTCGGATCGGGCACCGCCGATCGATTCAGCGTGGCCCCCGAATACCGCAGGTAGTCCACCACGGCGACACCGCCGGGCTGAGTCCGGCTCAACAGCACCACGCCCGCAGAAGGAGCCAGGCGGAAAGACGTGTGCCACTCGGTCGGCGTGGTTTGCCCGGGCTGTCCGTCGGCAATCAGCACGGTGTAACTCCGCGGGGGCAGGACTGCCCCGGCCGGGAAGGCCCAGCGACCGGCGTCAGACGCCGCATTGCTGAGAAACCATCCATCGAGACTCACCGGCGCATCTCCGTGGTTCACCAATTCGATCCATGGCTCCCACTCGCCGGTGGTGTCGGTGATTCCCGTCGAATTGCGGGCCAGCAATTCACTCACCCACACCGGCGGGAATTCCGGAAGGGTGAGACGGACATTGTTGGCCTCGCCCGGGGTAAATGCCGCCACAACCCCTCCCTCCAACCGCAGGGCGCATCCGAAGACGATGTCCGAACTGCCGGAGTTCACCTGATGCACCTCCACCGCCAGAACATTGGTCCCGGCCACCAGGTCAGAGGCCGACACGATGTGCGGTCCAGTCAACGCGGCGTCCCCGACCTGCCCCGCCGCCGTATTGAAGTCCACCACGACGGTCGGACCGATGTTTTCCCGGAACAGCTCCTTTCCGTTGAGGTAGAAGACCGCCCCGTCGTCGAGCACGTTGGTCAGGATCAGCTGGGCACCGGACGGCACGGAGGGCAGCACAAAGGAGGTTCGGAAATAGTAGGTGTTCTGTCCTAGGGTCAGGGCCGTGTTCTTGGGCGCAGGAAGGTCGGCGGACTCCACAAACAGCAACCCCTGCCCCACGGGCCAGGCGCCGTCGGCAAATCCCGGGGCCTTCCACGCGGCGTCCAGCGGACCCGACTGATAGTACCGCCACTCGTTGGTCAGCGTGACCAGGTCCCGCGGACCCGTGTAGCTGGCGGCGGCGGACCAATTCCCAACGCGGGTGTTGTCCTGTTGTGAATCCACCAGTTGCAGAGCCGCCCCTCCCCCGCGGGACGCCGCCGGCCAGGGGTCGGCAGACTCAAAGCGGAACTCGTCCAGGATGACATCGGCTGCGCCACCCAAGCCGGGTTGGATCAATCGCAGGACGTCGCCGTCGCGATTCAGGGTTCCCACCCACGCTCCAGCCACCGTCGGCAGGGCGCCATAGGCGCTGCGAAATGAGGGAACGTTGCCGACCACGCAAACAGCCCCACCGGGCGGCAGGGTCAGCCCCGCTGAAAAGTCGTGGCTGAAGGAACGGCCGACCAGTCGCAGTCCGTCCAACGACCACGCCGTGGACGTCGAGGCGTTGGCCAATTCCACATACTCGGCTCCAACCGCCGCCGGATGAGTCATGACTTCCTGAATCACCACCCGGAATCGCGGACGGGTAATCACCCGGAAGGTTTGGGACGCAGAACGGTTTCCTGGTCCATTATCGGTAACCACCAGGGTCACCTGGTTGGTAGTCGCCCCGGCCTCCGGATCGCTCGTCCAACTGAAGACACCGGAAACCGCCTCCACTTCCGCTTCCGCCGGGGCGTCCGGTCCCAGCGAATAGCTCAGCGCCTGCGCCGGACGGTCTGAATCCAATCCCTTGGCCGTGAACCTCACTGTCGCTCCCTCCTCCACCGTCCTATCGTCGATCGGAGCCAGCGAAGGGGCCTGGTTGTCTTCCTCCACCGTGACTCCCAGCGTGAATTGATCACTCAGGGCGGCCGCGCCCGACTGGGTGACCCGGATCACGATGAGGTGGCTTCCCGGGCCATCGTCCTCGGTGGTGTTCCAGGTGAGCACCCCGGTACTGGCATCCAATCGGACCCCCTGGGGCGCCCCTGCCGGCAAACTGTAGCGCAGCGCCACGGGCGGATTGTCCGGATCTGTCGCCCGGTTGGTCACCACCAGCGTGCCGCCTTCCACCACCGAGACCGGCGGCAACTGGACGATCACCGGCGGGTTGTCCAACTCATTGACCGTGACCGTGAAGGCCCGCTCGTCCCGGAGTGAAGGCGTCCCCTTGTCGGATACCCGGAGGGTGATCGGGACGACTCCCGGGCCCTGAGCCTCAACGGGTGTCCATTCAAAGACGCCCGTCACGGGATCCACCGAGGCACCGGAGGGCGGATTCACCAGCGAGAAGACCAACTCCTGCGCGGGTCGATCCGCATCGGTCGCCTGGGCGGTGAAGGTCAGGAGAGACCCCTCATTGATGGACACAGAGGAAAGCGGCTCCAGCACGGGAGCCCGGTTGACCTCGCCCACGGTGACCGTAATCCGCTCCGACGCCGAACGCGACGGGGTGCCATTGTCGCTGACCCGGAGGGTGATCCCGTACGAGCCGGGTCCCTGAGCCTCGTTCGGCGTCCAGTTGAAGGCTCCCGTCCGCACATCCAGGGCGACTCCGGGAGGCGCGTCCGCTCCCAGGGTGAAGGACAACACCTGACTGGCATCGGCATCCGAAGCCTGGACGGTAAACTGCAGCAGCGTCTCCTCGGCAACCGTCCGATCGCCGACGGGCTGAAGCACCGGCGGAAGGTTGCCGCCGGCGATGACATTCGGTTCCCCGGGGGTGGGCTGATCGAGTGCCAGCAGCGCCCCGGCCGCACCGTCCGGAAAGCGTCCCGTGGAAATATTGTCCACCTGAGTTCCGTAACCGAAGCCATCCACCATCTGGCCATTGGGATCAAACAACCCCAACTGCTCAGCGGCAGCGGCCAACCGGAAGTTGACGTGCAGATCCCCGTTCGGAATCGCGTTCTGCGCCGTCTCGTTGTCGGCCCACACCACCAGAAATCCCCCCGCCGGCAGGACGTAACCCGGCGGGATCCGGAACTGGTTCCAGTTGGTCAGATTGTCGGTGAGGTAATATCCGGTCAAATCCACCGCCGCCGAACCGGCATTGTGCAGTTCGAACCAGTCGTCGTGGTCGCCATCCGCCGGATCGGTGACCGACGAGGCATTGGCCGCCATGAACTCGTTGAGGGTGACCCGCAGTTCTGGCACGGCCGGATTGTTCGCCGCCCCGGGAGTGACGAACTGGAAGTAGCGGCGCGCCAGAGGATCTCCGTCCGGAAACGATCCGTAGCTGCGATTGGGACTGATTGCCCCATAGTCCAGATGGTCCATCACCGCCGGGCCACTGGGCGTGCCCTGCGACCGCACCAGCGCCACCGAACCGTTGGTCGCCGCCAAACGGAAGCTGGCATGCGGGGCCAGCGCTGCGGACTGCGCCACCTCTCCGTCGGCCCAGACCACCAGGAATCCATTGGCCGCGAGCACCGTGCCCTGGGGAAAGGCCCAGCGGGTGAGGTCCGCATAGGAATCCGTCAGAAAGAATCCCGACAAATCCACCGCGTTGGTTCCGCTGTTGTAGAGTTCGATATAGGGATCCCGCTGCCCGGCATTGTCGAGGGGACCGGAGGTATTCACGGGCAGGACCTCGTTGAGCCACACCAACGGGAAGGGTTCTAGCGTGGCCCGTCCGGCATTCACCGCGCCCGGAGTCACCCGATTGGGGGCGTTGGTGGCGGTGGACATCCAGTTGGCGGGACGCCGGTTGTCCTGCAGCGGATCCACCAATTGCAGCGACGGGCCGAAGCCGGCGGCATTGGTCGGCCACGGCGCGCGATGACTGTAGCGCACTTCATCCAGCACCACCTCCTGGGCACCCCCCAAGGGATCGGGTTGGACCAGGGCCAGACGCTCCCCGTCGTTGTCCAGATTGCCAGGGAACACCCCAAACACCGGCACCGTCGCCCCGTAGGCAGCGGAGAATCCGGCGGCATCCTTCGCCAGCACCAGAAACCCGCCTGCGGATAAAACCGCTCCGGGCGGGAAGGTGTATCCGACCCCGTCGAGGCGATATCCGCTGAGGTCAAAGGGGGTGGTGGACGAGGTGTTGTGCAATTCCAGATAAGACGCGTTGGGCTGCGCCGCGTCGTATTGAATTTCGTTGATCACCAGAAAGTCGCGGGGCTGGGGAATGAGCCCGTTGTTGATGACCCGAATGGTGTCGGAGAAACCAGGGATGGGATTCCCGAAGCGATCCGTTCCAGCAATCACCAGCGTGTTGGTGCGCTGCACCAGCGGCACCGTGAGCCGCCAGGCGGTGAATCCTGTCCAGGTGACCGGATACGGCACCCCGTTTACCGTGAGGTTCGCCAGGGCCAACGGTGCGCGCCCCACCAGGGCGACAGTGGGTCCGGCCGACTCCAGTTCATTTCCCCCGTTGGTGGTGATCTCCAGCGCCGGCACATCCGCCGCCTGATAGGCGTTGAGGATGGTCTGGCGTCGCGTGGCCAGGTAGTTCTGCGCGCCCACATTGGGCGCGGTCGGAACCCCATTGTTCCGCAGGGCAGCGGCGCGCGAATCGGCCGCCGCAGCCACCCGCTCGGGCAGCATGGGACCGTTCACGGCGTCCAGGTAGGCCTGCCACAGTCGGCGTCGGATGGCGAAATCATCGAACATGCGGTTGATCACCGGATCCCCTGCCCCCCAGAGACCATCCGTGGGACCGTTGCCTCCCCCGTCGAGGGCGAAGTCCACGTCCCAGGAAAAGAGCTTCCAAGTGAGGCCATCGCGTTTGTAGGCGTACATGTTCTTGCCCCGGCCCATTCCGTACGAATCCCAATTCCCCACGATCCGCTGGAAGGCAAAGGTGCGCATCCATTGGTCCACATCCACCGTGGAAAACACCCGCGGGACATAGGCGCTGCCCGACGTGTTCACCGCCTCCACCAGAGTGAGCAGGTTGGTGAAGTTGTTGGCGGAATCCTCCACCGCGCGCTTGCGCCAGCTCCACCGGTAACGGGCCGGCTTCAGCGGCGCACTCGTCGAGTTCGGAGGGGTGGTGAACCGCTGCAGCGTCGCATCCACATTGCTGAAGCTGGTGCCGTCATCTTGGAATTCGAACCAGTCCTCAATCTTGTACAGATCCGGACGCGTCCCCTCGCTGAAGAACCGTTCGGCATAGTCGCCGTTCGGCTCCTCGGAATCCTCCATCACGTCCCGGAAAAGATCACCGTTCCGGTACAGGCGGATATAGCGCCGGTGCAGGTATCCGGCGCCGATACCCCGGGCAATCGTGAAGCACAACTGCTCGCGCAGATTGGTGTTGTCACCGCCGTTGTTGCCCGTGGACGTGAGGGCCAGCTCATCGGTCCCCAGCACCGGCTCCCCGGCTGGCAGCGCCACATACCAGTCCCCGGCACCGCCCTTGAACGGACTCCCCTTGTCCTTGAATCCGCCGCCATAAATGACCCGGGAATTGCCGTACACGAAGGTGAAGTCGCGGAAGAGATTGTTCAGCGGCGAGGTGGCATTGTGGGCATTCTCCACAGCCGAAGTGTTCCACAGGTGATAGTGGCCCAGCGTGCCCCAGGGAATGGCATCGCCCCACCGCACCAGGCATTGATGGGCCGGCGCATCCGAGGGGAACTTTGCAGTTACCGGCGTCGAGGCCCCATCCGTGGCGTCCACCCGGAAGATGACCTGGGCACCACCGCTGCGACCGGAAATCGTCCCGCTGTAAACCCCGTCTCCCGGCACCGCATCCCCCAGGGTTCCATCGTCCCGGAGCACCACGTTGACCACCGTGCTGTTGCCGTCCACCCGGCCCACCAGGTTGACCGCCGTGATGCCATCCGGATCGGACACCCGGGCGGTAACGATCACCGCCTGGTTGGCCGCCGGAAGCGGTGGCGTATGGGTGACCTCAAAGATCGCCGGCCCGGCATTGTCAATCCGGCGGCTGTTGGGCTGTCCGGGCGTGCCCAAGTTCCGGGGAACAGACAAGGCCGCCGGCAGTTCGAGCCAGTTGCCGCGAATCCGGAACAGCACCTCCGGCCAGCCGCGCACCCAGCGTACTTTGGCGCGCATAGTCGCGGTGTTCCCTGGCGCCAGTCCGGCCAGCAGCGGGGTGCGGATGCGGTTGAACCCGGTGTCGCCACGGGCCTGCGACCTCACGTGCAGGCAGCGGTTGCCCGAGACGGCGCCGGTGTTCTGCACGAAGGACTCGGTGTGGTTCCCCTGCAGGGTCCAACCGGTCGCGGACGCGCCGGCCCCGGTCTCGAATCCGGGGTTGGCGACCAGATTGGCCGTGGTTCCCTCGCGCACCACCTCCACGTCATCCACCAGCGCCTCGCCCCCGCCCTGCAGGGTGACCTGCAACTGGTCGGGAGGAAAACCATCATTGCCGTTGTCCAACCGCCCAGTGACCGACACCGATGTCCATTGGCCCTTGGCCGTTTCGTCGGAGTCCGCCCAGTTGGCTCCGCGCAACGGATCGGCATTCACATCGGTCAGTTCCAGACTGGACCCCCCGCCGTCGGACCACATTCCCCAGGCGCCGCCGTCCACATAGGTCACCTCGGCGACGTCGATGAAGATGCGGGTGGAGGTCACCACCCCGACTTCGTTGGTGGACAGCACGTCGTCCGGACGGGCCAAAGCCACACGTTCTCCCCGGTCCGAGAGGGTGCCCTGATACCCTCCCAGCGTGACGGCCGCGGTCAGCCCC
Organism: Verrucomicrobiota bacterium; assembly: GCA_039796255.1. GTDB lineage: Bacteria > Verrucomicrobiota > Verrucomicrobiia > Limisphaerales > UBA9464 > UBA9464. Next base: position 3,373 of record JBDKKE010000317.1, on the reverse strand, counting down.
GGATGAGTGGCCTGCAGATTGGCCGGATTCTTCGCCACCACCAGATACCCGCCCGCGGCCAGGGTCACTCCGGCCGGAATGCGATAATCGATGCCGCTGGTGAAGCGCCAGCCGCCCAGGTTCACCGGACCCGCGCCGCGATTGAACAGCTCCAGATACTCGTCGTCGTCGGATTCGCTGATCGGATGATACATCAGCTCGCTGATGACGATGTCCTCCGCGCGCCAGGTCGCATTCGCGGCACCGGGAGTGGGTTGGTTGAGACGCCGAAATGAGGAGGCTCCATCGGGTTGGCGCCCAAGACTCACCCCGTTCTCCTGCGGACCGAAGCGGACCACATCCAGCACGCGGGTGCCGGACGGATTCACCAGGTAAAGCGTCTCCCCCGCGGCCTTAAGGCGGAAGCCCAGTTGGGTCTGATCCATTGCCAACCGCTCCCGGGCCGCCAGCCGTGTCCCGTCCGGAATCCGATACCGGTTGGTGCGGATGTCGTCCGTGAGCACGCAGCCCGAGAGATCCAGTTCGGACGGGCTGGCGTTGAACAGTTCCACAAAGTCCAGTTGAGGTTCATCGGTGTGCGCCAGGAGCTCATTGATCAGCAAACCCGCCAGGGGCTGCTCGCCCAGCAACTCCGCCCCCCCAGGGGTGCCTCCCATGCGTCCACTGGACGCCCATGCCCGGGCGTCCGAAGGACCGTAGCTGGGACGCGCCAGCGTCAGCGAATGCCCCGCACCATCGGGAGCCACCGGCCACGGGTGCGCGGTGCCATACTCGACTGTGAAGAGCGTGTCGCCCTGCTTCGCCCGGAGCTGGATCATGCCGCCCTCGTTGGGCAGATGATCGGCGAACGGGCCGAGTACGCCGGAGATTCCATAGGCGGTCTGAACGTGCGCCGGATTCGCCGCAATCACCACAAACTCGCCCGCCTGCAGTTGAAAACCAGCCGGGAAGGTGAACTCCACTTCGCCGGTCAGTTGGAATCCGGACAGGTCCTCAAAAATGGAGCCGGCGTTGTAGAGCTCGATGAATTCGAGATCCCGTCCAGCGGCATCTTCTCGGGGATGATACATGAGTTCCGACACCACCAAGCCGGTGGAGCGAACAAACGGTCCCAGAGGCTCCTGGGTGCGTACCAATCCACGCTCCACGGTGCTGGTCACCGGCCCCAGGTCCCGGAATCGCGCGGTGGTCGTGCGGCTCCCGTTCTGGCTGGCGACGGCGAATCCGAAATACAGCGTGGCCGGGGCAGACGCCAGATTCGCCGTACCCAGCGAGGTCCAGGTGACACCATCCACACCGGCATATCCTGTGAAACTGTTGCCCGCCCGGCGCAGCCGCAGCCAGGTCTGCGGATAATTCACCGGAAAACCATCCCGGGGGGCCACCGGGGTTGAATTGACTCCGACGGCCGTTCGGGACTCGAAGAAGCACCCGAGCTGGATGGAGGAGGCGAACACGGCGGCAAAGCGGGAATTCTCCGCCATCGACTCCCGCGCCATCAGGCCAGCGTGGAGAAACGGATCAGAAACTGTCACCCCGTCCACGCGCACCTGAATGTCGAAATCACCGGTCCGTTGCTCGGTGGCAAACTGAAACTGGTCGCTGCCCGCCCCGAGATTGGCGCCTCCCCCGGTGACGTCAAACTGTCCTGCCCCCACCCGCACCACACTTCCCGGCAACGCGGGGAATCCCACATCCGTGGGGGTGTATTCCAGGGCAACAAAGGACCGCGTGCTGTTGGCCTGAATGGGATTCGGCGTGCCGGCGCGGTCGGTCACATTGTTCACGGTGAGCGTATAGGATTGCCCAAAAGTCAGCGGCGACACGGTCAGCAGCACAGTGCGTCCATCGGGATCCGCGACGGCGGCGCTGACGGTGACGCCGCCGTTGAGACGGTAGTTGCCGGAGACCTGCGCCCCGGCGGTGGCCACGGATTCGCTGAAGACCACCCGCAAGGTTTGGTCCGAACGGTTTTCCACCTGCACCAGCGTGGGGCGCGTCGTGTCCGGCAGCACCGTCAGTGTCCCCTCCCCCGAGATCGCCGACCCGTACTGATTGGTGAGCGCCACCGAGAAGCGGGCGTTGTGATCCGCCAGCGAAACCGGTGAAAACTCCAGCGCGCTGTTGGTCGCCCCGGGGATGTTGATTCCGTTGCGCCGCCACTGAAACCGGGCCGGCCCCAGCGGATCCAGAATCACGTCGAACCGCGCCGTCAGACCCTCCACGGCATTCGTATTGAGCGGTCCCCGAAGAACCGCGGGTGCCTTGAGCGACACCCCCCAGGGAATCAGCCGCGATGCGGGAATGGGCGCCTCATCCAGTCCGTCGGGACGCAGCCAGCGCACGGCCAGATTGTCTCCGCCGCCGCCCTCCTTCATCAGCGCCTCGACATAGTAGATCTGGCCCGCATTCATTCGGATGGCAGACGACCGCTGATTGGGCTCCTGTTCCCAAGCCCGTGAAGGCGTCCACGCATTGACCGAGGAAATCATCCGCTTGCGCGCCGGAGAGTCGTCGGTACTCAGCCACAATTCACTGCCGTCATCGGAGGCGATCCAGAAGGTGTAGTCTCCAGAGACTGGCGGAACGACGAATCCGCGCAGCCGCTGCCCGTACTCCTCCAGCACATCCGTGGGCGCCTCAAAGAAGTCGGTCACATATCCCGTAGAGGTCGGGGCGTCTGGAAAAATGGCCGCCGCCGTCAGATCACTCACCGATGTGCCGCCGATTCCCTGGTACACCTCCCGCAGCAGGCCGCTCGCAGGCTGGGCGACGCCCCGAGGCGTGAAAAGAACGCAGGCGGCGATCAACCCCAACCAGTTCCTCCAACCAAAAAAATCGCAACCGCCTCTCCATTTGAGGCTTACAAAATTCCGCAAGGACACCTGTCGGCAACGTAACGGCATAAGAATAACTGAGAAGTAGCACATTCCCTGCCGCATCGGAATCCAGGTTCGACATTTTTTGGGAGGAGTTGGGTCATGGGTCATTGCTCGGAGGGGCGCGCTTCGCAACTCCCCATTCCCCCGTTCTTCAACTTCCAAAATCCCACCACCTCACCCCGTCATTGTCCTACCCCTCGTGCAATCCTCACCCATGAACTCGCCACCCCGCCTTGGGGACCACCCGCGCCTCCGCGTATCGCGGACGGAGCCCACCCACCCCTCGGAGGGACGCGCTTCGCAAGTCCCCATCTCCCCCCTTCATCAACCTCCAAATTCCCAACCCCCACCTCACCCCGCCATTGTCCGACCCCCCCATGTAAATCTCACCCGTGAACTTGATGACCTGCCTTGGGGACCATCCGCGCCTCCGCGTATCGCGGACGGAGCCCACCCACCCCTCGGAGGGACGCGCTTCGCAAGGAGAACGG
>JBDKKE010000316.1:0-9549 GCA_039796255.1 Verrucomicrobiota bacterium | reverse complement strand
ATTCCAAGGTTGGGTCGCATTCACGGAAAGGCGCGATGCGGTATTTTCGGAGGATGCAGACGGAAATCGGTCTTGACCCCGGAGACTCGCGGCCAAGACTGGCTAGACCTTAGCATGTTCTCGCCGATAACCCACTATTGCAGCGGTGCATCTGGAATTGGGGGCAGGCGTCTGGCGCGGTGGATCCGGGTCTTTCCGCTCCTTTCACTCCTGTTTGGACTTCGGGCCGGGGAGTCGACGGTAATTACCCGAATTGGGGTCATCAAGAAATTGGCGCCCGACGTGGCTGCAACCCGGTTGCCGGTTCGCCTGCGCGGCGTGATTACCGCCGTTAATCCGGCGTTGCTGGACGGTTTTCTCCAGGATGACTCGGGAGCGATCTATCTTGAGCAGAACGAATTTCTTCGGGGAAAGGCCATCGGCGATTTGGTGGAGGTGACGGGCGTTACCGATCCTGGTGGGTTTTCGCCGGTGGTGGTGACGGAGGGTTTGGAAGTCGTCGGAAAATCCCCTCTGCCCACTCCCAAACCCGCTACCGCCGTGGGTCTGGCCGTGGGACGGTTCGATGCCGAGCGGGTGGTGATCCAGGGAACGGTCCGTTCCTTTCAAACCGGAAGCGATGGGTCCATCGACCTGTCGCTGAGTCTTCCCGACGGCTTTGTGCAGGTGGACATCCTCGGGCGATCGGTGGATCGACTTCCGGCGCGACTTCGCGGGGCACGGATCCGCATCGGAGGCATTGTCACCTCCGGTTTCAATGATCTCCGGCAGGCGACCCATGCGCGCATTCTTTCCACCCCGGCCGACGACCTACAGGTCCTGGAACCGGGTCCGGAGAATCCCGAAGCCCTTCCCGTATCGTTGGCCAACCGGCTTTTGTGGTACGATCCGGATCGTGTGGAGAACGAGCTGACCCGCATCCGTGGCATCGTCACTGCGGTCCTTACCCGGAAGTCCCTCTTTCTTCAGGATGGGTCGGGAGGAGTCCTCGTTCGCAACGTGAACTCGATGGATATCCAGCCGGGGACCTGGCTGGATTTGTTGGGATCCCCCCGTGCCGAGAACTCGGCCGTGGTGTTCGCGGTGGACGAGTATCGGGAGATTGGACGTGGCGATCTGCCCGAACCCATTCCGATGACGGAGAAAACGCTGGCGGATCCCCGGAACGACCGGCGTCGCGTTTCCCTGGAGGGGAGGGTGCTCACGGTGCGGCATTCCTTCACCCTCGGCCGCATCGAGATTGCCTTCGAGTTCGGCACCGTCTCCGTCGTTGCGGACGCGCCAAGCACCTTCACCAAGGCGGTGGAAATTCCGGTGGGCAGCCGGATTCTTGTCCGTGGAGTTCTGGATAACCAGGCGCGGGCCGACCGCGATTTCCAGGGGATCAGTGTTCATCTGGCAGACCTGAATGACCTGGAGATCCTGGAGGCACCACCGACCAATCCCCTGCGACTCCTCCTGCTCAGCGTCGCCGGCCTCGGCACGGTCGGTGTGGTGGCCCTGGGCTGGGGACTCACCCTGCGACGTCAGGTCAAGGCCCGGACGTCCGCGCTGACGCGGTCCAATACCGAGCTCCAGCGGACCAAGGAGGCGGTGGAATTGTCGTACCGGGAACTGCAGCGGAACGAGGAACAGTTGAGGGCGGTTCACGCTCAGACCGAGAAATTGGCGGCGCGCGCCGAGTCGGCCAACCGCGCCAAGAGCGAGTTCCTGGCCACCATGAGTCATGAGATTCGGACCCCGATGAATGGCATTTTGGGCATGACGGAGCTGCTTCAACAGTCCCGCCTGGACCACCGCCAACGGGAGTTGGCCGATACCATCGGGCGCAGCGGCCAGGCGTTGCTCAGCATTATCAACGACATCCTCGATTTCTCGAAAATCGAGGCAGGCCGGATGACGTTGGTGGAGGAGGATTTTGAGCTGCGCCCGCTGGTGGACGCCGTGGTGTCGCTGCTGGCGCAGTCGGGACACGGCAAGCCGGTTGTCCTGCGGGCGGAATGCAAAGCTGCCGTTCCCCCCCGACTTCGCGGGGATGCTGGGCGACTGCGACAGGTGCTGCTCAACCTGCTGGGCAACGGACTCAAGTTCACCGAGGCCGGTTCGGTGCTGGCGCGGATTCGTCCGCTTTCAATGGCGGACGGCCAGGCGCGGCTGCGCTTTGAGGTGACGGATACCGGTGTTGGCATTTCTCCCGACCAGTGCCAGCAGTTGTTTCAGCCTTTCCAACAGGTGGATTCCTCACATGCCCGGAAGCACGACGGCACCGGACTCGGCTTGGCGATTTCCCGGCGGCTGGTGGAAATGATGGGCGGCTCCATGGGGGTGGAGAGTTCAGTGGGCAAGGGCTCCACCTTCTGGTTTGAACTCTCGCTGCCGATTGTCGTTCCGGCGGGTCCTGCGGGCGGCGAGGGCAGGGGACGACTCGCCCACCTGCGAATCCTGCTCGCGGAGGCACATCCCATCAATCGCCGGCTCTCGCTACTCTCCCTGGAGAAGCTGGGTTGTTCGGCGGATTCGGAGGACAACGGGCGGGACGTCGTGGAGCGAGTCACCCGGCAGCGTTACGATGTGGTCCTGATGGATTTCCACATGCCCGGACTCTATGCGTATGACGCAGCGCGGGCGATTCGCGAATGGGAGCGCGAACATCCGGATCCCCAGCGTCCGCCGATGATCCTGGTCGGTCTTGCCACGGATTCCCAGGAGGGCGAGCGCAATCGGTGCGCGGAGGCGGGCATCAACGTCTGCCTGGCACGTCCCTTCACACTGCAGCAATTGCGGGTCGCCCTGGAGGGCGGATCGCCTGTCCCTGCAGAAGCCACCCCCGAAGTGTCCACCCACCCATGAGTGCCTCTGCGGGTCGAGACTCTGCGCGGTTTGGTTGGAGGCACGGTCTGGGGCTTTGGGGATGGCTCCTTTTTTTGGCCTGCGGGTTTGGGGAAGTCTTGGCAGCGGATGGGCCGCTGATCCGGATTACCGACGTCAAAGCGCTGGGAAACGGTGGAGCTTACGAGGGCCGGCCGGTGCGACTGGAAGGGGTGGTTACCATGTTCAAGCCCTATTTTATGGTCGTCCAGGATTTGTCCGGGGCGATTTATATGAGTCCCGAGAATCTCGGGATGGATTTAAAGTTGGGTCAATGGATCCGAGTGGAAGGCAAGACGTCCCCCGGCGGTTTTGCCCCCATCGTCGTCGAGCCAAAGGTGACCGTGTTGGGAGACGGGCAGCTCCCGCAGCCGCGGATCATTAACTGGGATCATCTCCTGACCGGGAGTGAGGACAATTACTGGGTTGAAGTGCGGGGCATCGTGAAGAGAGTCGCCGAGGAACCAGGAGTCTTGACCCTGGATCTGGATGGAATGGAGGGCCGCTTCGACGTGTTGTGTTCGGTGTCGACCAACCAGAGCCCGTCCGATTCCCTACTGGACGCGGAGGTCCGGGTGCGAGGGGTGTATCAGGTCGCCTATAGTATCAGTGGGCAGTTGACTGGATTCCGACTGCACTCGCCTGGGTTGGAGCACGTCTACATTGAGAGGGCAGCTCCGGCAGATCCCTTCGCCAGCCCTCTCCGACCCATCGCTTCGCTGCTGCGATTCAATCCCGCCGGCGGTTCCGGTCACCGTGTCCGGGTGCAGGGAGAGGTGGTGTTCCATCAGCCAGGTCAGGCGGTGTACCTGCGGGACGCGACGGCAAGCCTGCGTGCCCGGACGTCCATGTCCGAAGTGCTGGAGCCGGGAGACCAGATTGCTCTGATCGGGTTTCCCAACCCCGGGGAATCCCTTCCGGTTTTGGACAGCGCAACCTTTCGCCGAATTGCTCCCGGCCGCGCCTCCCCGCCCACCCGCACGGACGTGAATCAGTTGATGTCGGGGGAATTTCAATTCGAGTTGGTGCAGATCGAGGCCACCCTCATGAACGTGGTGTTTGGATCAGGCCGGCAGACGCTGACCCTGCAGGCGGGACCGAAGGTTTTTGAAGCCGACCATGAGGGGCCCGCCGAATCCCTGGTGAAACTCCGGGTCGGGAGTTTGCTCCGGGTGACTGGGGTTTGTCTGGTCAAGTTTTCCGGCGCCCGGAATCCAGAGGCTTTCTCGCTCCTTTTGCGGAGTCCGAAGGAGGTGGAGGTTCTGAAAGCCGCCTCGTGGTGGACCTTGCAGCGGCTCCTGGTGCTGGTGGGGGCTCTGGTAGGGGTGGCCAGTCTGGGACTGGTGTGGGTGGTCTCTCTCCGGGCCCGGGTTTATGGTCAGACGGTGGAACTGCGGCGCCAGTTGGAACGCGAAGTCGAACTGGAGCGACGCTATCGGGCGCTGGCGGAAAGCAGTCCGGTCGGGATCTGGCAAACCAATGAGGAGGGGCAGTCGATTTTTGCGAATCCGACCTTGTGCCGGCTGCTCGGATTACGGGATGCGGGCGATTTGAACCGGCCCGAGTGGCGGAAGCTGATGGACCTCTGCGGGAGTGATCCGGGAATCCCTCCAGTCAACCCGGGCGATGCCGTCCAACCCACAGCCTTCGAAACCGAGGTGTCAACCCCCGGGGGAATGAGGCGGCAGGTGATGATCACCAGCGCGCCCTTGCTCCGCTCGGATGGTTCGATCCACGGCGCCATCCACACCTGCGTCGACGTATCGGAGCAGAAGCGGTTGGCCATCGAAATGGCAGCGGCCCGGGATGCGGCGCTGGCCGCCAACCGGGCCAAGAGCGAGTTCCTGGCCACCATGAGCCATGAGATCCGTACGCCGATGAACGGCATCCTGGGCATGACCGAGCTTCTGCAGCAGACGCGACTGGAGCCCCACCAGCAGGAACTCACGGAGACCGTCGCGTCCAGCGGCCGGGCCCTCCTGGGCATCATCAATGACATCCTCGATTTCTCGAAGATCGAGGCGGGTCGCATGACGCTGGTGACCGGGGACTTCGAGTTGCGTCCGCTGATGGAGGGGGTGGTGACGCTGCTCACGCAATCGGGGCACGGAAAGCCGGTGGTCCTGTCGGTGGACTGCGACGCCGCTGTGCCAGGTCGGATTCGCGGCGATGCCGGACGCCTTCGTCAGATCCTGCTCAATCTGGTCGGCAATGGACTGAAATTCACCCGGGCCGGTTCGGTCGTGGTTCGCGTCCGGACGCAGAACATGGAAGCCGGTAGCGCACGGCTCCGCTTTGAGGTGGTGGATACCGGCATCGGCATTCCACCCGACCAATGCGCGCTCCTGTTTCAGCCGTTCCAGCAGGTGGATTCCTCCGATTCCCGACGCCATGGTGGGACGGGTCTGGGACTGGCGATCTCCCACAGCCTGGTGGAGATGATGGGCGGTTTAATGGGGGTGATGAGCGAACACGGGAAGGGATCCACCTTTTGGTTTGAAGTGGATTTGCCCATTGCCGCACCGCCGGTTTCGTCCCTGCGGGTGCTGGTCGCCCGCGACCATGACCTTAATCGCCGGCTGTCCCTGCTCGCGCTGGAGAAGCTGGGGTGCGAGGCGGATGCGGTCGCTACCGGACGCGAGGCGCTGGAGCGACTGCGGACGGCGTCGCATGCCGTCGTGTTGTTTGACATGCGATTGGGGGACATGGACGGCCTGGCCCTGGCCGCCGCCATCCGGGAACTGGAGCGTTCCTCCGACAGGAAGGGTAACCGTCCTCTCCGATTGATCGGCGTCGTCGATGATGAGGCGGCAGAGGTGGTCGGGCATCTCCGCGCGGGCGGCATTGACGCTGCCTTGGGCAATCCTCCTCCCCTCGCCCATCTCCGGGAGGCTGTGTTCGGAGGGGGCGCGTGATTCCCGTTTCTTCCGGTTCGTCCTCCGGGCGCATTCTGGTGGTCCGGGGGGGTGCGGTGGGGGATTTCATTCTGACCCTGCCGGTCCTGACGGCCTTGCGGACCCATTTTCCAGGGAACCGAATCGAAGTGCTGGGGTATCCGCGGGTGGCGGGTCTCGCGGTCGAGGCCGGACTGGCGGACGCCGCGCGCGGAATTGATTCGCGGCCGCTGGCGGGTTTTTTTGCCCGGGGAGGGGATCTCGATCCGGGTTTGTCGGCGTACTTCGCGGAGTTTCATCTGGTGGTCAGCTATCTCTACGATCCTGACCTCATCTTTCGCACCAATCTGGCGCGGGTCTCCAAGGCGGGATTCATCCAGGGACCGCACCGTCCGGACGAATCGATCGCCGATCACGCCTCGGCGCAATTGCTGCGTCCGCTGGAGCAATTGGCGGTCTTTGACAGTGATCCTGTGCCGCGACTGCCCCGAGCGCCGGTGCACGAGGGCCCTCGCCCCCTGGCGATCCATCCGGGCTCCGGGAGTGATCGCAAGAACTGGCCGGAGGCGCGCTGGGAGGAATTATTGGTCCGGCTGGCTGATCAGGAAGACCTGCGCTTCCTGCTGGTGGGCGGAGAAGCCGAAGGGAAGCGGCTGGAACGGCTGGCCCGGGTGATTCCCCCCGCGCGCTGTGAGGTGTTGCGGTCGCAGCCGCTGACCGAGGTTGCCCACCGGCTCTCCGCGTGCGTCGGATTCCTGGGTCACGACTCGGGCATCACCCATCTGGCGGCCGCCATTGGCCTTCCCGGAGTCATCCTATGGGGGCCCAGCCGGGTCGCGATCTGGCGTCCGCTCCAGGAGCACATGGATCTCATCGAGGCGGGCGAGCTTCTCGGCGATCTCCCGGTGGCGCGGGTGATGGAGGTGGTCCGCCCGCGAATTCGGTCGTGGTTCGCCGCTCGCTAGGGACGACGCTCAGGCCGGTGGAGGATGAAGCTTCCGCGATAGTCCGCGCTGGAATACTCCGAGGTGAAGTTGGTGGCGTTGGCGTGACCCTTCTGGGTGAATTCCCAGCCCATCACCTCCTCGGTGCCGCTGAAGACGAACTCTCCGTTCTCCCACCGCCCCCACAGGGTGGCTTCAAAGGTGCCGCTGAGAACCCCGAACCACCACGCCTTGAAGCGGGCGCTGTACTCCGTGTCGGACACCCGCGTGATGACGGCCTTGAGGCGATCCGTGTGGTCGTTGTTGGAGTTCTGCCAGGTGCCGATCCACGCACCGGTGATGTCATCCGCTGGCGGAGGCAGGCGACTGGCCCGGTTCCATTCCCGCGAGTAGCTGCATCCGGAGCCAAGTCCTGCGAGCGCTGCCAGCATTAAGAGAGTGACCCATCCTTGCTTCATCTGGGGGAAGGATACGGTGTCGCCCGGTTCGTTGGAAGTGGCCATCGCGGTCGCTCAGGCTGCCGGAGTAAACTCGATCAGCGTATCCAGGCGGGTGATGCGGAACAGTTCCCGCACCATGGGAGGTGCTCCCCTGAGGCGGACGCCACCGCCACGTCCGGCCACGGCCTTGTGCGCGGACAGCACCGCCCCCAGGCCCTCGCTGTCCATGAACGTGGCGCGCTGCAGATCGATTTCCACGTACCGGTGCTCCGGCTTCAGCGTGGCGCGCAGGAACTCACGGAACAGTCCGGCGGTGGGGCCACTGAGATTTTCAAAATCGATGAATACCAGGGTGTCCCCCGTAGAAATGGTTCTCATGTCGAAATTTCGGGTATAGCCAGTCTTCGGATTCTGGGCGGTGACGGGAAGGTCGAACGGTGAGCGGGCGTTAGTTTTAGGCTCCCGGGCGGAGTTGATGGCGTCAAGTGCAGACGCGAATCCGACACCGCTCCGAGTGGACTTAGGAGCAAGGTTATCGGGGTGGGTTTGTGCGCGAGACCTGAGCCTTTGCCGACGGGAAACGGGGAAGCTTTTCGCACTGGAGCTTCCCGCGATCCCCGTGGTTCGTCCAGGAGCACAGCGGATTCAGTTGGGGTCGCGGATGGAACACGACCCTACCGGGATGTCGGTCGGGGGGGCTTCTGCGCCGGAACTGCCTGACCGTTTCTGAAGGCCCGAAAGTCCGACATCCAAGGCGTTGCTCTTGCATCGCAATGAAGGCCGCGACTAGCCTTTCCGTCCCTTCGTGACATGAAATTGATTGCGATCCGCTTTGCCCCCCTTTTGCTCAGCTCCGCTCTTGCCGCCGTGAACCTCTCCGCCAAGGAACCTTCCAAGCCCGCTCCAGCCCAGGTGGAAAAGGCAGCGCGAAGCGCCCGCCTCAATCATGTGGTCTCCTTCAAGTTCAAGGACGGTGCCACGAAGGAAGAGGTCAGGGAGGTCGAGGAGGCGTTCCGGGCGCTGAAGACCAAGATTCCCCAGATTCAGAAGCTGCAATGGGGGGTTAACAACAGTCCGGAGGGACTCAACAAGGGATTCACCCATTGCTGGGTGCTGACCTTTGGCACCGACGCGGATCGCGACGCCTATCTGGTTCATCCGGACCACAAGGAATTCGGCAAGCTCCTGAAGCCGTTCCTCGCCGACGTCTTCGTCATTGATTTTTGGTCCAAGGACTAAGAGCCCGTCAAACCCCTCGCCGCAGGACCCCTCTGAGTTCTCGGACAGGCTCTGGAGCGGAGGTGGGTGTCAGGCGGGAATTCGAGCCCGCGTTACGGGAGTCACAGCCGCAGGCGCGGTCGCCTTGAGTCGGTCCAGGAATGAATGCTGGGCCACCTTCATGTGTTCCCGGGCAGCGGCAATGGGAAAGAAGGCGGCCCGATCAATCTCCGGCCACACCGAGAACTGGCCGGATCCGGCGGGCCACTCGATCTCCACCTGGGTGGTGCGAATGGGAATCGCGGTATCCCAATCCCCCTCGAACGCCCAGGCGTGGACGGTCTTCCCGCCGCGCTGGCGGACGGAGCCGAGTTCGAAGAATGGGCCGCTGGGTTGGATGCCTACCTCTTCTTGAAATTCGCGGACCGCGGCCTCCATGAGGTCCTCGCCCGGCTCGATCTCCCCCTTGGGAATGGTCCAGATGTCGTGGTCCCGATGCGGAAACCACGGGCCTCCGGGACGCGCCAGGAACACCTCCAGGACGCCCCGGTTCCAGCGGAACATGAGCAGTCCGGCACTCACCCGGCCACGGCGGGGAATGCGGTTGTTGGAGAAGTAACGCGTTACGGACACGGTCGGGAGGGCGGGTTTTCGTGGGTCTGGATGCCGATGATTGGAGTGTTACGGAATTGAGTCGGAATTGGCAATACCCCTGAGTTTCCTCTCCAGGACGTCCCCGGCGAGGGTGGGATTGGCTTTTCCGCGGGACAGTTTCATCAACTGTCCCTTGAGAAAGTTCAGTGCCGCGACCTTGCCGGCGCGGAAATCACCCGCCGGACCCGGATGGGCGGCGATGACTTCATCCGCCAGACGCTCGATCTCTCCGGTGTCGCTGACCTGCGCCCATCCCCGGGCCGCCACGATGGCTTCCGGTTGTCCGCCGGTCGCAAACATCTCCACAAAGACATCCTGGGCGATCTTGGAGCTGATTCGCCCGGATTCGACGAGGGTGACCAGTTCGCGGATTCCCTCGGGTCCAAAGCGCAGGGTCTCCAGAGTGCCCCCCTGGCTGGCGAGTTGGGAGGGGAGGTTGTTGATGACCCAGTTGGCGACGGCCTTGGGATTCCTGAAGTTTTGGGCGGCAGATTCGAAGAAGCGGCCCAGGGGAAGATTATCGGTCAGCAC
>JBDKKE010000315.1:0-2622 GCA_039796255.1 Verrucomicrobiota bacterium | reverse complement strand
ACCCCTGGAAGTCCAGCGCACCCTTCACTCCGCAGGAAATTGAATCCTACATCACCGAGGGCATAGCAACCCACAAATTGGTTGAGTTGAATTTCAAACCTTTAACCTTTAGTACCAATCTAGCTCCGGCCTTGGGCCGACTGCCTATACCGGCTAATTTTCCTACAGGCGATTTCACCCCGGGTCGAGGTATACAGACTTTCTTCACTTATGCCAAGGCGCCTTCCAATATTGAACTTACCATCACGGGTGGCATGATTGCCCATTATCGTGACCGAGGAAATGTGAAAGTCGAACTTTATAAAATCGGAGGCGAGAGCCAAACAGGTGAAAAAGAAACCCTTGTTGAAACCAATGCCTCGATCCCGCCCGATGGTGTTGAGCGGACCCTTAAATTTGCTCTTAAGCAACCGGGCCTTTACAAAATTACCGTTAAAGATGGCAACGATCGCACCCAGGTGAACTGGCCCAAGGAACAGTTTATGGCAATCGCTTCAACCCAAGAAAACCCAATGAATCGCTTTTATGGTTTGTGGATGGGTTACTTTTATGTTCCCAAAGGAACTAAAACGATCGGGATCTTTGGCGGTGAGCATGGTGAAGTTCGCGATAGTCAGGATAGGCCCCACTTCTGGCTGAATGGGCGCGAGCCTAATTTTTACAGTGTGCCGGTACCGCCCGGGGAGGATGGTAAATTTTGGCGTGTGCGCTATTGCAGGGGTCCGGTAAGGCTTCTTACGGTACCACCGTACTTTGCAAAAACACCAGGGGAATTATTACTACCCGAGGAAGTGCTTACAAAAGATGGCTTAAAGCCTTAAACCGAATTACAAGTTAGACGGCGGCGACAACGAGGTCTCCACCTCCGTTGCCGCCCTTACTGAAGGAGTCATTCATACCATGATGATGAACAAACTAAAAACGACGTCGGCCTTCCTCCTACTGTTGAGCAGCGTCGGCGGGCTGGCCTCTCTCACGCGGGCCGCAGAGCCAATGGAGGCGCTGACGGCGAAAACGTTCGCCCAGTACCAGAAGCAAATCAAACCGCAGTCCGGTGAATCGCGGTGGATGGATGTTCCGTGGTTCCTCGACCTGCACGAGGCCCGTCAGAAGGCGGCGAAAGAAGGGAAGCCCTTGTTCATCTACTCGTCTGGCGGTGCCACCGGCATCGGGTCGTGTTGAAGCGGCGGCCGTACGGTGGGCCGTGCGCCTGCCTTCTGGACCGAACAGAACACCAAACTGATGCTGGAGAACTTCGTCGCCGTCTCGCTGAGCGTCCGGGAGTACGACCGCGCCGACGCCGTCGGGCAGTTCCTGCGAGACTCCGGCCTGAAACTCGCCCGCCTGGAGGGTGCCCTGTGGTGCGTGACGCCGGGCGGCAAGATTCTGGAGAGCAACCTCGTCGTCGAGAACAAGAAAGAGAGCTTCAAGCCGGATTTCGATTTGAAGAAGGCGCTGGAAAAGTGGGAGGCCCTTCCCGATGCGGAGCGGGCACCGGGTGCCTTCAAGGTCGGCGCGATGGGCGCGGTCGATACCAAGTCCGCCTTACTGACTCCACCGCCGGGAACCTTGATCCTCAAGCTCCACTACCGGGCCTTCATGCGCGAGGGAAACAAATTCCGTTACCTGACCGACGAAGACCTCTGGCTTGACGAGAAGGGGGAGAAGACGGAAGCGAAGTCGGTCCACCGGAGGATTACCACGCCCCAGGCCCACCCCGACCACATGTGGCTCTCTGAGGCCGAATGGAAATCGCTGATGCCGGCCAACCCGCGCGCCGGCGACACTTTTGCGATGCCAGCGGGTCTCGCCGATCGTCTCGTGCGCCGCCACCTGAACCCGAGGTCCGTCTACGACGGGCATAGCGATGGTCTGGACAGTGCTTCGGTTCGCGCCGCCGAGTTGAACCTGACGGTCGAGAACGTGGCCGCAGGCCGCGTCCGCTTGCGGCTGGAAGGCCACGCCAAACTGGGCAAGCAGCCGCCCGTGGATGTGCTCGCCGGTAAGATCGCTTCCATGAAAGAGTGGGGCTACGAGCCGACACTGCTCGGCTTCCTGGAGTACGATCCGCAGAAGCAGGTCTTCACCCGCTTCGAGGTGGTGGCTTTGGGCGACCAGTTCGGCAGGGTGGGTCTCACGATCGGTACCGCGCGCCCGGGATGCCAGCCCCTGGGAGTCACCTTCGAACTGGTCACGGGAGACCGGCCCGCCGATCGCGTTCCCCCCGGCAGCTCGACCACCGCCCGGCCCTACTTCGATCCGAAGCGCTGAGGTTGTAGCCGCGAAGCAACGCCGAACCAGGCGCTGCAGCAGACGGCGGGGGTAAGTAGGCTTTCTGGAGTTCGTAGCTCACTCGGCACGCGCCGCTGCTGAGCTGAGTCGTTCGGCTTCAACACACCAAGGGAGTGCTGTAATCCATGCTTCTCTTCAAGCTAAAGATGACAGCCGCCGTTGTGGCGGCAACCGTGGCGATGAGCGGTTCCTGCTGGTTCACGCTTCAGGCCCGGGCCGACAAGCTGGAGGCGAAAGCGGCCGATTCGCTCTCGGCGGAGCAATTCGCCAAGACACTCGCCCTGATCAAACCTCAACCCGGTGAATCGAAATGGACAGAGATTCCGTGGT
>JBDKKE010000314.1:0-2916 GCA_039796255.1 Verrucomicrobiota bacterium | reverse complement strand
CGACGTTCCTGCTCCGTCAATTGTCATCCCTGCCGGAGACCGGATCCCCCTCGCTGGGGGATGCCCTCAAGCATGCCGCGCGTTTTGCGCCGGAGAGCGAGTTGGCGACGCTGGTCGGATTCATGCGGGCGCGGTTTGCGGCGCGGACCGATTTCCAGTTGGCCCTCTTCCAATCGGTGGACCAGGGACTGCGGCAGCGCGGGGTTACTCCCCCAGTGGCGGTGCGCGAATGGGGTGCCGAACTGGTGGCCAAGCTCCTGGTGGTCGAGGGTGGCTCCGGCTGGGTCAATCTGGCGGTCGATGCCGCACCGACTGAGAATCCTTGGGGTTTCCAGGAGCGCCGGCGCTCTGATGGAAAGACCCTGCACGCCCTGTCGAGCATTCCCCAGGGAGAGGGTCTGACCGGCACGTTGCGTTCCCCGGTGTTCACGGCCGGTGCGACGTTGAGCTTCTGGCTTTGTGGACACGACGGCTATCCGGATCGGCCGGCGCAGAACAAGAACGCCGTTCTGCTTCGGGACGCCCAGGGCGGAGGTGTCCTGCACCAGGCCGCGCCGCCCCGAAACGATGTGGCGCAGCAGATTGTCTGGGACACGAAGGCTGAGCAGGGCCGGCAGGTCTCTCTGGAGTTTACCGACGCCGACACCGGGGACGCCTATGCCTGGATTGCCTTCGGCGATCTTGAGGGTGGACCTGCGCTTCCCGCCGTTTCGCCGCGGGCGATGGCGGAGCGTACGGCCGGAGCCGCCGAACTGGCATCGCGCCTGGGTATGAAGGAAATTGTTCCCCGCCTGAAGGAATTGGCCCGACAGCCGGGAGATCCGGATGCCCGTGCCGCGGCGGGGAAGGGGTTGGCGGGACTGGACGCTGCGGAAGCCGTCGCTGTGCTGGGACCCCTTCTCGCCGATGGGAGCCAACCCCTGAGTGTCCGCGAGCGTTTCGGGGTCACGCTGGTCGAGATGAATTCAGCCGCTGGCCGCGCCCCCGTCCTGGCGGCGATCCGGGCCATGCCCTACCGGGTTCAGCAGCGCTGGGCCGTTCCCCTGTGCGCGACCCGCGACGGCGCGGATGCCTTCCTCACCGCCATCGAACAGGGCGACGCCTCGCCGCGAATTCTGCAGACGGCCAGTGCGCGTGGGCGTCTGCAGCGGGCAAATCCGCCGGACTGGCAGGCCCGGTTTGAGAAGCTGACCAAGGACCTTCAACCGATGGATGAGGTCCGCGTGAATCTGATCACCACCCGCATCAATGGCTTCCACTCCGGTGCGGCCTCATCCGCCGAGGGCCAGCGGGTCTTCGAGGTCCACTGCGCCGCCTGCCACCAGATTGATGGAAAAGGGGGGCTGGTCGGTCCGCAGCTCACCGGCATCGGCGACCGCGGGGTTGAGCGGTTGACCGAGGACATCCTGGATCCGAACCGCAACGTGGACCGCGCCTTTCGCCAGACGGTCATCACGCTGAAGGACGGCGAGGTTCAGACCGGACTCTTCCGCCGGGAAGAGGGAGAGCTGCTGGTTTTCGCCGACGCGACCGGAAAGGAGTTCCCGTTGAAGGCGAGTGAGGTGGCCGAGCGCCGGGAGAGCGACCAATCCCTCATGCCCGAGAGCTTCGGTGAAACCCTGACGCCGGCGGACTTCAACAAACTTCTCGCCTACCTGCTCACCCAGCGCGGCAAGAAGTAGCCCCCGAAGCAGGTGGGCGTGCCATGGAGGGACGAACTTTGAGAGTCCCCAATCCCTCCCCGCCTTGCTCGTGGAGTCCACAGCGGCGGGTCACAGGTCCCGACCGAGGGGCGCGTGGTGGTGGCCGCAGTTTGCTTCGGGCTTCCTGGTTTTACTTTGAAACAAACTCCTCCGTCTTGTGTCCTAGGCTGGGAAGTTGAACTTCATTTCCGCCTGACCCAACCATGTCCGCCCCGCCGCCCCTTTCTGCCGCCCCGATGACCGTGGAGGCCGTCCAGCGACTCGCCACCCAACGTCAGGCGCTCCTGACCGAACTCGGCAAGGCCGTGGTGGGGCAGCAGGAGGTGATCGACAATGTCCTGCTGACAATCTTCTGCGGGGGGCATGGGCTCATTGAGGGCGTGCCCGGACTGGCGAAAACCCTGCTGATCCGGTCCCTGGGGCGGGTGCTGGACCTGCGCTTCAGCCGCATCCAGTTCACGCCCGACCTGATGCCCAGCGACATTACCGGCACCGATGTCCTGGAGGAGGATCATGAGACGGGGCGCCGTCGGCAGGTGTTTCTGCCCGGCCCGGTGTTCGCCAATCTCATCCTGGCCGACGAAATCAACCGCACTCCGCCCAAGACGCAGGCGGCCATGCTCCAGGTGATGCAGGAGCGCGAGGTGACCATCGGAACCAAGACGCATACCCTGCCGCATCCCTTCCACGTTTTTGCCACGCAGAATCCCATCGAACAGGAGGGGACCTACGTGCTGCCGGAGGCCCAGGCCGACCGGTTCATGTTCCACATCCGAACAGTCTATCCGACGCGCGCCGAGGAGGAATTGGTGGTGCGGGCGACCACCGGATCGGAGGTCCCCGATCTGCGGCCGGTGCTGTCCACCGAGGAGATCGTGTCCATTCAGAAACTGGTTCGGGCCATGCCGGTGAGCGACGAGGTGATCCGCTACGCGGTGCGCCTGGTGGCGGCGACCCGTCCGGACGATGCCGCGGCGCCGCCTTACGTGAAGGAGTTCGTTCGCTGGGGTGCCAGTCCGCGCGCCTCGCAGTTCCTGATCCTCGGAGCCAAGGCCCGCGCGGCGGTCACCGGTCGCCTCTGTGCCGACTATGAGGGGGTCCGCTCCGTCGCCCGGCAGGTGCTGAGGCACCGGGTGCTCGCCAACTTCAACGCCCGGGCCCAGAAGGTCAGCGTGGGCGATCTCCTGGAACGGTTGCTCAAGGATGTGCCGGC
>JBDKKE010000313.1:0-3667 GCA_039796255.1 Verrucomicrobiota bacterium | reverse complement strand
AGGTACTGCCGGTCGGTGTTCCCAAACGTCAGGTGATCGAGTCGGACCGTTCCGCCGGCCACTTCAATCGCGGTGGAGCCGTTGAACTCGATACGGGTGTGACTCATCTGGTTCTCGGGAGACCCAGGGCCTCCGTTGATGACGATTCCTCCCCAGGTGGCGGTGGTTCCCGGCGGTCGCGTGAAGCGGATCGGTGCCGCTTCGAGACCCTCCGTCAGCAATCGCCCGCCTGACGACACGGTCAGGTGCGCGCCGGAGTCCAGGTAAACCGTGGTGCCCGCCTCGACGGTCAATGTGACACCGTTGGCTATGGTGAGGTCCCCGGTGATGTGGTAGGGGCCCAGTTGGGCAGACCAAATGGCGTCCGCAGCAACGGTCCCGACGACCCTGGCCTCGTTGCCATCGTCATACCAAACGTCGTGTGTGGTCCGTTCCACTTCCTTTCCACTTCCATCCAGGGCCTGAATCAACACACGGTTGATTCCGGGATGGAGCGATACTGCGGGCGCTATCCAGTTCGCATCCCAGGCGCTCCAGGTGGCGGGGGTGCCATTCACCCGAATGCTTCGGGTGTCGATCGCCTGGGCGCGGCCGGACAGGGGAATCGTCGGCGTCGTGGTCCGCGGATACCCGGAAACAACCGGCAGTCCATCGGACACGGAGACTCGCATCGGAATCTCGCCGAGGACGTGCGCCCGTTGTGAGGCGTTAAAAGCCTTCATGTTGGCGATCGCCGCAGTGATGGCTTCTCCCGACGCGAACCCCGCTGCGAGCTGATCCAGCAAAGGATTCATCTGTTCGGGAGCGAACAGGGTGTCGGCGAGGGTCTTCAGTTCCCGATAGTAGACTGGGGCGAAGGACGGGTGTTTCAGCAACTGCTCCAGCACGGGGATCCGGTGGCTCCCGGAGCCAAACATTTTGAAAATTCCATCGGAGTAGGTCGTGGTGCGGGTACCTGATCCGAGAACCGAATCCATGTCGTATCCCAGCAGGCGGAATCGCGTGTCCAGAACACCACGGTAAAGCGCAAAATCATCCCCGTAACCGGTGGCCAGGGTGGTCTCCTGATTTCCCATCAGCGTGTTCAGCGCAAAGTAACGCATCCACTCCCCCACATCGGCCACTTGCGCCACCGCCGTATCCCAGTTGGCGTCCGGGGTGTTGTTCAGTACGTCCAGAAGGTGGACCAGATCACTCCAGTCGTCCTCGGTGACGTGGTTTCGCTTGAAGTAGGCGTTGGTGTAACTGGAGGCGTCCGGACCATGCCAGACGAGGTCCGCGCGCGGATTGCCCGGATAGACGTCGCGGATGCCGCGGTAGAGGTTGCCATCCGGATCCCCGGGGAACTGGCGCTCGACGAGGCTGTCGTCCACCAACTCATTGCCGGCGTAGGCGCCGAACTGCGGCGATCCCGTCCCCGCCAGATCCTCTCCGCTGATCCGAACCTGCACCGCACGGGCTTCGGCCATCGGCAGGCCGGCGCGGCGCATCAGCATGCTGCCGAAGACCTGTGACTGGGTGAATTGGGTGTTGAGGTTGATGCCCTCGCGTCCCTGCCAGGGGCGATCCTTGGGAAAGTTGACGCGAAAGTTGTGCGGCACCGAGACACGGGTGCCGTGCCCCCGGTTGCGGAAGGAGGAGGTGTACCGGACCTGGGCCGTCGCGCCTTCCCGGACCTGAGCGTCCAGGCCAATGAAGGTGCCATTGACCTCCGCGTCGCTATCGGGTTCGTCGCGCCAGGTCTGGCGGAGGTACTCGGTTTCTGCCCGGTTCATGATCAGGCGGTATAGCGGTTGGGGGCCCGAGAACGGTTCGTCGTCCACCTGATAGAGGAAATGGGCCGTTCGGTCGGATCCCGAGGGAATTACAGCGGGGTAGGTCCGCGCATGACCCTCCGCATCGACGACCTCAAAATAGAACTCCACGACGGTCCCGTTGGGCCGGGCGGGAAGTTGCACGGCAAAGAGGCCGTCCCCGGGCAAGCCATCCCCGTGCTTTCCGTCGTCCCCCATCGAGGTGGCGGTGAATGGGGCGGTGCCGTCCTCTCGGTGGAGTAGGGCGGCGGAGAGTCCGGTGGTCCGCTCGTCGAGCAGACGGACGTGGAGGGTCACCGGGTCGTTTTGGGTGGGGATTAGGGGAAAATGTCCCGCCTCCACGACCAGGGGGGCGAGGTTCCTTGACTCGACGGAATTGGGACGTCCCGGCGTTCCTCCGGCGACCGCGCTCGAGGTCCAATTGTGGGGCAGCCCGTTGGGAAGAGCCGGATTGATCAGTTCCAGGGACCGTCCCAGGCCGTTGTGTTCCGCGACCCAGATCCACCCCGCCCGCCCGTAGCGGTCGGGTGCGGACAACCTCCGGGTGGCCCAATCGCCTTCGGCGGCATAGGCGACCTCGGCGACCGTTTGACCGGCGGCATCGACGAGTCCGACCGTCTCGCCGTTGTCGCGGAGACTTCCCGCCCATCCGGCCAGAAAACCGCCGAGTCCGGGATGGAGGGCGCGAAACGTGTCGGCATCCGCAGCCACCACCAGGCGTGCATCGGGAAGCATCACCGTCGGTTTCGGAAAGGTGAAGTGCACTCCCCGGTCCAGTTGCCATCCCCCGAGGTTCACTGAGTTCGATCCGGTGTTGTGCAACTCCAGCCATTCTTCCAGCACATTGGTGCCGGGCGGATGATACATGATCTCGGAAATGACGATCCCGGCGGTCGCCGTGCGGATCGACAGGAATCCGGAACACAGCAGGAGCAAGGCGAACGTCGTTCGCAAATGGTGCATGGACCCATCATAGCATTCGCCGCGCCGGAACGGCCTGGAATCAGATGACAGTTCCGTCATGAATCCTCTGGCGAAACGAGTCCCGCCTTCCCGTGCGCCTGTTTCGCGCATGTGTCCCGCGGCGAACCGATGGACCGAGCAGCAGTGGGTGGGAGATGATGACACGATTGTCATCCGGGCGTCATGTAGTGGCCGCCCTTTCGTGCGAGCCTAAACATTTGAGTGCTGAATCCGGCGGGCCGGGGCAGCCTCAGAGTCTTCCTACTGTGATCGCCCCCTCCCTTTTTCCTGCGACCCTGCGCCGGCACGGCTGGCTGATGCTGGCCGTGGTGGCGGCCTTGTTGACCATCGGCTTTCGACTGGGGGGCCTGCCGCTGATCAATCCGGATGAAGGCCGCAACGCCGAGGTGGCCCGGGAGATGAAGGAGCAGGGGGCATGGCTGGTGCCGACCTACAACGGGCTGACCTATCTGGACAAGCCGGCGTTTTACTTCAAGGCCGTTGCCTGCTCGCTGTCCCTCCTGGGAGACACAGAGCTGGCGGCACGAATGCCGTCCGCGCTCTTTGCCTTCGCCATCCTGGCGATGGTGTGGACGGTCTGTCGGCGTGAATGCGGGGAACGGCCGGCGGCCCTGGCGGTCCTGGTGGTGGCCACGACGCCCCTGTTCATCAGTCAGGCGCGTACGGTCATCTTTGACATCGCGCTCGCCCTGTTCGTGGGAGCCTCCATTTTTCTGGGTTACCTGGCGGAGCAGCGCTCGGGGTCTGTGCGCCGGCGGTTCTACCTGGCGGCTGCTGCGGCGGCGGGCGTGGCGACGCTGGTCAAGGGGCCTGTCGGACTGGTGCTGCCCCTGCTGGTGCTGTTGATTTTCAACGGAGTGGACGGCCGC
>JBDKKE010000312.1:0-18581 GCA_039796255.1 Verrucomicrobiota bacterium | reverse complement strand
CTGCCCCGGTGGCCGAACTGGAAAAGAAGGTGGACGCCCTGCTCGCTCACCAGAAGGAACTGGAGAAACAGGTCCGCATCGCGATGCAGCGCAATGCATCCAATGCCGCTGCCGAACTGCTGACCCGCGGTTCTTCGGTGAATGGCATTCCCGTCATCACCCACAATTTGGGTGACGCCGATCCGGAGTTCCTCCAGGCGGTCGCCGATGCGCTCAAGGGCCGCTTCCCCGGCGTCGTCGTGTTGGGCGGCGGCTCAGCCAATGCGGTCACCCTCATCGCCAGCGTTTCGTCCGAGTTCACCGCGCGCGTGCAGGCCGGTAAGATCATTCAGGCCATCGCCCCCATCGTCGGCGGCAAGGGCGGCGGCAAGCCCGACCACGCCCGCGGTGGCGGCAAGGACGCCACCCAACTGGACGCGGCCCTGGCCCGGGTATCCACCCTGCTGGGCTGATCCGGGGAGGCGGACTCCCGCCTCCCTTCCGACCCATGTCGCGCAAGGTCCTGATCCGCACCGCCGGAGTGGCGCTCGTACTCGCGGCCGTGGGACTGGCCCTGGTTCTGACCGTCCGAAGGGAATCGCAGCAACGAGTGGTTCGCCTGCGTGCCGCCGGTCTTCCTGCGGATTTGTCCGAACTGGACGCCACCTATCCCGTCGTGCCCCGCGACGAGAATCTGGCCGTTGCCGTACTCGACGCCGTCGCCCTCCTCCCGGGGACCAAGACCGCGGCCGATTTCCCCTTTCTCGGGTCACGACGTGACCCCATTCCGGGAGTCCCCTGGAAGGAGAAGCTGCTCGCCGACGCCCGGGCGTTTCGTGAGCGGGAGACCGGGGTCTTCACGGCGCTACACGCGGCCCTAAAACGTCCGCGGGCCCGCTATCCCATCCATTTGGCCAGTGGCTACTCCGTCAGTTTCAACCATCTCTCCGCGATTCGACAGGCGGGCGGGCTTCTGTCTTTGGACGCCTGGCTGGCGATCGGGGATGGGCGCCCACTGGACGCCATCAACGCCATCCACGGGCTGCTCCATCTCGCCGACACCCTCGGCGCCGAACCGGTTCTGATCTCGCAGAATTTCGCCGCCGGACTTCGTCAGCGCGCCGTAAGGGCGACGGAGCACCTGCTCGGACGCTGCGATCCGGACCGCGAATCCCTGGCAGCGCTCCAGACGCACCTGCTCCGATCTGCCGACACCCTCTCGCTGAGCGGGGCGTTGGCCACCGAATCTGTATTCATCGACTCCCTGTTCCAGAACTCCTGGCAGGAACTGGATCGCCTGTATGGTGGATCCAGCGCCGGTGATGCCCCCAATTTCACGCGGGAGGCTGCAAGTTTCCTCTATTGGACACTGGGCATGGGTTCGCGCGACCGCACCCTCGTCCGTAAGTCCATGGACCAATGGATGGCGGCTGCTGCCCTGCCCGCGGATGATCGAGCCGCCATGGCAGAACGGGCGTGGGAACAAACCAATCGCCGCCTCGCCAGTGGCACCTATCCTTTCGCCGGCCAGTTCCTGCGGGGAATCGAACCCGCCTTCCACCGCCACCTGAGCGATCTCACCCTGCTGCGTGCGGCGGCGACAGGTTGCGCGGTGGAGTCGTTCCGCCTGGCCCACGACGGGGTTCCCCCGCAGTCCTTGGAGGAACTGGTGCCGGCGTTCCTGAAATCCGTTCCGCTGGATCCGCGAACTGGAAAACCCCTCCGCTACCGCGTCCGAAAACACATCTATCGGATCTCCGGCGGTCCCGAACGACCCGAGCCGGACGATGCGGAGGCCCCTCAACAGAAACGGGGCCGAGCTGCCGGCGACCATGACTCGGTGGTGATTCGCCGGTAGATCCTCAGGCGGCTGATTCTCTGCGAAGCAACCGCCGAAGGACGGCGTGAGGAAGTGCGTGACCGGAAACCGCCCGCGCACCAGCGTGGCATCCGTCCGCACCATGAACTCCGCCCGCCATCTCCAGTCATCCTCCTTGGCGGATGCCGCCCTGTCGGCCCAGGAGCGGATGCTCCCCTTCCTGCTCAACCCTGCCTCGTACCCGCATCACCCGAAGTCCGTGCGCCTGATCCAGACGCACTCCGCCTTCGTCTTCGTGGCGGCGCCCTGGGTGTACAAGGTGAAGAAGGCAGTCAACTTCGGGTTCCTGGACTTCTCCACCCTGAAACGCCGCCACCATTTCTGCGAACGCGAGATGGAGCTCAACCGCCGGCTCACCAGCGGCGTGTATCTCGAGGTGGTGCCCGTCGTCCAGGTCCCGGGCGGATACCGACTGGGAGGCAAGGGTCGGGTGGTGGACTACGCCATCCGCATGCGGCAGTTGTCCGCCCGGTTCTTTCTCGACCGGCTTCTGGAGCGCGGAGCCGTGGACAACGCTGCCCTGGACCGGGTGACGGCGCGGTTGGGCATTTTCTATCGCGCCCAGCCTCCGGATCCCCATCTCGCCGAAGCCGGCAGGATCCCGCGCCTGCGCATCGCCACCGAGGAAAACTTCCGACAGTCCCGTCCCTTCATCGGCCAGACGCTGTCTTCCGCCGCCTTCGAGGCTATCCGCACCTACACCGACACCAGTTACCGGCGGCTGGCGCGGCTCTTCGCCGCGCGGGTCCGCGAGGGACGCATCCGCGACTGCCACGGGGACCTGCATCTGGAGCACATCCACCTGACGCCCCGAACGCTGAACATTTACGACTGCATCGAGTTCAACGAGCGGTTTCGTCAGGTGGACGTGGCCAACGACGTGGCCTTCCTCACCATGGATCTGGAGTTCCACGGGCGCCGGGATCTCGCCCGACACGTCGCCGTCCAGATGGCCAGGGAACTCAACGATCCCGGCCTGCTGCACTTGCTGGGCTTCTATCAGACCTACCGCGCCGTGGTCCGCGGCAAGGTGGAGAGTCTGCGCAGCCAGGCGCACGCCGCCTCCGAGGCGGATCGAAAGGCCGCCATCGAAGTCGCCCGTCGCTACTTCCGACTCGCGCTCAACGACGCGGTGGCCGGCACGCATCCGCTGGTGCTGGCGGTGATGGGCACCCCCGGCTCGGGAAAGAGCACCCTGGCCCAATCGCTGGCCGCCGAACTCGGATGGCGACGGATCGCCTCCGATGAGGTGCGCAAGGAAAGGGCCGGCATCGCCCCCGACCACCGAGGCACCGCCGCCGAACGCCGCGCCCTCTACGCCACCGCGCGCACTGACGACACCTACCGGGTACTCCGCGAGTCGGCCGCCACATTATCGGCGACCGACCAGGGCCTGGTACTCGATGCCACCTATTCCCGCCGCCAACACCGCGACGCCCTGCGCCGGGACTGTGCATCGGCCGGGATTCCCCTGTGCTTCCTGGAGGCCCGAGCTCCGCGGCGGGTTCTTCAACAGCGTCTGCGCGCCCGGGACGGGCGGTCCGGAGAGGTGTCCGACGCACGGATCGAGGACCTGTCCGTGGTGCTGGGAAACTGGGATCCACCGGACGAACTCCCCGCCGCAGACCACCTGCGCATCTCCACCCATCACTCCCCCGAGGCCACCGTCTCCCGGGCGCTCACCGCCCTGGCACGGCGTCAGGCCACGGTCGCTGCCGCCGGGGCCAGAGGGCGGGAAGGGGTTTGAATCAGGCGGTAACCGTTGTCCCGCTGCCGGGGTTCGTAGCCCAGTTCGGTGATGACGCGCCGCATGTCGTCGACGCCCATGCGGAAGGTCGTTCCTGCGGCGCTCACCACGTTCTCCTCAATCATGATGCTGCCCAGATCATTGGCGCCAAACTTCAGCGCCACCTGCCCCACCTCGGGTCCCTGGGTGACCCAGGAGCTCTGCACGCTGGGAAGATTGTCGAGGTAGATCCGGCTCAGGGCCTGGGTCTTCAGATACTCGTGCGCCCCCACGGTGGCCGCCTTGAGCACGGTGTTCTCCGGCTGAAAGGTCCAGCAGATGAAGGCGGTAAAGGCGCCGCCGGAAAGCATCCCCGATTCCAGCGCGTGCGAATAGGTCGCCGCCCGACGCATCGGTTCCGGAAGCCCCTCCGCACCCGCCGGAATCGCCAGCGAACCCAGTGACAGCCGGGCCAGCGAACGATCCTGCTGCGCCCGCACCACCTCCAGATGCTCGATGCGGTCGGCCAGCGTCTCTACATGACCAAACATCATGGTCACCGAACTGGCGAGCCCCTGCGCGTGCGCATGATCCATCACCCCCATCCACTGCCCCGTGTTGGCCTTCAGCGGTGAAATGCGGTCCCGGACGCGATCCACCAGGATTTCCCCACCCCCACCGGGCAATGACCCCAGCCCGGCGGCGGCGAACTCGCGCAGCAGGTTCTCCACCGGCTCCTGAAAAACCTCCTGGAAATGGATGAACTCGCTCGGACTAAACCCGTGCACATTGACCATGGGAAATTTGGTCCGGATGTGGTGCAGCAGGTCCAGATACCATTGCTTGGTCAACTTGGGATGGTGGCCCCCCTGCATGAGAATCTGCGTGCCGCCCAGCGCCAGGGTCTCCTCGATCTTCCGATCCATTTCCTCGTGGGTGATCACGTAGGAGTCCGCGTCCTTCTCCGTCCGCCAGAATGCGCAGAACTTGCAGTACACATTGCAGACGTTGGTGTAGTTGACGTTGCGGTCCACGATGTAGGTGACGATCCCATTGCCGCGCCCGCCATGCGCCGCGCCGCGCTGCAACTGCCGCCGCCGGTCCGCCAAAGCCCCGAGCTCCTCCAGCGGCAGCCCATACAGACGCTCCGCCTCCTCCGGCGTCACACGCCCACCGTCCCAAACTTTCTGAAGCAGGACCTCAAATGAGGGATCGTAAACCACGGGCGGAGAATACCCCGGGTGCCCCCGACGGCAACAGCGAGGACGGGGCGGGCGTGCACGCCAAAAGTTCAAAGCTCAAAGTTCAAAGCCCGAGGAGGTTCTTCGCTCGTGAACGGATGAGGCCCACGCCGTTCGTGCTCGGGACTCGCCTTCACCCCGGGCGCCGGACACCGTCGCGGCCGTGTCGCCGAATACGTCTCTGCCGGTTTCCCGTCGCACCGCGCTGCAACGCCTCGGCACTCTGTTGGGCGCCGCAGGATTTACCGGGTGCGCGGGAAGTCGCCAAACCCGGTTTCAACTCACCACCTTCTCCGCCGACGTTACGGTTCCTGTCGGGCACGGCATGATGGGCGGCGCGTGGCTGTCCACTCGGGTGGCCGACCCCCTGGAGGCGCGTGGATTAGTCTTCCTCGGCGCCGGGGAACCGGTGGTGTTCGTTTCCGTGGACTGGTGTGAACTGCGCAATGACGCCTATTTCCGTTGGCAGCAACTCCTGGCGGACGCGGCCGGCACGCGCCCGGAACGGGTCATGATCAGCACCATTCACCAGCATGACGCCCCGGTGGCGGATCTCACCGCCGAGGCCCTGCTGCGGGAGCGCGGATTGAAGGGAACCGTCTGCGATCCCGAGTTTCACCAGCGCGCCGTGCTTGGGGTGGCCACCGCCGTCCGCGCCTCCCTGGAACAGGCGCATCCGGTGACGCATGTGGGAACGGGACAGGCCCGCGTCGATCAGGTCGCCTCCAACCGACGCTACGTTCTGCCGGATGGTGCGGTGCGTTGGGATCGCACCAGTGCCACCCGCAATGCCTTTGCCATCGCCGCTGAAGAAGGATTGATCGATCCCTGGCTCAGGACGCTGAGCTTCTGGAATGGGGACGCGCCCCTGACCGCCGTCAGTTTCTACGCCGTGCACCCGATGAGCTACTACGGGCAGGGAGAAGTCTCCGCCGATTTCCCGGGACTCGCCCGGCGCCGTCGTCAGGAGGCAGTGCCATCGACGATGCAGATCTACGTCTCCGGCTGCAGCGGCAACGTCACCGCCGGCAAATACAACACCGGAGCACGGGAGAACCGTCCCGTACTGGCAGAACGCCTGCGCGCCGCCATGGAGTCCGCCTGGACGAACACCCGCAGGACGCCCCTGTCCGCGGCGGTGTTTCGCAGCGCGCCGCTGGTCCTCCCGGTCCGTGAATCCGCCGGCTTCCAGGAAACGGAGCTGCAGACGGCTCTATCGCCGGAACAGAAGCCCTTCGCCCAGTGTCTCGCGGCCATGGGCCTCAGTTGGAGGCGGCGCGTCGGGTCTGGACGCCCCCTCACCCTCCCCTGCCTCGACTTCGGATCCGCCGCCATCGTTCTCCTGCCCGGCGAGAGCTACGTGGAATACCAATTGGCCGCGCAGTCCCTGCGCCCCGGGGACTTCATCGCCGTCGCCGGATACGGGGATGGAGCGACGGGCTACGTTCCAACCGAACACCACCGCGCCGAGGGCGACACCAATCTCGGCGACTGGTGCTGGGTGGGACCGGGTAGCGAACCACTCCTGCGGGCCGCGCTGGCGAAGGCCCTGGGAGTGTAAGAGCGCTGCACCCGAGTCAGGGAATCAGCAGCCGGAAATAGCCGGAGGTCGTTCCCTTCACCGACACGACGCGGGTGAGAATCCCGCCATTCCCCTGCTCTTCCGCCACGGTCTGCCAGCCGACGCCCAGGGCGGGGGAGGTTTCCAGGCGATAGCGGGTTCCCGCCACCGACGGCCACTCAAACCGCAGGGTTCCATCCGCTTCAGTCCGCACCGCCAGGATCAGCGCCCCGGCCCGAACCTGAAGCTGCATCCGCTGCACGGCATCCAGCGGAGGCACCCCGCCGTCGACCACGCGCACCGAGAACTCGTGACGGCCCGCCTGGGCGGCGGTGGGTGTCCAAGTCAGTTCGCCCGAGGCGGCATGGATCTGCACTCCGGGCGGGGCATCGATCAGGGTGAAGGCCAGGGTTTGCGCCGGCAGGTCCGGATCCGTAATCCCGATCCGCAGGGAGATGGGAACGCCCACTGCGGCCTCTTGATCGGGAATCGGAAAGAACGTCGGCGGGCGGTTGACCTCGCGAACGGTGACGGTCACCTGCTGTTCATCGATCAGCGGAGGCGTGCCGCCATCCGACACCTGGATTCCAAAGCGGAATACTCCCGGTCCCTGGATTTCGTCCGGCGTCCAGGTGAGTCGACCGGTATCGGACTCCATGGACAATCCCGGCGGGACACTTCCCGTGAGCCGATAGGTGAGCGTTTGCCCGAAGTCGGGATCGAATGCTGCCGCCGTGACTGCCAGCAACCGGCCTTCCTCGATCTCCAGCGGCGCCACGGGAGCAAACTCCGGAGGCCGGTTGAGGACGTTGGGAACTCCCGGTGTGGGCGCGGCACTTCGCTCGCGGCTAAACGGCTGACCGTCGGGTTGCGACGCCAGGGACTCATTGGCCTTGAGCCCCTGATAATCCAGATAGTCCGCCACCTCGGCCGCCCCGGCGACGGTGCGGACCAGCGCCACCGAACCCGTTCCGGTGGCAAGCCTGAACGCGGTGTGCGGCTCGGCGGCGGTTCCCTCGTCCGGTTCTCCATCCGCGAACACCACCAGAAAACCGCGCGCCGGAACCACGGCATCCGCGGCAAAGGGCCATCGCTTCAACTGCGCGTAGGAGTCAGTCAGGTACCAGCCGGCCAGCGAGACAGGCTCAGACCCGGTGTTGATCAACTCGATCCAGGGATCGCGATCTCCCCGGACATCCGCGCGTCCCGCCGTGTTGGAAGGCAGCACCTCGTTGATCCACAGCGGGGCGAACTCGGTGCGCGCGGCAGCCACGTTGTTGATGACACCCGGGGTGCGCCCGGGCAGGTCGCCGCCCTCAATGGAGAGCGCGCAACCCATCACCACGTCCCCGCCAGCGATACGCGCCTGATGAACCTCCACCGCCAGCACATTGGTCCCGGCGCGCAGAGCTCCGCCGGGGAGAGTCACCGGTCCGGTCAACACCGCATCCGGCACATTGGGGGAGGCCGCCGTATTGAAATCCACCGCGGCTCCTGCGGGAAGGTTCCACCGGTGAATCTCAACGCCATTCAGGTAAAACACCGCCCCGTCGTCCACGATCCAGGACAGCTTCAGGGACGCCCCTGCCGGGACCTCCGGGAGGACAAAGGCGGTGCGGAAATAATAGGTCGGCTGCCCCAGGGTCAGCGGAGTGACTTTCGGAGCAGGAAGCGTCGCCGTCTCGGCATGGAAGAGTCCCCCACCCTCGGGCCAGCCTGCGTCCGCAAAGTCGGGTGACGCCCAATCCGCCGCCACCGGACCGCTCTGGAAATAACGCCACACACTGCCCATCACCACCGGCTTCCGTGGCCCGGTGTACACCGGGGCCCCTGACCAGTTGGCCACCCGAGCATTGTCCCGGCGGGCATCCACCAACTGAAGCGCCGCCCCGCCGCCGGCCGTCGCCGCCGGCCAGGGCGCACTGGTACGGAACCGGACGGCATCCAGCGGCGTGGTGTCCGGGACCGGAGGCAGCAGACGAAGGGTGTCCCCGGCCGCGCCGAGCGTGCCGGTCCAGGTTCCCGCCAGTCTCGGCTCCGTCCCGTAGGCGGACTTGAAGGCGGCAGCATCGGCCGCCACGCAGAGCACCGCTCCCGGCTCCAGCCGGGTACCGGCGGGAAAGGTGAAGCGCAGGGAATCTCCTTCCAGGCGGTGACCTGAAAGATCCCATCCGGTGCGGGCGGAAACATTCCCCAACTCCACGTAGGCTGCCCGGGCCACGGCGGGCTGGGCCATGATTTCCTGGACGACCACCTGGAACCGGGGACGAACCACCAACCGGACCTCTCCCGATGAGGAAAGCCCTCCGGGGCCGTCGTCGGTCACGCGAAGAATCAACCGATGGGTCGCCGCAACGGCATCCGGATCCACCGTCCAGCGAAACTCCCCCGTCACGCCATCCACCTCCGCGCCCGGGGGCATCCCGGGGTCCAAGGAAAAGGTCAGCGTCTGGACCGGAAGATCGGCGTCCGCCGCCGTGGCGCGAAACGCGACCGTGTCGCCCGCCTCCACCGTCCACTCGGCGGGAAGCCCCAGTTGCGGTGGCTGGTTCGCCTCCGCCACCGTCACCGAGAAACTCCGCGTGGCACTCAGGGCCGCCGCGTTCTGCTCGGTGACGCGCACCACGATCACCGCGGTGGAGGGTCCGTCGGCTTCTCCTGGATTCCACTGCACTCGTCCGGTGCGGGCATCGAGCTGGAGTCCGGACGGCACCGCCCCCTCCAGCGAATAGACCAGCGGTGAGGCCGTGCTGTCGGGATCCGCAGCCACGATCTGAAACGCGAACGGCTGCCCCTCCGACACGGTCTGCGGCTGGATGTCCGCCACATCGGGCGGATTGTTCACCTCGTTGACCGTCACCGTGAAGGTTCCCGTGGCATGCAGGGGCGGCTCGCCATGATCCGTCACCCGCACCCCCAGGGTGTAGGTGCCCGGTCCCTGCGCCTCGGTCGGGATCCAGGCCAGATCTCCGGTGGCGGCATCCAGAGTGACACCCGACGGCACCGCTCCCTCCAGCGAGAAGGAGACCGTGTTGGCCGGTAGATCTGGATCCTCGGCGATCAGGCGAACGCGGAGCGGGGACCGCTCATCGACGGAGTGCGCGGTCAGACCCCTGAATTCCGGCGCCCGGTTCACCTCCCCGACCCGGACGGTGACTCGCGTCCCACCGGTGCGGGCCGGGGTCCCGTTGTCGGTGGCGCGGGCGGTAAATACAAAAAGTCCGGGACCCTGGGATTCGGTGGGAGTCCAGGTGAATTGTCCGGTGGTCTCGTTCACCACCGCGCCTGGCGGGGCATCGGGAGCCAGACTGAAGCGAACGGTTTGGGCGGGATCATCCGATGCCTTGAGCCCGAATTTCAGCAAGGCTCCCTCCGTCACCGACTGATCCGGCACGGCGGCAAGAACCGGCGGACGATTTCCGCCGGCCACCTCGTTTGAACCGCCCGGCGAGGAGGAATCGAGAACCACCACGGGACCCGAGGCACCGTCCGGAAAACGCCCCTGACTCACGTCGGTCCCCTGCGCCCCGAAAGTGAATCCGTCCACCAGCGCGCCATCCGGAGCATACAACGCCAGGTCCTCACCTCCGGCCGCCAGCTTGAAGTTCACGTGCAGTTGGGTCGCCCCGGGGGTGTTGGCGCGCGTTTCGTCATCGGCCCACACCAGCAGGAATCCACCGGGCGGCACCACGAACCCCGGAGGAATCTCGAAGCCGGTGGTGTTGGTCAGCGAGTCACTCAGGAAATAGCCGGTGAGATCCACCGGCGACGTGCCGGCATTGAACAGTTCAAACCAGTCGTCGCGCCGGCCATTGTAGGGATTGACCAGAGTCCGCTGATTCGACGCCATGAACTCGTTGATGGCCACGCTGACCGACGGAAACGTCGGGTCATTGGCGGCCCCAGGCGTGACGCGGGAGAAGGTGCGCCGCTGACGCGGCTCGCCGTCCGGATAACATCCCGCGCTGCGGCCGGCGGGTAGCTGCGCGTAGTTCAGGAAATCCAGGACCACCGGTCGCGCCGGATTCCCCTGCAAACGGGAG
The DNA here is from genome assembly GCA_039796255.1 of Verrucomicrobiota bacterium. Classification (GTDB taxonomy): domain Bacteria; phylum Verrucomicrobiota; class Verrucomicrobiia; order Limisphaerales; family UBA9464; genus UBA9464. Next base: position 8,152 of record JBDKKE010000312.1, on the reverse strand, counting down.
AGCAGCACCAAGCCGGTGTCCGGCGCGATGCGGAAGGCGGTGTGCAAGGATCCGGCAGCGGACTCCAGGGATTCGCCATCCGCCCACACCCGGAAGAACTGTCCGGCGCCGAGCACCGTTCCCGGCGGAAACGACCAGCGGGTTAACTCCGTCGCCTTATCCGAGAGACGGAAGTCGGACAGATCCACGGCGGTGGACCCGGCATTGTACATCTCGATGAAGGGTTCCCGCTCTCCCCGGTTATCCTCAGGCCCGCTCACATTCCTCGCCAACACCTCGTTGATCCACACCGGCGGAAACGGATCCAGAGTGGCCCGACCCGCGTTGGCGCGTCCGGGCGTGGCCCGATCGGGATCGCCGGCGGCCGTGGACACCCAGTTGCCCACCCGGTAGGGGTCCTGCGTCGGATCCACCAATTGCAGCGACGGACCGGTTCCCGCTGCGGCAGCGGGCCAGGGCGGATCGTCATCGTAGCGGACATCACTCACCACCCGATCCAGGTCCGGCGTCGCCCCCGGCTTGACCAACCGCAGCGTTTCGCCGCCGTTGTCCAGAGATCCTGGGAATTCGTCGAACGCCGCCACCAGCGCTCCGTAGGCGAGCGCGAAGGCCTGCCGGTCCCGCACCAGAACAAGATGGGAGTTGGGCGTCAGGACCGCATGGTCCGGAAAGGTGTAGCCCACCCCCTCCAGTCGCCATCCGGACAGGCTGAACGGCGTGGTGGTGGAGCGGTTGTGGATCTCGATGAAGGAGGTGTTGGGGATCGCCGGATCGTACTGGATCTCGTTGATGACGATGAAGTCTTCCGGCTGCGGCACCGCCCCCGGGTAGGTGACAGTGATCGTGTCCGTCGCGCCGGGCACCGGACGTCCCCGCAGATCATAGCCGGTGAGGGTGAGCGGATTCGACGGACCGGTGAGCGGCACCAGGATCCGGAACGCGTTGGCCGTGGTCCAGGTCACCGGATAGGCCACTCCATTGACCTCAATGACCGCCACCGCAAAGGGCGCCGTTCCCGTCAGGGTGGCCGTGGGCGTGACCGAGTTGAAATCATTCCCACTGTTGGACGTGATGCCAAAGGCGCGGTCTGCAGCGGCCATCTGCTGCTGGATGTGACTTCGACGCGCCTCAATGTAGGTCGCGATGGCCCTTGGGTCGCGGAACTCCCCGGCCCCGCCGACACCGAAACCATTGTTTCGGAACAGCGCCGCCCGTGCGTCGATCTGCGGCTGATACTCGACGGAGCGCATGGGCCCCGCCACCGCGTCGGCATACGCCCGCCACAGCGCCCGCCGAAAAGCCGGGTCATCATAAAATCGATTGGCCACCGGGTCCTGACTGTTGCCGCCCAGAGATCCGGCGCCGAGGGCTGAGGAAGGGCCATCACCGAGGCCCAGGACAAAATCAATGTCCCATGGCAGCAGCTTGGCGAGTTGTCCCGGCTGGAAGTAGAGGTACATGTTCTGCCCCACCGAGAACGTCCAGGAATCCCAGTTCCCAATCATCCGGTTGAACGCAAAGACCCGCATCCACTGTTCCATGTCGGCCACCGCCTGCATCCGCCTCGTCAGGTCCGTCGTGGCGTTGGCGGCGGACACCAGGTTGAAGACATTGGTCAGATTGTTGGCCGTTCCCAGCCATCCGCGCGTCTGCCAGTTCCACCGGTAACGCGCCGGTTTGAGTCCGAGTCCGGGCGAGGTCAGCGACTCCAGGGTGGCGCCCACCGCGTTGAACCCGCTGTCGTCGTCGCCGAATTCAAACCACACGGCAATCTTGTAGAGGTCGCCCTGATCCGCAGCCGGGAAGAATCCCTCCGCCAGGTCGTTGTTCGGCTGACCGAGATCCTCCATCACGGTCGAGTATTGGGAACCATTGACATACAGCCGCAGGTAGTGACCCGACAGATAGGGAATGCCCAGGCGCTGCGCCATCCAGTTGGCGATCTGTCCGCGCATTCCGCTGTCCTCACTGCCCCCGTTCCCCGTCTGGGCAAACACACGATCCGTGACGCCCAGAAACCGGTCGTCGGCCGGGACCGTGACGGTGAAGTCCCCGCGGCCGCCATGGAAGGGACTGCCCTTGGGCCTGAATCCCGCTCCGTAGATCGCCCGGTATCCGCCCACCACCAGAGTGGTGTCCCGGAAGCGGTTGTTGAGCCCCGGGGCATTGTCCAACTCGGTTTGGGTGCGGCGGGTGGTCCACAGGTGGTGATGCGCCATGCTGCCCACCGGCGCCTCGTCGCCCCAGCGAATCAGCGCTTCACTGTCCGGATAGGCCGGCGGAAACACCGTCTGCGCCGGCGTGCCGGCCGCGTCCGTGGCTTCCACCCGGAAAGCCATCAGGGTGCCGGCGCTGCGGCCGGAAAGCGTGGCGCTGTAAATGCCGTCGCCGGAGACCGCATCCCCACCGCTGCCATCGTCGCGCATGATGGATGCGGTGGTGGTGGTGGCCGGATCGGATCGGTACAGCAGCCTGACCGAGGCAATCCCGTCGGGATCCGCCACGCGGGCGGTGACCACGACCGGGTTGTTGGCCGCCGGCAGAACCGGCGAATGCGCGATGCCGTCCAGGACCGGACCGGCATTCGCCACGCGGCGGCTGTTGACGGCACCGGGGCTGCCCAGATTCGCGGGCACCGTGAGGCGGCCCGCCAGTTCGATCCAATTACCCCGCGTCCGAACCAGTACTTCAGGCCATCCCCGCAGCCAGCGGGCCTGCAGGAGAATCGTCCCCTGCGAGCCCGGCGCCGGTGTCGATCGCAGATCTGCCCGGACGCAGTTGGGGCCCGTATCGCCGTCTCCCTGACCGACCAATCGCAACGCGCGGCTGCCTGAGATTCCGGCCCCCGCCTCAAAGCGCGACCGCCAATAATTCCCCGCAAACGTCCAGCCCGCGCTGGCTTCAAATTCGGCGTTGGGCACCAGATTCGCGCCGGCGCCCACCGAAAAGGACAGGTCGTCCACCAGGCACTCGCCAGCGCCCTGGAGTGCCATCTGGATGCGGTCAGGGGGAAAGGAATCCATGCCGTGATCGAGGCGCCCGGTAAAGGTCAGCGGCGTCCAGGGAGCCTTCGCGGACTCGTCGGAATCCGCCCAGTTTCCCGGCTGCTGCGGATCCGCCTCGGGATCCGTCAGCTCCAGGCTCGATCCACCGCCGTCAGCCCAGCGCGACCACCGGCCTTCATCCACGTAGGTCACCTCGCTGACCACCACCTCGACGATATTGGTCCGCAACTCGCCCAGAAGATTCGTGGACACCAATTCATCCGGCATGGCGAGGACGATCCGCTCACCACCGTTCGCCAGCGTCCCGCCGTAATTACCCAGCACGAGGCCCGGGGACAACTGCGGGTGATTCAGGCGGACCCGCGCTGCGTTGCGCGCCACCACCACGTATCCGCCCGGAGCGACCGTGGTCCCGGCGGGGAACTCATAATCGACACCCTCGGTGAGGCGCCATCCCGACAGATTCACCGGGGTCGCACTGCGGTTAAGCAACTCGATGAATTCATCGTCGTCATTGCCCGAGATCGGGTTGAAGTAGAGTTCGTTGAACACCAGGGCCTCGTGGCGCCAGGAGCTGTTGGCTGCGCCCGGAGTGGGGGATTCCAGCCGGCGCACCACGCCGGATCCGCTGGGAGTGCGACCGGACGTCACGCCATTCTCCTGGGGTCCAAACCGAATGGCATCCAACACCCGCGAGCCGTCCGGGGTGATCAGATAAATCTCCTCGCCTCCCGCGCTGAGGCGGAATCCCAGTTGATTCTGGGTGAACGCCAGATGGGCCCGCGGGGCCAGGGTCGTTCCCAGCGGGAGTCGGAATCGGTTGGTGGCCGGATCATCGGTAAGGACGCATCCGCCGAGATCCACTTCCAACGCCGTTCCGTTGTAGAGTTCCACAAAGTCCTGCACCGGATCATCGGTATGCGCCAGGAACTCATTGATCACCACACCCCGCAGGGGAGAGGGCCGGAGGGCGTCCCAGGTTCCGGGGGAACCGCCCACCCGTTCGCTGGCCGCCCAGGCCCGGGGATCGGCCTCCCCAAAACTGGGGCGCGCCAGGATCAGCGAATGGCCACCGCCGGCCGCGCCGGCGGGCCAGGGTGCAGCGGGCGAGTAGTCCACCGCCAACTTCACCGCGCCCGTGGCATCCCGCAGTTCAATCCGCTCTCCCCCATTGTTGAGCGATCCGGTCCATGGACCAAAACCTCCCGGCACCTGATACGCTGTCTGCACTGCCAGCGGATCCGCCGACACCAGGGCCATCGCCCCCGCCTCCAGTCGAAAGCCCGGGGGAAAGGTGAAATCCACCGCGCCGGCCAACCGCCATCCACCGAGGTCCTCGTACACGCCACCGGCATTGTAGAGTTCGACAAACTCCAGGTCGTTGGTGCCTCCGGAAGCCTTCCCGGGATGGTACATGATCTCCGAGAAGACCAGTCCGGTTCGCCGCGACGAGGGACCCGGCAGTTCGCGTTCCGCCAGCACCGCTCCCACCTCGCCAACCGTCGGGCGAGTAGTGGTCCCGTAGTCATGGAAACGGACCACGGTGGAGCGATCCTCCGTCCGGCTCGCCGCCACCAACCCGACATACACCGGCGAACCCAGGGGCACGGTGCTGTTCCCCATCCGCATCCAGGAAAGCCCGTCCAAACTGGCAAATCCCGTGAGCACGTTTCCCGTCCTCTGCAGGCGCAGCCAGGTTTCCGTCCCGTTGTAGGGAAATCCCCCGGCTGGCGTGTCGGTCCGGACCCCGCCCCCGCGCACCGTCCGGGAAAGGAACCGGACGCCGGCCTGTGCGGACCCGCTCACGACCCCGGCAAACGGGGCGTTGGTGGCGAGATCCGCCCGCGCCATCAATCCCGCCTGCAGATAGGGATCGGTAACGCGGAGGGCGCCCAGGCGGACCTGCAGGTCGAAATCCCCCTCCCGCAATTGCCAGGCAAACCCAAACTGATCGGCCCGGTCCCCAATCGCGGTTCCCGCAGCGGTCAACTCGAAGCCCCCGCGCGGAAGTGCCTTCACCGCCACCCCACCGCGGGCGGCACCCACCGATTCGGACACAAACTCGGCAGCCAGGAAAGTGACGGCAGCGCCCGGTGCCACGGGATTGGGCGTCCGCGCCTGATCCACCAGTCCCTGGATCCCCACGGAATATTGAGTGCCGTAGGTGAGCGATGAGGTGGTTAGGATAACGGTGGTCGGGTCGGTTCCCAGCCGCGCCGCCAAGACCGTCACACCGCCATCCAGGGTGAAATTGCCGGCAATGGAAGCGCCGGCCGCGCCGATGGACTCGCTGAAAAGGAGCTGGAGGTTGGTCGTACCGATGTTGAAGGCAGCCAGAACCTGGGGCGGGATCGTGTCCGGAAGCACGGTGAGCACCGCCTCCCGGCTCTCCGTGGCTCCCAGCGAATTGGTCAACCGGGCGCGAAAAACCGACCCCTGATCGTTCAGCGTCACCGGTCCGTAGACGAGCGTCAGCTCGGAGGCACCCGGAATCAGCTCCCCGTTCCGCCGCCATTCACTGACGACGGGGTCCAGATTGCTGACCCGGACCGAGAACTCGGCCCGCTGGCCCTCCATGACCGTGAGGTTGGTCGGATGCTGCGCGATGACCGGTGGAGTAAACGACGTCCCCCAGGGAAGCAGATACTTCGCGGGAATGGGCCCCTCATCCACACCATCCGGACGCTTCCAGCGAACCGCCAGGTTATCCCCGCCGTTGCCCTCCTTGTGCAGGGCCTGGATGTAGTAGGCCTGTCCGGCGACGAGCCGAATCGAAACCGACTTCTGTTCGGCGAACTTCTCCCACTCACGGGAGGAAGTCCATTCCGGCACGGACGCGATCAGCTTCTGACGGGCCGGGGTGTTGTCCGTGCTCAGGTAGAGTTCCCCGTTGTCGTCACTGGCGATCCAAAAGGTGTAGTTGCCCGTCACGGGCGGCACGACGTAGCCGTGCACCCGCTGACCGTACTGCTCGGCGGAGTCGGTGGGCGTCTCGAAGAACTCGGTGAGGAATTGGGTGAAACTCGGTCGCGCTGGAAAGCGGGGATCCGCGCGGAGCTCTCCGATGCTGTTGCCCGGAATGTCCCCAAACACCTCCCGCAGAATGGAACCCGCAGCACTGGCGGAGAGTTCCCCTGCCAGCAAACCCAGCATCAATAGAAGCCACCAGCCCGGACGGTTCACGGATTCAGACGGCGACGGCAGGGCACAGGAGGTGGCAGCCATAGGAATGCCGAAAAGAGAGCATGTCCCGCGCCGAAATGCCTGAGGAAAATGGCCCATTGCCCATCGCCCATTGCCCATCGCCCATTGCCCATCGCCCATCGCCCATCGCCCATCGCCCATCGCCCATCGCCCATCGCCCATCGCCCATCGCCCATCGCCCATCGCCTATCGCCTATCGCCTATCGCCTATCGCCTATTGGCTATTGGCTATTGGCTATCCCCTCTGCCGCTCCGCACCTGCCCCCTGAGCCGCCGTCTTCTTCGAGTACGGGGAGTGCAGGTTGAAGTAAATGCCGCAGAGGGGACGGGGACCATCCGTCTGGCTCAGGATAATGGTCACCATCCGGTTCAGGGCGATGCCGTGGCGCATTTCCGGGGAGCGCCCGTTGTAGGCATTGATGGCCTTGGCGACCAGCGACTGCAGCGACTCGGCGCAATCCTCGGGAAGCTGGTCGAGACACACCACATACCGCTCATAATTCTTCAGAGCAGCAGCCATCTCCGGCGCGAACGTCTCGACGGTGAGTTCCACCGCGCAAAAATACGGAGACCGTCGACCAAGTAAAGCCACGGAACTTGGGCAAGAGCGGATAGCCAATAGCCAATAGCCAATAACCCATCGCCTATCGCCTATCGCCTATCGCCTATCGCCTATCGCCTATTTGCTATCGCCTATCGCCTATCGCCTATTGGCTATCCCCCCGCAGCACCGCAAGAGTTCTCCCAACCGGCATGGCTGACTCCCGCCTCATTGTCCTGCTTCGCGCACCGCGCCTTGGAACGGTCAAGACACGCCTCGCCGCTGTCCTGGGTCCCGACGCCGCGCTCGCTGCGTACCGCCAACTGCTGGGTGCCACCCTGCGGGCGGTGGCCTCCCTGCGAGACGTGGAACTGCGCTGCACTCCGGATGACGCCGCTGCGGAGGTGAGCGCACTGGCCCTGCGGGGATGGACGGTGAACCCGCAGGGGAACGGTTCCCTGGGAGAGCGACTGCACCGAGCCTTCGCCGATGGATTCGCCGGGGGCGCGGAGCGCCTGGCCGTCATTGGAAGCGACTGCCCCCACCTCACCGCTGCCGACATTCGAGCTGCCTGGGACGCCCTGGACCAACACGACGTCGTCCTGGGACCCGCCACCGACGGCGGCTACTGGCTGATCGCCCTGAGCAGCCCCTACCCCGCACTCTTCGAGGCCATCGACTGGGGCGGCCCCACCGTCCTCGGACAGACCCTCGACCGGGCCGCCGGGAACCACCTCCGCGTTCATCTCCTGCGCCAACTCAGCGACGTGGATACGGTGGAAGACTGGAAGCGGCACGCCCTTGACCTTCGGTGATCTTTCCCCCGGGAATCCCCACCCACAACGCTCGCTCCCTGCGCCCCGGTCCAAATCGACGACAGGTCATTCATTAGTAGTTGGGGGTTAAGTTAGGACGCGGGCTGGATTACCCACATCTCCCCACCAGGGGCTTTCGAGGCGATGCATAATGCCCATCTCGCCACCGCCCTTTCCGAAACCCAACGCGAGTCCCCTGAACCAACGCTGTCCAAGAGTTTCCCGCCTTAGAAGAGTCCGCATGAAAACCCATGAAACCTTCAGGATAGCGCGAATCTGCGCAGCGTGATCCGTATCATTGCGACATGAATGCAAGCCACCACGGTTTCGCGAAAACAGGACCCCTCTGAGTTTTTGGACAGGCTCCAAGTGTTTTTGGCGCCGTCGTAGCGCGCTTGCTCGGTCAGGCCGGCGGAGCGAACCGTCTGGCTGTCGAGGATTTCGGTCGTCGGGCGGCAAGGGCGCGGATTAGGGAGTGCATCGATTCGAGAACGCCGTCACGGGTCCACGACCGGAGGAAGCCGTGGACAGTGCACTTGGTCGGGAACTCCTTTGGCAAGCTGGCCCACGGGCATCCAGTTTTCGCG
>JBDKKE010000311.1:0-3477 GCA_039796255.1 Verrucomicrobiota bacterium | reverse complement strand
ACTCTACCTGCACCACAGCGCCTTCAGTACCGCAGGCTATACCGGCCTGCGATTCTGGATCCACGGTGGAAGTGCCGGAGGCCAATTGCTCCAGGTGCAGGCGACCCTCGGTGGCGTCCAGCAGCCTCCGGTGACGCTGCCGGCCCTGGTGGCGAATTCCTGGCAGCAGGTGACGCTGTCACTCACCGCACTGGGGGTCGCAGGAAAGTCGAACTTCGACGGGTTCTGGATCCAGGATCGCAGCGGTACGACCCGGCCGGCGTTCTATCTGGACGACATCACCCTGGTGGCGGTCCCGCCCCCGGCTTCGCTGAGCATTGCCGTGGACGCCACGCGCACACTGCGAACCGCCGATCGCCGGCACTTCGGGCTGAACGCCGCCATCTGGGATGCCGCCTTTGACACGCCGACCACCATTTCCCTGCTTCAGGAAATGGAGAATCAGACCCTGCGTTTCCCGGGCGGCTCCCTATCGGACGAGTATCACTGGCAGTCGAACGTGACCGGCAACAACACCTGGCAATGGGCCACATCGTTCGACGAGTTCGCCCATGTCGCATCCAACACCGCGGCCCAGGTCTTCATCACGGTCAACTACGGAACCGGAACTCCGGCTGAGGCGGCGGCCTGGGTGCAGTACGCCAATGTTTCCCGCCGGCTGGGCTTCAAGTACTGGGAGGTAGGCAATGAAAACTACGGCAGTTGGGAAGCCGACTCCAATGCCCGTCCGCACGATCCCTTCACCTACGCCACCCGGTTTCGCGACTACTTCGTCCAGATGAAGGCCGTGGATCCGACCATCAAGGTCGGGGCGGTGGTCATCACCGGGGAGGACTCCTATGCCAACTACTCCGATCACCCGGCGATCAATCCGCGCACCGGACAGAGCCATAACGGATGGACACCGGTCATGCTGTCCACCCTGCGCAGCCTCGGAGTCAGGCCCGATTTCGTCATTTACCACCGCTATGCCCAGGGTCCCGGTGGCGAAAGCGATGCCGGGCTGCTGGCGTCGTCTGCCACCTGGGCCACCGACGCCCGGGACCTTCGGCAGCAGTTGACCGACTACCTGGTCACCGGCGCCGCCGGGGTGGAACTGGTCTGCACCGAAAACAACTCGGTCTATTCCGGTCCAGGCAAGCAGACCACCAGTCTGGTGAACGGGCTGTTCCTGGCGGACAGCCTGGGGGCGGCGATGAAGACGGAGTTCAACGGACTCGTATGGTGGGCCCTGCGCAACTCCCGCGAGACGGGCAACAACAACTCCGCGGCCCTGTATGGATGGCGCAATTATGGAGACTACGGAATCGTCTCCGACGCCGTTCCCGCCGGACCCGCGGACCGTTTTCCCACCTATTACGTCGCCAAACTGCTCCGCCACTTCGCCCGCGGCGGTGATTTAATCCTGCCGACCACCAGCAACTACTCCCTGCTGTCGGCGTATGCCGCCCGGCGTGCGGACGGCACCCTGCGCATCCTGGTGATCAACAAGAGTCCCACCACCGCGATGCCGGCGCGGATATCCCTGACCGGTTTCGCACCGAGCGGCTCCCTCACCACCTATTCCTACGGCATACCCCAGGACGAGGCGGCGCGTATCGGAACCGGTTCTGCGGACATCGCCACCGCCAGTCCCGGGGGCGCAGCACCCACCTTCACCCGGACATTTCCGCCCTACTCGGCCACCGTTCTCTCTCTCCCGGGCACCGTCGCCGTGGTCCGGCGGCCCGACGCATGGATCAAGCTTCCCGCCGATCCGAGCCATCTGGGCAACAATATCTACACCACCGACGGCAGCGGGCAGACCCGGAGTGTGTCTGCCAGCCCAGGGACCGCGGCCACCTTCAACGTCACCGTCCAAAACGACTCCACCGCCACGGACGCCTTCACCCTGCGCGGGGCGGGGGCATCGACCGGATTCACCGTGCGCTATTACAGCGGTCTGACCGGAGGCGTCGAAATTACCTCCCAGATTCTTGCGGGAACTTACCCGGTCGCCGCTTTGACGGCAGGGGGAACGAGCGCCATCCGGGCCGTCGTCACCGTGGCCACGGGCACGCCTTCTGGAACGGTCAAGGACTGCCTCCTGACGGTCACCTCGACGGGCGACACCGCCCAGCGCGACGCCGTCAAGGCCCGGGTGACGGTGCCGTGATCCTTCGACTCCATGAATGGGAGGGTGGGGAAGCCAGGTACAAGAAGCTCCCTGTCGGGGATCACAGGTTTTGACCCTCGGAATCGTTTCCCGCAGCGTCCCCGGATGAATCGGCTTCTGCGGTCATGGCTGCTGATGGGACTCGCGGCCCGCGTGGCGGCAAATCCACTCGACGATTTCGTCACTGCCGCCCGCCAGAAGCAGGGAGAACCCGGTGAGCGGGCCGCCCAGTTTCTGGTCGCGAACATGCCGTCCGGGGATCGGGAAACGCTTTCCGCCGATTTTCTCACGGAGAACCTCCACCTCGCCTTTCAGGCCCGCTCCGAATTCTCCTGGGCGGCGGCGGTTCCGGAGGCCATTTTCCTCAACGATGTCCTTCCCTACGCGGTGTTCGACGAACCGCGGGATCCCTGGCGTTTGGAACTCCAGCGGATTTCCCGGGATCTGGTGAAGGATGCCCGGACGGCCGCCGAGGCGGCTCAGGCACTCAACCGGCAGTTGTTCAACGTCGTCCAGGTCCACTACAACACCGGACGAAAGCGTCCCAACCAAAGCCTCCGGGAGTCCCGGGAACTCGGCAAGGCCACCTGCACCGGACTGTCCATCATCCTGGTGGAGGCCTGTCGTTCGGTCGGCATTCCGGCCCGTGCGGTGGGTACGCCGCTCTGGGCGAATGAGCGCGGCAACCATACCTGGGTTGAGATCTGGGACGGCGACTGGCATTTCGCTGGCGCTGACGAGTACGACGCTGCAGGACTGGACCGCGGTTGGTTCGCAGGCGATGCGGCGCAGGCCAAGGCCGACGAGCGACGTCACGCCCTCTTCGCCACCTCATGGAAGCGCGACGGGCTTACCTTCCCCATGGTCTGGGCCCGCACCAACGACAGCGTGGCGGCGGTCAATGTCACCTCCCGCTACGTCAAGGCGGCCACTCCCGGCGTCGACGTCGCCAACCTGGGCGTCCGGCTATGGGACCGGAAGAACGGCACCCGGCTTAGCGCCAAGGTCTGCGTTCTGGACGGTGTGCGCCGCGCCTGCGCGCTGGCGGATACCCGGTCCGGCACTGCGGATCTCAATGACATGCCGCGCTTTTCCCTCAAGCCAGGGGCCGAGGGCTGGCTCCGTTTCACCATCGGCAATGAGGTTCGCGAACAGCCGTTTGGTCCGCTGGCCAAGGGCGATCCCACAGTGGATGCCCTGTGGACGGATCTGACACCGGCATCCGCCGGACTGGACGCACTCCGGACGTGGCTGGACCAACCGGTTGCCGAGCGTTCGTCCGCCGCACCTGCCCTGCTGGAACCCCTGAACCGGAGCGACGC
>JBDKKE010000310.1:0-5885 GCA_039796255.1 Verrucomicrobiota bacterium | reverse complement strand
CGGGGAATCCGCCTTGCCCGGCGCCCATCCGGCAAAGAAAAGAAGTCCGTCCCCAACCACCGGCGTGGTGCAGGAAAACGAAGGAAGTCCGCGAACCACCCAGCGCTCTGCGCCGGTCTGCGGGTCATAGGCCTTTAGGGAAAGGGAGCCAGCGATCACGATCTCCCGGATCCCGTCGTGTTCCCAGAGAATGGGGGTTCCGTAGCTGGTGGGCGAATCCGGGCGCGGCGTTTCCCACAGGGTGCGTCCGGACTGAAGGTCCACAGCGACGACTGACGAGCCGCCGAGCAGGTCGCGATTCAGAATCACGCGATCCTCGAGCAGTAGGGGTGAGGTGCCAGAACCAAAGTTGCCGGCAGTGCGGGCCACGGGAAACCGATGCTGCCAGAGTTCCTTTCCTTCCACGTCATAGGCGACCAGCCCGAAGGAGCCGAAGTAGGCGACGACGGGGCGCCCGTCGGTGACCGGTGACGCTGCGGCCGGACTGCCCTCGGTCAGATGGTACTCCTCGAGTTTCTCCGCCGGAGCGACGCGGGACCACAACAGCTTTCCATCGCGCAGTGCGTAGGCCCGGGTTTCCAGCTTCCCGTCGGCAAAGGTGGTGAGGAAGATCCGATCGACGGTCACGGTCGGCGACGACGGGGACCACGGAACATTGATCTGCCACTGGACACCGGCGGTCGGACTCGGATGGGTTGGGGGCTTTGCGGCGGGCGAAAGCCCGGAGCTGTTGGGGCCGCGGAAGGCTGGCCAGGCGGGCGCTTCGGCCAGGACACCCGGAGACGCCATGCCGAGGGATGCGAGAAGGAGAGAGCGAACCATCATGTGTGGCAAGGGTGGCGACTGGATTGGGCGAAGCAATCCGCGACTGTTTTGCCCTCGGCAGGATGAACACAATAGGCGACCTGAACGATGCAGTTCGGGGAGCTACCTGACACGCCGCCCAAACGCCGAGAACCGGAGGTTTGGAGTTCACCCGCCCACTGGTGGTCCGGCTGCCCCACTATCCGCGGATCCGTCTGATCCGCGGATGATTTCGTGATCCTGTGTCGGCCAAGGCAGGGAGCTGGATTGAAGGAACGACTCCGAGGCTTGGCTGGGTACTTTCATCTCGCCAACAGCACGCGGGTGATGGGGACAATTGGGGATTCTAAGCGAACCGATGTTCGGCGTTGGCTATGGCGCAAACACGGGTGCGCGACTGGCTTATGGGAGCGCACGCACCCCGGAAACCTCAGGACGACTGGCCGTTCCCATCCGTGCTTTTCCGTGATGTCCGTGGTTCAACTGCAGGTTCCGGCTATGAGGCGGCGGAGGGAATGCGGTCGCCGCGCAGATGGGGTCGAAGCGGTTCGGGAATGAGCACGCTGCCGTCGGCCTGTTGATGAGTCTCGATCAAGGCCACGAACAGCCGGGCCAGTGCGGTCCCGGATCCATTGAGCACGTGCGGGAAGCGGTTCTCGCCCGTGGCGTCTTTATAGCGGAGGTTCATGCGGCGGGCCTGAAAGTCCTCCGTGTTGGAGCAACTGGACACTTCGAGGAAGGCGTTCTGCCCCGGGGCCCAGACCTCGATATCATAGGTCTTTGCCGAGGCGAATCCCATGTCTCCCGTGCACAGGTTGATGACCCGGTAGTGCAGTCCGAGCAGTTGCAGGACCTTTTCCGCGTTGAGCACCATCTGCTCCAGCTCGTCGTAGCCTGACTCCGGAGTGACGATCTTGATAAGTTCCACCTTGTCGAACTGGTGGACCCGGATCATGCCGCGCGTGCCCAGTCCTGCGGCGCCCGCCTCGGCGCGGAAACAGGGGGAGTAAGCGCAGTAGCGGACGGGCAGGCGCGACGCGGTCAGGATCTCCTCCCGGTGGATGTTGGCCACCGGCGCCTCGGCAGTGGGCAGAAGGTACAACTTGCCCAGACTTGAACCATCCAGTCCTTCCTGCACCGCATACGCCTGATCCTTAAACTTCGGAAACTGACCGACCCCCACCATGCAGTGCTCGCCGATGATGTAGGGGGGGGCCACCTCGGTGTACCCGTGTTCGGTGGTGTGGAGTTCCAGCAGGAAATTGATCAGGGCGCGCTCGAGACGGGCACCCCAGCCGGTGTACAGCAGGAATCCGGAGCCACTCAGCTTGGCACCCCGGGTAAAGTCGATCAGGCCCAGTCGCTCGCACAGTTCTATGTGGTTCCTTGGGGCGAAGTCGAACCGGGCCTTCTCTCCATGCATCCGGATTTCCGGATTCTCGGAAGCATCCTTTCCCAGGGTGACGCTGGCGTGGGGTAGGTTGGGAAGGGTCAGGAGCAGGGCATCCCGGGCGGCCTCTGTTTCAGCCACGGTGCGATCCAGTGCGGTGATGCGTTCGCCCAGGGTGCGCACTTCGACTTTGCGGGCCTCCGCCTCGGCGAGCTTTTTCTGTCCCATCAGGGCGCCGATCTGTTTCGACGCGCTGTTGCGTTCGGCCTTGAGCTGCTCGACCTCCGTGACTGCAGCCCGGCGCTGCTCGTCCAGTGCCAGCGCCTCGGCGAGCCGGGACTCGTCCCCGGAGTGACGGGTGGCGAGTCGGTCGCGAACGTGATCGGGACGGTCCCGAAGCAGCTTGATGTCCAGCATGGTCGCGAACGCTACGAAAGCGGAGGGAATCCTCCAACTCGAAAGCGGACGCCTTACCACGGAGGGCAGGGTGCTTGTTGGGGAGAGAACGGAACCGCAGAGGGGGAGCGGATTTCCCGATTGGAGATTTCCGCATGAGCGGATTTCTCGCCTCCACGGATTCTTCCTGGTTATCGTGGTGTCCGATGACTGACCGCGAGTCTGCTGCCGAACGCGCCCGGGCGGTGCGCGCCGCCCTGCCTGCCGACGGCCTGTTTGCGGGGCAAACCTGGCGCATTGCTCCGGAGCCATTCGCGCTGGGCGAAGCGATGGTGGCGGAGTTGGAAACCCTGGGACGCGTTCTGCTCCAGTTTTATCGCGCCGTAAATCTGCTGTACCGCCGCAGTGTCGAGGGCCGCGCACCCGCGTGGGTCGCCCAGGTACTGGACCAAGGGAAGCCGGAACGGTTAATCGCCCTGCAGCGGGACCCCGCCTTCAAGAACGAGGTTCCACGGGTGATCCGTCCAGACATCCTCCTAACCGAGGATGGCTTCGCCATTTCCGAGCTGGATTCCGTCCCCGGCGGAATCGGGCTGACCCAATGGCTCAATGAAACCTATGCGTCCCTGGCCCCTGGTTCCTGGTCCCTGGTTGGCGGGACGGATGGAATGAGGAAGGGGTTTGCGTCGATTTTTGGTGAGGCCCGGCGGGTGCATCTGGTGGTTTCGGAGGAGTCCGCGTCCTACCGCCCGGAAATGGCCTGGATCGCCGGGCGAATGGACGGGATCGACTGCTCGGTGCGCGATGCGGAATTCACCGACTTTCAGGGGGGGGATGCGGTGTACCGGTTTTTTGAGCTGTTCGACCTGGCCAATGTTCCGTCGTCGTCGCGGATCTTTGAATCGGCTCAGGCGGGACGAATCCGCCTTACGCCGCCGCCCAAGCCGGTCTTTGAAGAGAAGATGCTGTTTGCCCTCCTGTGGAATCGGAACCTGCAGGAATTCTGGCGCCAGGAATTGGGGGAGGGGTTTCTCCGGCGGCTGATGAAGCATGTGCCCCGGACCTGGATCCTCGATCCGGCTCCGTTGCCGCCGTCGGCGGCCTATCCCGGACTCGAACTCACCGACTGGCGTCAGCTTAAGGGCCTCAGCCAGCGGGAGCGGGAGCTGATTCTCAAGGTGTCCGGCTACAGCGAAGAGGCCTGGGGTGCCCGGGGCGTGTACCTGGGAAGTGACCTGAGCACCGCGGACTGGAGTGTGGCGGTGGAGAAGGCATTGGCCGCCTGGCCGCGGTCCCCCTATATCCTGCAAAAGTTTCACCGACCGAAGGTCGTGGAGACATCCTGGTTCGATTTCGAGAAATCCGAGGTGCAGCCGATGCCGGGCCGGGTCCGTCTCTGTCCGTACTATTTCGTCAGTGGCGACGGCCCCGCCGCCCGAACGCAACTGGGCGGCGTCCTGGCCACCATCGTTCCCGCCGATAAGAAAATCGTCCATGGGATGAAGGATGGGATTCTGGCACCGTGCAGAACGTGAAAACTGTCAGTAGTCCGTGGTCCTATGGAACTTTGAGCTTTGAGCTTTGAGCTTTGAGCTTTGAGCTTTGCCCTCCCCCATGTCCTTCTTCGAGTACGCCCTGCTCGCGCTGAGTTCGCTGTTCGTGATCATTGATCCGATCGCAACGGTGCCGGCGTTTCTGGCAATGACCCCTCACGATTCGCCGGAGCACCGGATTCGCATGGCGCGTCTGGCCTGCCAGGCGGCGGCGGTGATGCTGCTGGTCTTTGCGGTGGCCGGGCGCTGGGTGTTTCACCTGCTGGGCATCACCATCCCGGCCCTGCAGATGGCGGGCTCCATCATCCTGCTGATTATCGCGCTGGACATGCTCAAGGCCACGCGGTCCAAGGCCCAGGAGACGCATGAGGAGGTGGAAGCGGGCATGGCCAAGGCGGACATTGCCATCACGCCCCTGGCCATTCCGATGCTGGCTGGCCCCGGTGCCATTTCAACGGTGATCCTGTTGCAGGCCAAGGCGGACAGCATTCCCAAACACATCGCCCTGTACGTGTCGATCGTCGTGGTCTGCGCGGCCAGTTACCTGGTTTTCTTTCTGTCATCGCGCGGGGCCAAATGGCTGAGTCCGATCGCGCTCCGGGTGACCACCCGAGTGATGGGCCTTCTCCTCGCGGCGATCGCCATGCAGTTCCTCCTCAACGCGCTCCGGGAGCTGAAACTGGTGAGCTTTGGCGACGCGTGAACCACGGAGTTGGGGAGGAAGAGGTTTTAACCACGGATAGCACGGATCGACACGGATAACTGAGAGACGTGGAAGCAGGGAATCAAAAGAGCAAAGGTGTTGGGAGGACGACAAGTCATGGGCCGTTCCGGGATCAGTGCCCTTCCGGGTTTCTCCTCTCCCGATCTTCATCCGTGTTCATCCGTGCTATCCGTGGTCAAAACCTCTTCCTCTCCGTGGTTAGCTCAGGTCACGGACACGAGCGGGCCGGGGCTTCATCCGTTCGC
This sequence comes from Verrucomicrobiota bacterium, assembly GCA_039796255.1. GTDB lineage: Bacteria > Verrucomicrobiota > Verrucomicrobiia > Limisphaerales > UBA9464 > UBA9464. The sequence continues at coordinate 773 of JBDKKE010000310.1, read as the reverse complement.
AGCATGAGTTCGGCGGCGGAGTCGGCAAACCGTAGTCCTTGTCGGGTGAGTCGGAACGCTTCCCCGGTGTCCTCGCCCCAGCCGCGGGCGGTGAGTTGACGGAGTTCGTCCTGCCACTCCTCGCGGAGATCGAATCCGGTGCGTTCCCGAAACTCGGCAAACGGCCAACCGGCATTCATTCGGAGTCCGAAAGCCGCCAATTCGCCCGCCCTCGCCTGCGGCGGCAGGGCCTCGGCAAATTCCTTCGCCCGGCGGCCGCGCTCCAATTGTTCGCAATACAAGGTGGTGTTGGCCCAGTTGCGGGCGCGCAGGCCGCGGACGTATTCGCTCGCACTGGGGCCAAGGCCATAGCTGTCGCGTCCCCTCCAGTAGCCAACATTGTGGCGGCAGGCGCGTGAGGGGATTGCGCCCAAATCCCGGCCTTCCTCATCCCGCGCAAAATTGGCGATCTCGTACTGGCGGAATCCGCCCTCGGCCAGGCGGTCCACCAGTTCATCGTACATGGAGCACGCCAGGGCTTCGTCCACAGCGAATTGGCCCGCCTTCAGTTGCTCATACAGCGGCGTGTCGTCCTCGTAGATGACCTCGTAGCAGCTCAGGTGGGTGGTTCCGAGCCGCACTGCTTCCGCGATGGTGGTCCGCCAGACTTCCAGGGTCTGGCCGGGAATGGCGAACATCAGGTCAATGTTCAGATTATCGAAGCCCGCAGCACGCAGGGTGTCATGGCTGCGATAGACCTGATCCCGGCTGTGGATGCGTCCCAGGCGCTCCAG